>NZ_JACVEE010000005.1 GCF_015355755.1 Nocardia sp. XZ_19_385
GATGGGTTAAGGCCCCCCACAGACCATGGGGTTGATAGGCCAGAACTGGAAGCCCGGTAACGGGTGTAGGTGACTGGTACTAATCGGCCGAGGACTTACCAACAAAGAAGCTACGCGTCCACTGTGCAGTATCTGAAACAACACACTGCGTCTATCGCATTGGTTGGATCCCGGCTTTCGCCGGGACGACCGCGATAGGACGCGGTCGGTTTCATAGAGTTACGGCGGCTATAGCGGTGGGGAAACGCCCGGTCCCATTCCGAACCCGGAAGCTAAGGCCACCTGCGCCGATGGTACTGCACTCGACAGGGTGTGGGAGAGTAGGACACCGCCGGAACATCATTGCGAAAGGCCCCCAACCATTGGTTGGGGGCCTTTTTGCGTTTCCTGACGTAGTCGAGTGGGACACCACGGAGGGGCTACTCGGCCTCCGCCTCGGCTATGTCCCACCTGCGACTGTTCGTCTAGTCCTTGAGGAGGATGGCGCGGGTGTAGAGGAGGGCGAAGCCGCGGCGTTGGGCGTTCTGCTGGGACTTTGAGCCGGGCTGGGTGGTGATGACGGCTATGTCGCAGCCGGCGGTGGTCGCGACTGCGAGGCGGGTTGATAGCAGGGCGGATTGGACGCCCTGGCGGCGGTGGGCTGGGAGGGTGGCTGCGCCGGTGAGTTGGGCGATTCCGTTGGTGAGGCGCAGGCTTGCGGCGCCGGCGACTTGGTCGTCGCGGGTTGCTACGTAGCGTTGGACGCCGGCGGCGGCGGTGAGGTCGCGCATGGCGTTGGCGATGATGTCGCGGGGGAATTCCTCGTGGGAGGCGACGCCTTGGCTGTCGGGGTGGGCGAAGCCTTCGGCGACGATGTCGAGCCAGAGATCGAATTCGGTGTCGTCGCTGGGGCGTACTTCGATGGCTCCCGGTGGGACTGAGCTGGTGGTGGCGTCGGGCAGGGGGATGCCGAGGACGTTCTCGAAGTTGACGAGGCGATAGCCACGTGCGGTAAGCAGTTCGGCGAGGGGCGGGTCGGCGAGGTGGGCCAGCTCGATCTGGACGGGTGATTCCGCGGCCGCGTAGCGCTTTTCGATGTCGTCGAGTTCCGCTGTGGTCGGTGTACCGGCGAAGCCGAGACCTGCCACCTTGTTGAGGGGCGAACCCGGCTCGGCGAAGGAGGCCACGCCGCCGGCCAGCGGGACGGTGAAGCCTCCGCCGCCCAGGCGTTCCGCGGCCGCGGCGCTGCCCATGGTGATCAGGTCGGTCTCGGCGCGTTCGATGCGCGCGGCGAGTTCGGTACTGCAGAACAGGGATCCGCTGGTCATCGGAGCAGCGTAATCCGTGCGCGCACCGTCGGGCCAGGGAATTTCCGGCGCGCGCCGTGGCGACTGCCGGGCGCGTCGAGCGGGCTGTCGGCAAGGGCCTAAACTCGACCGGTGCGCCTTGTGATTGCTCGTTGCCAGGTCGATTACGTCGGTCGGCTTACCGCCCATCTGCCGATGGCCAAGCGGCTGTTGATGATCAAGAACGACGGTTCGGTGCTGGTGCATTCCGACGGCGGGTCCTACAAGCCGCTGAACTGGATGAGCCCGCCGTGCTGGCTGGAGGAACGCGACGGGGACGCGCCCGAGGGCGCGAAGGCGCTGTGGGTGGTGACCAACAAGGCCGGCGAGGAACTGCGGATCACCATCGAGGAGATCGAGCACGACTCGGCGCATGAGCTCGGCGTCGACCCCGGCTTGGTGAAAGACGGTGTGGAGGCGCACCTTCAGGCATTGCTGGCCGAGCACATCGAGACGCTCGGTCCGGGATATTCGCTGATTCGGCGCGAGTACATGACGGCCATCGGGCCGGTGGACATCCTGTGCCGCAATGCCGACGGCGCCACCGTCGCGGTGGAGATCAAGCGCCGCGGTGAGATCGACGGCGTGGAACAGCTGACCCGCTACCTGGAGCTGCTGAATCGTGATCCGCTGCTGGCGCCGGTCGCGGGCGTTTTCGCGGCCCAGCAGATCAAGCCGCAGGCCAAAACCCTGGCTGAGGACCGTGGAATCCGCTGCCTCACCCTCGATTACAACGCCCTGCGCGGCACGGACAGCACCGAATTCCGTCTGTTCTGAGGGCAAGGCCGGTCCGGCCGTCGGCGGCCCGCACAGTCACGCGTAGCCGAGGGTTTGCGCTCTCGGGCGAGGATTTAGGCTTGAGGTATGCCTCGTCGGAAACCACGCGCGCACTCACGGAACGCCAAGTCCGGTGGCGACGCGCTGGGCGAGGGTTTCCCGGCGGGATTCGAGCTCAGCAGGTCCGTCGAGGGCCCCGACGGTGAGTCCTATGTCGTGCGCACCATTCCCGGCAGCCGCGCTACCAAGACCTACCGCTGTCCCGGCTGCGATCACGAAATCCTCCCTGGCGTAGCCCATATCGTCGCTTGGCCGACGTATGGCGGGGAAGAGGATCGCAGGCACTGGCACCGCGGCTGCTGGAATGGACGCCAAACCCGCCGCATCACGAGACGGTGGTCCTGATCGTCAACGTGCGGCGGGGCTGTCATCAGGCGCATCTATCGGACGAGCAAGGGCCTTCTGGTTTCTAGATATACCGTAGGCCACTTCCGGCACATACACCTGGGTCGGTTTCGGGACAGATGTGACAGTGAAACGGTCGCGACCCACCCTCTGGAAATTAGGAAGGCCGCCCCCTCGCGGGAGCGGCCTTCGATCGAATTATCTTGTGGGACTACGGCTTCAGCCGCTGTCCCGCATCTGTGTAGTTGTCACAGCATCGCCCACGTGCGTCGTCGCCCGAGTGGTTCCGATGTCAGGCGATGTCAGCGTTCTCGCGCTCGTCGGCGTCGATGTCCTCGTCCTCGGACGCGACCTCGGGGATGGCCTTGGTGCGGGAACCGGAGACCTGCTTGTTGCCGCCGCCGATCGACTTGCGCTGATCCGGAACGCCGTCCAGCAGTTCGCTTTCCCGGTTGACCGCCGCGAGCATGGCCGGCACCGAGTCGAGCTGGCCGCGAATGCCGAGCAGCTGGGCCAGGACCCGGCCGCGCAGCACGCGCATCTCCTCGGCCAGTTCCTTGGCGTGCGCGATCTTGCGGTCGGAGGTCTGGGTGGCGGAGGTGATGAGACGGTTGGCCTCGTCGGTCGCGTCCTTGATCCGCTGTGCGGCCTCGGCGCGGCTGGTGGCCTCCAGCTCCTCCATGGCGCGGGTGAGCTTGGTGCGACGCTCGGCCATGGTGACTTCGAAGTCCTGCTGGGTGGCCTTGCGCTTGGCGTCGGCTTCCTTGCCGATACGGTCGGCCTCGGCCTGGGCGGCCTCGATGATCTTGGTGGACTCGGTACGCGCGTTCGCGAGGGTCTGCTCGAACTCGATCTCGAGCGCCTCGCGCTTCTCCTTCGTCTCCCCGAGCAGGGACTCGTACTTGCCGCGCATCTCGGTCGCCTGCTGCTCGGCGATCGACACCATCTCGGCGGCCTCGGCCTGCGCCAGGGCGCGGACCTCGGAGGCCTCGTCGGAGGCCAGGCGCAGCATGCGCGAGATACGGTCGGACATGCCTTCCGCCGTGGTCGGCGGAACGGAGAGCCGATCGACCTCCTTCCGGAGTTCGTCGATCTCGTCCCGAGCGTCTTCCAGCTGGCTCGCGAGATTCCGGGCCTGCGCCGCGGCGGCATCCCGGTCGGTAGCGGTGACCCTTAGTTCAGCGTCGAAGCGGTCGAAGTAGTTGCGTACCTCGTCTTGCGCATAACCCTTGCGCACAACGGTGAAGGGCAGTGCAACGAAGCGATTGCGATCGGACTCAGGTGACGACATGGCACACAAACTACAGCCTCTTCGAAGGTCATGGTGACTCGACCGCGAATGTGATTCCGAAGAAGTTTCCGGCCTCGATCTTGGTACTAGTGAGTAAGATTCGGGTTCGGCTCGACCAACTCGATCAGCACACCGCCAGCATCCTTGGGGTGGATGAAATTGATGCGGGAATCGGCCGTTCCGCGCCGGGGGGCGTCGTACAGCAAACGCAGACCTCGATCCCGTAAATAGGTAGAGACGGCTTCGATGTCGGTGACGCGGTAGGCCAGTTGTTGCAGGCCGGGTCCGCTGCGATCAATGAACTTGGCGATGGTCGACTCCGCGTTGAGCGGAGCCAGCAACTGGATGGCAGTCGCGGTGTCCGCGGCGCCGGGCAGCGAAAGCATGGCCTCGTGCACGCCCTGCGACTCGTTGACCTCGCGATGTGTCTCGATCATGCCGAGGTTCTCGGCGTACCAGGTGATGGCGGCGTCCAGGTCCGGTACCGCGATACCGACGTGATCGACGGCGATGACGTAGTCCCCCGGGATGAAACCGTGTTCATTTGAAGCTGTGCTCACTACTTGAAGGTAGCTTGCCCTGGTTGCCTGTGGGGCAGCCGTACCAGTTACCGTGGAGTAGTTCCCCAGGAAAGCACAGAACAGCGAGGTCTAGTCGTGACCACAACCGTCATCGTCTCCGGTGCTCGTACCCCCATCGGCCGGCTGCTCGGCGGCCTCAAAGGCTTCACCGGGTCCGACCTCGGCGGCATCGCCATCAAGGCGGCGCTGGAGAAGGGTGGCGTGGCGCCCGAGCAGGTCGACTACGTGATCATGGGCCAGGTGCTGACCGCGGGCGCGGGCCAGATCCCGGCGCGGCAGGCCGCCGTGGCCGCGGGCATCCCGATGGATGTGCCGGCGCTCACGCTGAACAAGGTGTGCCTTTCCGGCATCAACGCGATCGCCATGGCGGATCAGCTGATTCGCGCGGGCGAGTACGAGATCGTGGTCGCGGGCGGCCAGGAGTCCATGACCCAGGCCCCGCATCTGCTGGAGAAGTCCCGCGAGGGCTTCAAGTACGGCGATGTCACCATGCTCGACCACATGGCCTTCGACGGACTGCACGACATCTTCACCGACCAGGCCATGGGCGCGCTCACCGAGACCCGCAACGACACCGACACGGTGAGCCGCGAGGATCAGGACGCGTTCGCGGCGGCCTCGCACCAGCGTGCGGCGGCGGCCTGGAAGAACGGTGTCTTCGACGACGAGGTGGTCCCGGTCGCGGTGCCGCAGCGCAAGGGCGACCCGATCATGGTGAGCGCCGACGAGGGCATCCGCGCCGACACCACCGCCGAATCGCTGGCCAAGCTGCGCCCGGCGTTCCGCAAGGACGGCACCATCACCGCAGGCACCGCCTCACAAATCTCCGACGGCGCCGCCGCAGTGGTCGTGATGAGCAAGGAGAAGGCACAGTCGCTCGGCCTGACCTGGATCGCGGAGATCGGCAAGGCAGGCGTCGTCGCCGGCCCGGATTCGACCCTGCAGGACCAGCCGGCCAACGCCATCGCCAAAGCCTGTGAGCGGGAGGGGATCTCCCCGGCCGACCTGGATCTGGTGGAAATCAACGAGGCTTTCGCCGCGGTCGGCATCGCGTCGACCCGCAAGCTCGGCATCGATCCCGAGAAGGTGAACGTCAACGGCGGCGCCATCGCCGTCGGCCACCCGCTCGGCATGTCCGGCGCCCGCATCGTCCTGCACTTGGCCCTCGAACTGAAGCGCCGCGGCGGCGGCATCGGCGCGGCAGCCCTGTGCGGCGGCGGCGGCCAGGGCGACGCCCTCATCATCAGGGCCGGCTAACCGCCCCGAGACCAATAAGGGTCTCGGCTACCCCCTTGTGACATGGTCCACTACGACATGTCGTAGTGCATACGGCACAATGTTGGCCATGGGCAATATTTTCGACCTGAGCACTGTTGCGAAGCGGTTTCGGTTCATCGCTGTGCTCGAGGCGATCTCCTGGGTGGGTCTGCTGACCGGCATGGCGTTCAAGTACAGCTGGTTGGGCCTGCCTGACCCCGGGAATGAGGTCGGGGTGAAGATCTTCGGGCCGGTGCACGGGATCATCTTCGTGCTGTTCCTGGTGACGGCGCTGCTCGCTGCGCGTGAGTTGAAGTGGAACTGGAAGACCACGCTGCTGGCGCTGGCGTCCAGCATTCCGCCGCTGTTCACCGTGATCTTCGAGGTCTGGGCGCAGCGCACCGGCCAGTTGGGTGAGCTGAGCGATCCCGGCTCGGTATCCAAAGAAGCCACCGCCGTCTCCTCGTGACAAACTGGAAACCGTGAATCGACCTGCCCCACGCCGTCCTTCGCCCGCCGTCGCCGCCGCAATGTCCGGTGCGGTGGATCTGTCCAGCTTGAAGCAGCCGCCTGCCGCGCCGGATGGCGCTGCGCCCGGCGGCGATTACGCGGTCGGCGAGGCGGATTTCGAGACGAAGGTGTTGCGCCGGTCCGTCCAGGTACCGGTGGTGGTGGCGCTGTTCTCACAGCGCAGCCCGGGCAGCGTCGAGCTGGTCCGCACGCTGGAGCGCCTGGTTGTCGAAGACGGCGGCGCCTGGGCGCTGGCCACCGTCGAGGCCGAGAGCAATATGCGCATCGCGCAGGCGCTGCAGGTGCAGGGCATTCCGACGGTGGTCGCGATCGCTGGTGGCCGCCCGCTCGCCGATTTCGAAGGCGCGCAGCCGGAGCCGCAGGTGCGGCAGTGGTTGAACGCGGTCATCGACGCGGTCGCGGGCAAGCTGCCCGGGGACGAGGGCGAGGCGCAGCCGGAACCCGAGGACCCGCGCTTTACCGCCGCCGAGGAAGCCCTGGAGCGCGGCGACCTCGCCGGCGCGGAGGCGGCCTACGAGGAGATCATCGCGGCCGAGCCGGGCAATGAAGAGGCCAAGGCCGCGCTGCGGCAGCTCCGCTTCCTGGCCCGCGCGCAGTCCATCCCGGACTCGATTGTGGCCACCGCCGACGCGGATCCCGCGAATGTCGATGCCGCGCTGGACGCCGCCGACGTCGAAATGCTGAATCAGCGTCCGGAGGCTTCCTTCGATCGCCTGATCGCACTGATCAAGCGCACCGCCGGCGACGATCGCACCAAGGCCCGGACTCGCCTGCTGGAGCTCTTCGAATTGTTCGACGCGGCCGAGCCTTTCGTCGTCGCGGCCCGTCGTAAGCTTGCCGCCGCTCTGTACTAAGTACGTAGTCGTTGGCGGGGCGGGGCGAGGCTAGAAGCGGATGTGGCTGAGGCTGACCTTCGCCCGGCGCAGGCGGGTGCGGAGCGCGCCGTCGGTATTCGGGGTGAGGGTGAGGCCGGCCGCGGTGGCGATGCGGTCGGCCACCTCGCTGACGCTGATGTGATCGGTCTGGATGTGCTCGGCGAATTCGGGGCGTTGCAGGGCATCCAGGCAGCGGTCGATGCGGTCGACGGCGAAGCTGTCGAAGCGGAGACCGAAGCCGCCGCGTGCGCGCAGACGCTGCCGAACAGTCTCGCGATCGGCCAGGAGGGCGAAATGCCTGACGTCGTGGCCGGTTTCGCGGAGCCGCCCGACGGTTTCGTCGAAGTAGGCGGGGTTCACGACGGTCATCGGGGCGATGACCACGCCGTCGTGTTTGTTGAGCACCAGGTCGAGGACTTCGAAGACGCCCTGCCGCCAGGCGGGGAGGTCCTGGAAGTCGCCGCGTAGCTCCCTGGGCATCGTGCGGTGCAGGCCGAAGCCGACCATTTCCGGATCACAGACGACGCTGCCGGGCAGGCGGCGGTGCAATTCGTATGCGGTCTGGGTCTTTCCACCGCCGAACGGGCCGTTGATCCACACGAGCATGATCGACACAGTACCGATGCCGCGGAAATAGGCTGGCAGGGCGAATTTTCAAGCGGTCAGGCGGGTGGCGCGGCGAGCCAAATGGCGCTGTTGGGGGCGAGGGTGACAGCGGCGGAGCAGGGGCGGCCGTGCCAGGGGATGTCCTCGGTTTTCACCGCGCCGAGATTGCCGAGACCGGAGCCGCCGTAGTCGATGGCGTCGGTGTTGAGGATTTCGCTCCATTCGCCGGTCGTCGGCAGGCCGACCCGGTATTCGGCATGCTCTGCACCGGAGAAGTTGTAGACGCAGGCGACCATCGATCCGTCGGAGCCGTGGCGCAGGAAGGCGAAAACGTTCCGGTCGCGGTCGTCGGCTTCGATCCAGGAGTAGCCGCCGGGGGTGGTGTCCTGGGTCCACAGCGCCGGGTGCGCGCGGTAGACCCGGTTCAAGGCCCGGACGGTCGTCGTAATGCCTTGGTGGAGCGGGTTTTCCAGCTCCTGCCAGTCCAGGCCGCGGTCGTGTGACCATTCGCGGAACTGGCCGAAGTCCTGGCCCATGAACAGCAGTTGCTTTCCGGGGTGGGCCCACATGTAGGCGAGCAGGGCGCGCACGCCACCGGCCTTGGCGAAGTCGTCGCCCGGCATCCGGGTCCACAGGGTGCCCTTGCCGTGCACGACCTCGTCGTGGCTGATCGGGAGGACGTAGTTCTCGCTCCAGGCGTAGGTGAGCGAGAAGGTGAGTTCGTTGTGGTGCCAGGCCCGGTGGATGGGGTCGCGGCCCAGGTAACCGAGGGTGTCGTGCATCCAGCCCATATTCCACTTCATGGTGAAGCCGAGACCGCCGACGTCGGTGCCGCGGGTGACGCCGGGCCAGGTGGTGGATTCCTCGGCGATGGTGACGACGCCCGGATGGTGGCGGTGCACGGTGTCGTTGAGCTGCTGCAGGAAGTCGACGGCCTCCAGGTTTTCCCGGCCGCCGTGCCGGTTGGGCTCCCAATCGCCTTCGGGGCGTGAGTAATCCAGGTACAGCATGGAGGCGACGGCGTCGACGCGCAGGCCGTCGATGTGGAACTCTTCGAGCCAGTACCGTGCGTTGGCGACCAGGAAGTTGCGGACCTCGTTGCGGCCGAAGTCGAAAACGTAGGTGCCCCAGTCGAGTTGCTCGCCGCGCCGGGGGTCGGGATGTTCGTAGAGCGGGGTGCCGTCGAAGCGGGCCAGGGCCCATTCGTCGCGTGGGAAGTGCGCGGGTACCCAGTCCAGGAGCACGCCGATGCCCGCGGCGTGCATGCGGTCGACGAAGGCGCGGAAGTCGTCGGGGGAGCCGAAACGTGCTGTGGGGGCGTAATACGAGGTGACCTGGTAGCCCCAGGAGCCGCCGAAGGGGTGCTCGGCGATGGGCAGCAGTTCGATGTGGGTGTAGCCGACCTCTTGTACGTATTCGACCAGTTGGTCGGCGATTTCGTGATAGCTCAGGCCGGGCCGCCAGGAGCCGAGGTGCACTTCGTAGACACTCATCGGTGCGCGGGTGGGGTCGACCTCGGCGCGCCGCTCGAGCCAATCCTGGTCCTGCCAAACGAAACTGGACTCGGTGACCACCGAGGCGGTCGCGGGTGGCAACTCGGTCGCGAAGGCCATCGGATCGGCGTGATCGACGGTGCGTCCGTCCGCGCCATGGATCCGATACTTGTATTTCGTGCCCACCGCGACCCCCGGGACGAACACCTCCCAGATACCCGAGGAGCCGAGCGCGCGCATCGGCGCGGTATGGCCGCCCCAGCTGTCGAAATCACCGAATACGGTGACGCCCCGGGCATTCGGTGCCCAGACCGCGAACGAGGTGCCGGTCACCGCACCATCGAGGGTGGTGTAGCGCCGGGGGTGCGCGCCGAGTACCTCCCAGAGGTGTTCGTGCCGGCCCTCACCGATCAGGTGCAGGTCGAATTCGCCGACTGTGGGCAGGAAGTGATAACCGTCGGCACTCAGGACCGCAGGGCCGCCCGGGTAGGTGGCGAGGATCCGATAGTCCATCAACTCCGGATAGGGCAGCACCGCGGCAAAAACGCCGTGGCCCAACGACTTCAGCGGATGATCCACGCCGCCGACCCGCACGGCGACAGCCTCGGCCTGCGGCCGGAGCGCGCGCACGATCGTGCCGTCTGGGTGCGGATGCGCACCGAGCACCGTATGCGGATCCGGATGTGTGCCCGCTGCGAGCAACATCAGATCCCGGCGGCTGGTCGTCACCGAAAGGTCCTGCGGTAGGCCAGCTCCGTACGTGCCCGCTGCGGGACCGGCGGCAGCGCGATGATGTGGGCGACCGCTTTGGACGGGTCCAGGCGAATGTAATTGCTTTGCGCCCAGTGGTATTCCTCGCCGGTGATCTCGTCGGTCACCACCGGGTGGTCGTGCCATTCCCGGCCGATGGCGGGCAGGTCCAGCGACAGGAAACCGTGTTCGGCCGCATAGGGATTCAGGTTGATCACCACCAGAACCGCGTCCCCGCTACCCGGGTCGATCTTGGAGTAGGCGAGCAAAGCGTTGTTGTCGATCTGGTGGAAATGGATGCAGCGCAGCTGCTGTAGCGCGGGGTGGTTGCGGCGGATCTCGTTGAGCCGAGTTATCCACGGCTCCAAGGATTCTCCGCGAGCCACCGCTTCGGCGAAGGGCCGCGGGCGGAGTTCGTACTTCTCCGAGTCGAGGTATTCCTCGCTGCCGGGGCGCACCGCCTGATGCTCGAAGAGTTCGAAGCCGGAGTAGACGCCCCAGGTGGGGCCCAGGGTGGCGGCGAGGGTGGCGCGGATGGCGAACATGCCGGGCCCGCCGTGTTGCAGGCTTTCGTGCAGGATGTCGGGGGTGTTGACGAACAGGTTCGGTCTGGCCTCGTCCGCTTTCGCGGCGAGCTCGTAGCCGAATTCGGCGAGCTCCCACTTGTGCACGCGCCAGGTGAAATACGTGTAGGACTGGGTGAATCCGCGCCGTGCCAGCCCGTAGAGGCGGGCGGGTCGGGTGAACGCCTCGGACAGGAAGAGCACGTCGGGGTCGCTGCGGCGCACGCGCGCGATCAGCCATTCCCAGAAGTCGGCGGGTTTGGTGTGCGGGTTGTCGACGCGGAAGATCTTGACGCCCAGCGCGATCCAGTGCCGGACGACGCGCAGCACCTCGGCGTAGAGACCGTCGGGGTCGTTGTCGAAGTTGACCGGGTAGATGTCCTGATACTTCTTGGGCGGATTCTCCGCGAAGGCGATGGTGCCGTCGGGCAGGGTGGTGAACCATTCCGGATGCGCCGCCACCCAGGGGTGGTCGGGTGCGCATTGCAGGGCCAGGTCCAGGGCGACCTCCAGCCCTGATTGCTTTGCCGCAGCCACGAAGTCGGCGAAGTCGGCTTCGGTGCCCAGCTCCGGGTGGATGGCGTCGTGCCCGCCGGCGGCGGAGCCGATGGCCCACGGCGAACCCACATCGCCGGGCTCGGCGACCAGAGAGTTGTTGCGCCCCTTGCGATTCACCTCGCCGATCGGGTGGATCGGCGGCAGATACACCACGTCGAAGCCCATGGCGGCGATGCGCGGCAGCTCCTTCGTCGCGGTCGCGAAGGTCCCGTGCACGGGGTTGCCGTCCGCGTCGCGGCCGCCGGTGGAACGTGGGAAGAACTCGTACCAGGAACCGAACAGCGCCCGATGCCGATCGACCTGCACGGTGTGCTGCGGCCCGCGGGTCACCATGTCGCGCAACGGGACCGCGCGCAGGATCTCGGCGACCTCCTCGGTGAACGCGGGCGCGACCCGGGCCGGCAACTGCTCGTCGCCGCGCAGTGCGGCCGCGGCCGCGCGCAGCCGCTCGAACTGTTTCTTCGGCACAGCTTGGGCGGCCCGCTCGAACAGTTGCGCCCCGAGTTCCAGATCGTTCGCGAGGTCGGCGGCGCTCTGCCCGACGGCCAGCTTCGCCTCCACCGCATGCCGCCAGGTCGCGATCGGATCGCTCCAGCCTTCGATGCGGAAGGTCCAGGTGCCGGGCTGGTGCGGGACGAACACCGCGTTGAACACATCCGGCTCGTAGTCCGGCGCCATCGAAATCCGGGTGACCCGCGAGGACCCCGGCCCGCGCACCGCCAGCGTGGCGGCGACCGCGTCGTGCCCCTCGCGCCACACCACGGCGCGCACCGGGAACACCTCACCCACCACGGCCTTGGCCGGGTACCCGCCGGGGATGGATGGGGCGGTGTCATCGATGGCGATGCGGCCGGTCACGACGACCAACCTACCGGGTGCGCTGGTGTCAGCGTGCGTCCGCGGCCAGACCGACGCCGAGCGCGACCAAGATCGCCCCGAGCGCGCGCTCCACCCGCTGCCGGATCCCGGCCCGCCGCAACCAGCCACCCGCCTTGTCGGCCGCCAGCACGATCCCGACACACCACGCGGTGTCGATGACCAGCTGAATCACCGCCAGAATCAGCACCGTCGGCAGCACCGGACCGGTCGACGGCAGGAACTGCGGCAGGATTGTGAGCCCGAAGACCGCCGCCTTCGGGTTCGCGGCGATCGAGACGAGCGAGGCCCGGAAGGCCGACGCGGGCGTGCGCCCCGAGGGCAGCAGCCCCGTGACCGTCGACCCGAACTCGCCGTCGCCCTTCGCGCCGCGCCAGGCTTGGACGCCGAGCCAGATCAGCACGAGCGCGCCGACAATATGCACAGCGGTGTTGAGGAATCTGTTGGCCACCAGCAGCACCGACAATCCCGCGCCACCCGCCAGTGTCCATGCGAATACGCCGATCTCGTTGCCCGCCACCGCCGCCAAACCAGCGGTACGGCCATCACGCACCGCGCGCTGCAGAAACAGCGCTGTCGCGGGCCCGGGCAGCACAGCCAAGATCAGGCAGGCCAGCAGAAATTGGGGAAGCACGTCGACCCAGTGCGGCATCACCCGATGCTGTCATGCCGCCGGAATTCACGCGAGCGATTTTCGGCCCGCCCCAACTCGCCGCCGCCAACTGCCCGCGCGGGCATGCGAATCGTGCAATTTTCGGCAGTCTCTGGCGATTTCGGCCGATCTCGGGTGGAACTGCACGATTTGCCGACCGGGGCTGATCGAGATCTGCGAACTGTGCAGGTTGCGCGACTTAGGCGGTGGCGCCGATGTCGCCCGGTGTTCCGCCGGTGATCCGGAGGAGTTCGGCGTACGACGTCGGGAAGACAGTGTGGGCGTGGCCGCCCGCCGCCCACACGACGTCGTATTTGTCGAGCCAGGTGTCGATCAGTGTGCGGATCGGGGCCGGGTGACCCACGGGCGCGACGCCGCCGATGGCCTGGCCGGTGGCTTCCCGTACGAACGCCGGCGTGGCCCGCTCGACCTTCGCCGCGCCGACGAGGCGGGCGACCGCGGCGGTGTCGACTCGATGTGCGCCGCTGGTGAGCACCAGCAACGGGGCGCCGTCGGCCGCGAAGATCAGGCTGTTGCAGATCGCGCCGACCTCACAGCCCAGCAGCTCGGCGGCGGCCACCGCCGTGGGGGCGGGCTCGGCGAGTTCGACGATCTCCCCGCTCGCGCCGTGCCCGCGGAGGACAGCTGCCACGCGTTCGACGTTCGGATGCATGGCAGCACGGTAATTGAGGTAGTCAGATCCCCGCGATCGCTTTTCAGGCGACCCTTCTCGCCGCATTAGCGCAGACCTTCGAGTAGCCGGCGCAAGGAGGCGGTGGTCTCGGTCAAGGCCTGGGGGTCGTCCGTGCCGGCCAGCCAGAGGGCGGCCTCGTTCATCGCGCCGGAGAGCAGGTGGGTGAGGGGTGTGATCGGTTGTGGGGGAAGGATTTCCGCGTCGATCAGGGATTGCAGCGCCTCCCCGAGGTGGCGGGCGGAACTCGCCTCGTCCAGGGCCCGCCATTCGTGCCAGCCGAGGACGGCGGGGCCGTCGATCAGCATGATGCGCTGGATGTCGGGGTCGGTGCAGACGGTCAGGAAAGTTTCGCAGCCGGTGAGTAGTTGGCGCCATGGATCGGGTTCGGCGTCGGCCGCCGCGGCGACGCGTTCGCCGACCTCGTGCTGCACCTGTTCCAGGACGGCGCGGAAGACCTCGGTTTTGCTGGCGAAGTTGTGGTACAGCGCGCCCTTGGTGACGCCGGCGGCGCTGACGATCTCCGAGAGCCCCACCGCGCCATAGCCTTTCGCCGCGAACAGGCGGCGGCTCTCGCGCAGCAGGGTGCGCCGGGTCTCCTCGCGCTGCTGGGTGCGCAGGGTGCTCGCCATTCGGAATCCTCCCATTGACATACCGATGGTACGTGAACTAGCTTAGCTCACATACCAACGGTACGTGAAAGGTAATCGTCATGAAACTGACCGGCTACTACCCCGTCCTCGGCACCGACAAGATCGCCGAGAGCCGCGACTTCTACACCAAATGGATGGGCTTCGAGATCGTCTTCGAGGCAGATTGGTACGTCAGCCTGCGGCGGCAGCAGGGCGAACGGTCCGACGAGATCGCACTGCTCGACTACACCCACCCGACCGTGCCCGCGGCCTACCGCAAGCCGGTACAGGGCCTGCTGCTGAACTTCGAGGTCGACGACGTCGACGCGGAGTGGGAGCGGATGGTCGTGCAGGGCGGGATGAAAGCCGAACTGGAGATCCGCTCGGAGGACTTCGGCCAGCGCCACTTCATCGTCGCCGACCCCAGCGGCGTCCTGCTCGACATGATCATGGAGATCGCCCCGTCCGAGGCGTACGCCGACCAGTTCAGCCCCGAGTACGCCGCCGAACTGGCCGAGAAGACCGGCAAGTGAGTGGCGGATGGCTGCGGTGAACGTCGAATGATCGCCACCTGGTGCGCCACTCGGCGTCTGCACTGACCTGGGGGGTTCGGTAGGGTTCGCGGGGTGAAAGCGCTGCGCAGATTCACTGTCCGGGCCCATCTGCCTGAGCGGCTCGCGGCCCTGGCCGAGTTGTCCACCAATCTGCGCTGGTCGTGGCATTGGCCGACGCAGGACCTGTTCGAGACGCTCGACCCCGCCCTGTGGCGGGAGGTCGCGCACGACCCGGTGCGGATGCTCGGGGAGGTGCCGGCGGCCCGGCTGGACGAGCTCGCCGGCGACGCGGAGTACACCGCGCGGGTGGACGCGGCGGCCGCGGATCTGCGCGAATATCTGAGCAAGCCGCTGTGGTTCCAGAGCCAGCTGGCCGAGGAGATCAAGGGCATCGCCTACTTCTCGATGGAGTTCGGTGTCACCGAGGTGCTGCCGAACTACTCCGGCGGGCTCGGGATCCTCGCGGGCGATCACCTGAAGGCCGCCTCGGATCTGGGGTTGCCGCTGATCGGCGTCGGATTGCTCTATCGCTCCGGCTATTTCCGGCAGTCGCTGTCGGCAGACGGCTGGCAGATCGAGCACTATCCGGCGCTCGATCCGCAGGGTCTGCCGCTGCGGCTGCTGACCGCCGACGGCTCGCCGGTGCTGATCCACGTGGCGATGCCGGATCAACGGGTGCTGCGGGCGCGGGTGTGGATCGCGCAGGTAGGGCGGATTCCGCTGCTGCTGCTGGATTCCGATATCGCGGAGAACGATCCGGAGCTGCGCGCGGTCACCGACCGGCTCTATGGCGGCGATCAGGATCACCGGATCAAGCAGGAGATCCTGGCCGGTATCGGCGGTGTACGGGCGGTGCGCGCGTACACCCGCGCCGAGGGTCTGCCGGATCCCGACGTATTCCATATGAACGAAGGCCACGCCGGCTTCCTCGGTGTCGAGCGGATCCGCGAATACGTTTCGGGCGGACTGGATTTCGAGACCGCGCTGGCCACGGTCCGGGCCGGGACGGTGTTCACCACGCATACGCCGGTGCCCGCCGGCATCGACCGCTTCCCGATGCACCTGGTGCGCCGCTACTTCGGCGGTGCGCACGGCGAAGCCGAATCCGCCATGCTGCCGGGGCTTTTCGTCGATCGGATCCTGACGCTCGGGCGCGAGAACGATCCGTCGGTGTTCAATATGGCGCACATGGGTCTGCGACTCGCCCAGCGCGCCAACGGTGTTTCGAAGCTGCACGGCGAGGTCAGCCGTGAGATGTTCGCCCCGCTCTGGCCGGGATTCGATGCGGCGGAGGTGCCGATCGGCTCGGTCACCAACGGTGTGCACGCGCCCACCTGGGCGGCCCGGGAGTGGCTGGACAAGGCCCGCGAGCACATCGGTAAGGAGCTGGTGGAGGAGGCGCGCGGCTGGGAACGGCTGCGCGATGTCGACCTGCGGGAACTGTGGTCCACCCGCAACAACCTGCGCGCACTGCTGGTCGAGGAGGTGCGCCGCCGGGTGCGCGCGTCCTGGTTGCAGCGCGGCGCCGCCGAAGCCGAACTCGGCTGGGTGGACAGCATTTTCGACCCGAACGTGCTGACCGTGGGCTTCGCGCGCCGGGTGCCGACCTACAAGCGGCTCACCCTGATGCTGCGCGACCCGGAGCGCCTGCGCGCCCTGCTGCTCGACCCCGATCGTCCGATGCAGCTGGTGGTGGCGGGCAAGAGTCACCCTGCCGACGAGGGCGGCAAATCCCTTATCCAGCAGGTGGTCCGGTTCGCCGACGACCCCGAGGTGCGGCACCGCATCGTCTTCCTGCCCGACTACGACATGTCGATGGCCCGGTACCTGTATTGGGGATGCGATGTGTGGCTGAACAATCCGCTGCGCCCGCTGGAGGCGTGCGGCACCTCGGGCATGAAGTCGGCGCTCAACGGCGGTCTCAACCTGTCCATCCGGGACGGCTGGTGGGACGAGATGTTCGACGGCGAGAACGGCTGGGCCATACCGACAGCCGACGGCGTCACCGATGAGCACCGCCGCGACGATCTGGAAGCCGCCGCGCTCTACGACCTGTTCGAGCGCACCGTCGCGCCGCGCTTCTACAACCGCGATGACCTCGGAATGCCGGTGCGCTGGGTGGAAATGGTGCGCCACACGCTGCAGACGCTCGGCCCGCAGGTGCTCGCCTCGCGCATGGTCCGCGACTACGCGGTGCAGTACTACGCGCCCGCCGCCGGCGCCTATCGGAACGTTGTCGCGGACGAATTCGCCGGCGCCCGTACGGTTTCGGAATACCGGCAGCGCATCGAATCGGCGTGGCCGAAGGTGCGGGTGGTCCAGGTCGACAGCGCTGGCCTGCCGGATACCCCGATCATCGGCGCGCACCTGTCGCTGACGGCGCGCGTCGACCTCGGTGGACTGCACGTCTCGGATGTGGTGGTGCAGGCGGTACTCGGCCGGGTGTCACCGTACGACGACCTGTCCGATGTCGCCACCATCCCGATGACCCACACCGGAACCGATTCGGGCGTAGAGCTTTTCGCCGTCGACACCCCGGTTCCGCTGTCCGGCGCCGTTGGGTACACGGTTCGGGTGCTGCCGCACAACGAACTGCTCGCCTCCGACGCCGAGCTGGGTCTGGTCGCCGCGCCGAGCGCCTAATCCGCCAGGTGGTTCAGCTGGGCCAGCCCCTTCGGGTTCCACGGCATCGGGCCGGTCGGAAAACTGAAGCGCACCAGCCGATGTGGCGCCGCGGCGTCGAAGTGCAGGGTGAACGCGGGCAGCAGTCCGCTGACCACCTTGTCCAGCAGGCCGTTGATGTGGGTGAAGCTCGGCTTGGCCTTGACCTGCCAGGTGTCGAACCGCCCGGCCGGCACCTCCACGGTGGTCCGCTTCTCCACCTTCACCTCGACCGGCCAGTGGATCGAATACGCCAGCCACAGGTTGACGAGCTGCTTCTCGCCCTTGCGGAAGTCGAGCCCACGGAAGGTGGTGCCGCCGCCCAGCAGTGAGGTCAGCGGACTGGGAAACGGTTCCACCTTGCCGCCGAACTGTAGGTGCGAGGTCCCGGCGAAGTTGCCTTCCTCGCGGCTCACCAGGGTGTCCTGATGTTTGCTCTCGGCCACATAGGTGAGTGCCCGCAGCTCCCCGCCGGTGCGATCGAAGGTCTGATCCACGGTCATCGAGAAGTTGTCCGGGAGGGTCAGGGTCATCCTGGTCAGGTACCCCTTGTCGCCGTCGTGCCGGACCGTGGACGACACCTGATACTCGGCCGGATCGGACCCGATGGTGACAACATACTGGGACAGCTCGCCGTCGTTGATGTTGGGATCCCGAAAGACGTTGGACACCTGGACTTCCCCTCCATACGAGCGACGGTCGGCAGGCGCGCACAACGGCCGCTGATTGGTCTCTGCTGGCAAAAGTAGACGACACTGTCTGAGATGGCCATGGTGACGATCGTCACGAGCGTGTCGGCCGCGCAGCCACTGGTACGAATCTCCAATTCAGCCAACTGTCCGCTAACGTGCCTGAGCACCCCTTTTGTACTTATCCACGACTGGAGAACCCACATGGCCACCGACGTGCCGCCTCGCACGCGTAGTCGCATCGACGGATTTTTCGGCGTCAGCGACAACGGCTCGACGATGAAGCGCGAGCTGATGGCCGGTACGGTCACCTTCCTGGCCATGTCCTATGTGCTGGCGGTGAATCCGGCGGTGCTCGGCGATCACGGCCCGCTCGGCGACAAGGGGATTCCGACCCAGGCGGTCTTCACCGCGACCGCCGTCGCCGCGGTGTTCGGCACGCTCGTCATGGGCCTATGGGCCAAATATCCGATCGCGCTCGCGCCGGGCATGGGTCTCAACGCGTTCTTCGCCTACACCGTCGTGCTGAGCATGGGAATCCCGTGGGAAGTCGCGCTGTCGGGCACCCTCCTCTCCGGCATCATCTTCTTCATCCTCTCGGTCACCAAGGTTCGGGAGAAGATCCTCGACTCGATCCCGATGCAGATGAAATTGGCCGTCGGCGCGGGCATCGGTTTGTTCGTGGCTTTCCTCGGTTTGAAGGCCGCCGGCATCGTGCGCGCCAGCGAGGCCACCTTCGTCACGCTCGGCGATTTCCACAAGGGCACCACGCTGCTCGCGCTGTTCGGTCTGGTGGTGACCGTGATCTTCCTGGTTCGCGGCTGGCACGGCGCGGTGCTCTACGGCATCGTGCTGACCGCGCTGCTCGGCATCGTCACCGGTCTGGTCGATCTGCCCGGCGGTGTCGTCGAAATGCCTAAGGGTCTGGACCAGACCTTCGGTCAGGCGATCATCCACCTGCCCGACGCGTTCACCGCGCAGATGGCCATCGTCGTGCTGACCATGCTGTTCGTCGACTTCTTCGATGCCTCCGGCACTTTGATCGGCGTCGCGAACCAAGCCGGACTGCTCGACAAGGACGGCCGGCTGCCGCGCGCGTCCAGTGCGTTCGCCGCGGACGCGGTCGGCACGATGGCCGGTGCTGTCATCGGCACTTCCACCACCACCGCCTACGTCGAATCGACGGCCGGTGTGACGGCGGGCGGGCGCACCGGCCTCACCGCGATCACCACCGCGGGCTGGTTCCTGCTCGCGATGTTCTGCTATCCGATCTTCGCGATCATCGCGGGTTCGGGGGCGATCACCGCTCCCGCGCTGATCGTGGTCGGCATCCTGATGGCGCGCTCGCTCGGAGATATCGACTGGGGACGGCTGGAGTATTCGGTCCCGGCGTTCATCACCGTGATCATGATGCCGCTCACATACTCGATCGCCAACGGGTTGGCGATGGGCATGATCTTCTACCCGATCGTCATGGCCGCCAAGGGCCGGATCAAGGAGATCCACCCGACGATGTGGGTGCTGATGGTGGTGTTCGCAGGCTATTTCTTCTTCTTGGCCGAATAAATTCGCCCGGCGTTGGAATAGTCGCTGCATTGACGTGGTTGGGTCACAACGTGCTTCAATCGGACCTCGGTCCGGTTGTTAGCGAGACCAACAGAAGCTGTCCACCACGCAGGGATGAGGAACCAGCATGACCACCACCGAAGCCACGCCCACAACCACCTCCCGGTTGCAGTTCGCCTCGCCACTCGACAATGTCGCCACCGATATCGGCCTGCTCATCGTGCGCGTCGTGTTCGGCGGACTGATGGCTGCCTTCGGCGCCCAGAAACTGTTCGGCTGGTTCAACGGCTACGGCCTGGACGCGACCCAGCAGATGTTCGAGGGCATGGGCTACAACCCGGGCACCTTCTTCGGCACCCTCGCCGGTCTCAGTGAACTCGTCGGTGGTCTGCTGCTCATCTTCGGCCTGGCCACCCCGCTCGCGGCGGCCATCGTGACCGGCACCATGCTCAACGCGATCAATGCCACCTGGGCCAACGGCCTGTTCGGTACTGCTGAGGGCCCCGGAATCCAGAGCGCGCTGACGTTCGCGGCCGTGGCCGTCGCCATCGGGTTCACCGGCGCGGGCAAGTTCTCCCTCGACGCCGGTCGTCCGTGGGAGCGCAAGGGTTTCGTCTGGGGCGCGGGCGCACTGGCGCTGGCGGTCGCAGCCGGCGTCCTGACGCTGATCCTCAAGTCGGTGCTCTGACATCTGAGTAGTTCGTTCGGCGCGATGCCCGACTCCGTTTCCGGAGGCGGGCATCGTCATGTCGCACCTCGGTGGGCTAGGCACCTTCATCGTCGGCCACGACCTGGCGAAGCTCGAGGTGCTCGGCAAGAAGATCGCCGAGATCTGGGGCGACCGCCCGCCGGTCCAAACCTTGACCGGCGTCGCCGCACTGGCCTTGCCCGCGATGCAATTCGAAGTCGACGCGGTGGCCGCCGCGGGGTAGTGCGCAGGTAGAGCCGGGGGACTAGGGTCGGTTGCTGATCGAGGTGAGGAGGGCGGATGTTGGCGGCGGGCACGATATTTGCCGGGTACGTCATCGAGCGGCAGCTCGGGCGTGGCGGCATGGGCTCGGTGTATCTGGCCCAGGATTCGCGCTCGGCGCGGCGCGCCGCGTTGAAGCTGCTGAACCAGGAGTTGTTCTCCGACCACCGGATTCGCGCGCGGTTCGAGCGCGAAGCGGATCTGGTGATGCGGCTGGTGCACCCGAACATCGTTGCCGCGTATGACAGCGGGCTCGAGGACGAGCAGCTGTGGATCGCCATGCAATACATCGACGGCGCGGACGCCGGCACCCTCGACCCGCAAACCCTGCCGCCGCAGAAGGCGCTGTGGATCGAGTGCGAGACGGCTACGGCCCTCGACTTCGCGCACGAAAAGGGCGTCCTGCACCGCGACGTGAAACCGGCCAACATCCTGCTGACCCGCGCGTCGGCCGGTCCCGAGCAGGTCTTCCTCACCGACTTCGGCATCGCGAAACTCCGCGACGACGCCGGCCACCTCACCCAGACCGGAGCCTTCAACGCCACCCTGGCCTTCGCGTCCCCGGAACAACTGATGGGGGCGCCACTCGACCCCACCTCGGACCAGTACTCCCTCGCCTGCACACTGTTCTGGTTACTAACGGGCGCAGCACCGTTCGAGTCCAAGCACGCACCCGTGGTCGTCCAAGGTCATCTGCAAAAACCGCCACCCGCGATCAGCGAAGTGCGATGGGGATTGCCGGTCCAGTTGGACGCTGTCCTACAGCGAGCACTGTCGAAACGGCCGAACGAGCGATTCCGGTCGTGCGCGGAATTCGCGGAGGCGGCGCGATTAGCGATCAGCGGGGGGAGCTCGGCAGACACAGGTGCTGCCGGGACAGGACCGCAATCCGCGTATCAAATGCCCTCTGCGGCAGCCCAATCGATGCCCCGTCAGCCAGTAGCGGGCGACCCGCGATCGGCGAATACGCAGTCGGTGCCGCGTCAGCCGACAGCGCAAATGAGCGCGCAGCCCACGCACCAAATGCACCCCGCGGCAGGCCATTCCATGCCGCAGCAGCCGGTGGCGGGGGTCCCCGTTTATGGGCAACATGTGCCTGCACAGTCTGTGCCGCGACAGCCGACGGCGGGCGATCCCGTTTATGGGCAATATGGTCCTGCACAACCTGTGCCGCGACAGCCGACGGCGCAAATGGGCGCGCAGCCCTCGTATCAAATGCACCCCGCGGCAGGTCATTCCATGCCGCAGCAGCCGGTGGCGGGTGATCCCGTTTATGGCCAACCGATGAGTACACAGTCTGTGCCGCAGCAGCCGGTGGCTGCTCAACACGGGTACGGCCAGCAGATGCCCCTACATCAGCGAACGATGGAGTCACACGAGGCTGGAATGCACGCTTTGATGTCGGCCCGGCAGGCATCGCCTTCGCGCTCTAAAACCGGTCTCATTATCGGGCTGTGCGCAGGGCTGCTCGTGCTGATTGTGATTGCAGTCGTACTGATCGCCCTGTGATTCGGTCGGGGGAGAGTGCGCGGAGGGACTACTTGGCGTTTGGCTTGACCAGGTGCCAGGTGCCAGGTGCCAGGTGCCAGGTGCCAGGTGCCAGGTGCGCCGGATCTCGCACCTCGTGCGAGCTGTGACATGCGAAACCTGTCGATGGCTCGGACGACATGGCCATGGTCGGCCGATGCACGAAAATGCCTGGCAGGGGGCAGGAGTGAGCGGATAGCGTCGGCTTGTGGTGACGGTTGAGGCGATGCTCGCGGAGCTGGATCGGGCGTTCGGGCGGCGCACGGGCCGGACCGGTCCGGTAGACGGATGCTCGCATTGCTTCACTTCCGAAGAGCTGTAACGGCTTTCGGGGCGGTCCGATGATCTCAGCAACGTATCTGTGCCGGATGTTACAGTGATTTCGCTAACGCAACTTTTGTTGTAACAGGGGATCGGGGGAGTCCGACAAACCGGGCATGACTCTCAATCGCAAGCAGCTGCAACAGTTTTCGGCCCGTGCCGGTGTCATCGCAGCGGTGGCCACCGCCGGGGTGGTCGGGCTCGCGGGGCCATCGACCGCTATTCCGCATCAACCGGGTATGCCGTTCCAGCCGACGCTGACGCGGCTCATTCCGACCAGTTGTTCGGCGATCATCGACGCGGTCACCGTGCGGCAGGAGCAGCCCGGCACGTTCGGCGTGCGGGTGAATGTCACCCAGACGGGGGAGAGTTGCAGTGACTGGAAGGTCGCTGTGCGCTGGAAGAACTTGGATACCGGACGCGAGAACGGGCAGCAGCATCGCGTTGTGAACGGTGTTGTCCAAGACACGGCGGATGGCGTGATCCGCGGTTTCGGTATGGGTCCCGGCATCGGCCGGGTGGAGGCGCGGATCGTCGCGCTGGACTCGTCCGACCGGGAGATGGAGCAGATCTCGGGTAAGGCGACGTTCACGCTGAACTGAGCGCGGGTGCCGTGTCCAGCGCTCGCTGGACACGGCACACCCGGCGCTCAGTCACCGTGCAGGATCAGCATGGTGTGCGCACCATGATGGAACTCGTACTCCGTTTCCCGTAGCGACGAATGGATCCCCTTGTCGAGCAACTCTTTCCGGAGATGCTCGACCAATACATCGTGATGCCGGCCGATATGGTCGACCAGCGGATACAGCCGGGTTTCCCCGGCGCTCACCCGGGACAACTCGAGTAGTGCGGTGAGATGGAAATCCGCGTTCAGCCGGTCGGCATAGGTGAACAACAGATGTGAACTGAGCACCAGATCGAAACTGTTGTCCCGGAACGGGAGTGACGGCAACTCGGCAGCAATGTAGCGCTCCGGGTGCGCGGTCAGGTCGGCGCAGAAGCGAGCGGCCGCGGAGTGCCGCATCGCCCGATGCCGTTCCGGGCCGCCGTACCAGTCCCAGCGGTACCGATCGGAGTGCGCTGTGGCCCAGTCGCTTCCGCGGTCGGTCTCACTGATCGCCAGGCGGCACAGCCGATCGGCGGGGTGGGAGTAGATCGGGTCGGCGGCGGTGACGCGGGCCCCGAGGGCGCTGGCTTCCATAGTGAAACTCGCGGCTCCGCCAGGGCAATCGAGAATACGGTGGCCCTTCAGGTCTGCGTCGGTGAGATCGAAGATCGCGCGGTACTCCGCCAAAGATCTTGCACTGACGAGGAATTCGCCTAGGACATCGGTGTCGAGAGGGTGCTTCATCTGGACAACGGTCTCATGTGGCGGTGGGTGGCGAAACCGGAATTGTGTCACGAAGTGAGGATTACCTCAGCGGTGCCCCCGCGCCGCGTGCAGGGCTTGGCGCGGGAGCTCCCGGTGCCTTCGGTGGGGAATTGGGGACTCACCGAAGGTCTGCAATCCAATTTACTTCCGCGTGGAACTAAGTCCAGTTGATGTGCGCGGAGTCACATTACGCAGTGGTCAGGCGCTGCAAAGCCTTGATCACAATCTCCGGATCAGCGGTCTCCCAATAGGGCGGCAAAGTCGCCCGGAGGTACCCGCCGTAGCGCGCGGTGGCCAGCCGTGAATCCAGAATCGCGACCACGCCCTTGTCGTCCACACTGCGCAGCAGGCGTCCAGTGCCCTGCGCCAGCAGCAGCGCCGCGTGATTGGCCGCCACCGTCATGAAGCCGTTTCCGCCGCGGGACTCCACCGCTCGCTGCCGCGCGGTGAGCAACGGATCATCGGGCCGCGGGAACGGAATCCGGTCCAAGATCACCAGACTCAGCGACGGGCCCGGCACATCCACGCCCTGCCACAGCGACAGCGTCCCGAACAACGACGTCTCCGGATCGTCGGCGAACTTGCGCACCAGCGCACCGGTCGAGTCGTCCCCTTGACACAGCACCGGGGTGGCGAGCCGGGAGCGCAACGCCTCGGTTGCCGCCTTCGCCGCGCGCATCGAAGAGAACAGTCCGAGCGTGCGGCCACCCGCGGCGGTGATCAATCGTTCGATCTCGTCCAGGTAGGCCGGCGCCAGGCCGTCGCGACCGGGCGCTGGCAAATGCTTGGCGACATAAAGGATTCCGGACTTGGCGTGATCGAACGGCGACCCGACATCGACCGAACTCCAGCGCACCGTCTCGCTGTCCGAGGGCGCCTGGGCGCCGTTCGCGGTGGCGGTGTCCGGTCGGTTCGCGTTCTGTGCGGGCAGGCCCCAGGTGACCGCGAGACTGTCGAACGAGCCGCCGATCTGCAGCGTCGCCGAGGTCAAAACGACTGTGGCGGTACCGAACAGCCGGGTGCGCAACAGCCCGCCCACCGACAGCGGCGCCATTCGCAAGGTTTTGCGGGCCACGCCGCGGATGTCCTCGGCGGCCAGCCAGATCACGTCGCGCCGGATCGCCGGGTCGGGCTCGTCGAAGGCGGTGAGCGCGCGGACCGCGCTGTCGTGCACCTCGTCGATCGCCGCGAGCGCCTGGGTGCGGGCAGCCGCGCTCTCCGGATCGCCCTGCTCTTTCGAGGCGCCGGGTGGGGCCAGTTCGGTGCGTGCGTTCCAGGCCGCGTCGCGGACCAGCGCCAATACCGGTGCGACACCGTCGGGCATGACATCCCAGCGCGCGGCGGGCAGGTCTTCCAGGAGTTCGTGCCAGGCTTCGGCGGCGCCTTCGAGGCGATCCACTTCGCGTTCGTCGATGAGTTTGGCGCAGCGGCGCGCGGCCGCGCTGATCGCCGTCGAGGTGAGTTCCGCGGTGGCCACGCCGGTGACCCGGTCGACCAGTTCGTGCGCCTCGTCGATGACGACCACATCGTGCTCGGGCAGGATCTGAATACCGCTGATGGCATCGATGGCCAGCAGCGCGTGGTTGGTCACCACCACATCGGCCTGCGCCGATTCCGCCCGCGCCTTCTCCGCGAAACAGTCCTGCCCGAAGGCGCACCGGGACTTGCCGAGGCATTCCCGCGAGGAGACGCTCACCTGCCGCCAGGCGCGGTCAGTGACGCCGGGAGCCAGTTCGTCGCGGTCGCCGGTCTCGGTGTCGGAGGCCCATTCGTTGAGGCGCTGCACCTCGCGCCCGAGCCGGGAGATCGCGAACGCGTCGAACAGTTCCTGCTCGGGCTCGTCGGGGATGACGCTGTTGATTTTGTTGAGGCACAGATAGTTGTTGCGCCCCTTGAGGATTGCGAACTGCGCCTCGCGTTTCAGCGGGGCCTTCAAGGCCTCGGCCAAGCGCGGCAGATCGCGGTCGACGAGCTGGCGCTGCAGCGCGATGGTCGCCGTGGACACCACCACCGTGCGCCCGGTCCGGACCGCGTGCCGCAAGCTCGGCACCAGATACGCCAGCGACTTACCGGTACCGGTACCGGCCTGCACCGCGAGGTGCTCCTTGGTGTCGATCGCGTGATCGACCGCTGCCGCCATCGTCACCTGTCCGCTGCGCTCTTTACCCCCCAACGCTTGGACAGCGGTGGACAACAGCTCCAGAGCGGACGGGAGTTCAGGCACCCGAGCAGACTACTGCGCTCCACCGACAGGTGTGGTCGTCCTCCGGTGGATCGTCAGGCGACGGTGCCCTCGAGCTCGACGCCCGCCTTGCGCATCTGCTCGAGCGCGGAGTCGATGGTGGCCGGTGCGACGCCCGCCGTCAGGCCGAGCAGCACCCGCGTATCGAAGCCGGCGCTCTCCGCGTCCATGGCAGTGGCGCGCACGCAGTGGTCGGTGGCGATCCCGACCACGTCCACCGCCTCGACATCGCGGGCCCGCAGCCACTTCGCCAGTGTGCTGCCATCGGCGGCCGCGCCCTCGAAACCCGAATAGGCGGCGGAATATTCGCCCTTCGAAAAGATCTCTACGATCCGGTCGGTGTTCAGGTTCGGATGGAATTCCGCGCCCGGAGTGCCGACTCGGCAATGCGGCGGCCAGCTGTCCACGAAATCCGGGTGGTCGGAGAAATGCGGGCCGGGATCGATGTGGTAATCGCGAGTCGCGACAACTACGGCGTAGTCGCTGGTCGCGACGTACTCGCTGATTCTTTCCGCCACTGCGGCGCCACCCGCGACAGCCAGTGATCCGCCCTCGCAGAAATCGTTCTGCACGTCGACGATGATCAACGCCCGGTTCATGACGAGGCTCCTTTCGCGCGAATGTAAACCGAAGGCTACCGCGCTGCGATTACTTTGTGCCGCCGCTACACCGCACCCTGGAGGAACACATGGGCCCCACGATCCGAATCGCCGTCGCGTGGATCACGCTGACCGCCTGGGCTGTGCAGGCGGTCATGTTCGCCGCGTGCGCGCTGGCATTCAGCGGAATGTGGCTGCTGTTCGACCCGCCCGTCGACGGTGCCGAGTGGGGTTGGCTCGGCCTGCGTGGCGCGGTCTTCGCCGCCCTGTTCATCGGATCCAGCCTGCTCTACGAACGCCGCCGCGACTGATCACTTCACGAATGTCGTGGGTATCGCGGGCTCACCGGCCGAGAGCTTGAGCCCCTCCCACGGCAGGCTGACCAGCCCTCGCCGCACCAGCTCGCGGCTCTGCTCCAGCGTCGGCAGCCCGTCGAGCACCTTGCCCTCGCGGACCAGCGGCACCTGCAGGTCGCGGACCTCGAAACCGTTCGTCGCGGGCGCGGAACCCGTTGCGGGATAGATGATTTCCTCGACAACGGTGCCGGTGTGCCGGGACAGCCGGATCGCCTTCTTCGTGCCGCCGCGAGATTCCTTGTGGCTGCTGCGTTTTGCCACCGGAACGCCGTCGACCTCGACCAGTTTGTAGACCATCCCCGCAGTCGGCGCGCCCGAGCCGGTGACCAGCGAGGTGCCGACGCCGTAGACGTCCACCGGGTCGCCGCGCAGCGCCGCGATGGAGTATTCGTCGAGATCGCCGGAGACCACGATGCGGGTCTTGGTGGCGCCGAGACCGTCGAGCTGGTCGCGGACCTGCTTGGCCAGCACGCCGAGATCACCCGAATCTATCCGCACGCCACCGAGTTCCGGGCCCGCCACCTCGATGGCGTTGGCCACGCCCTGGGTGATGTCGAAGGTGTCCACCAGCAGCGTGGTGCCGACACCTTGCGTCGTGACCTGGCTGCGGAAGGCCTCTTTTTCGTGTGACCCGTCGGAACCGCTGTGCAGCAGGGTGAACGCGTGTGCACTGGTGCCCGCGCTGGGCACGCCGAACCGCCGCGCCGCCTCCAGGTTCGAGGTGGCGTCGAAACCGGCCAGGTAGGCGGCGCGCGAACTCGACGGCGCGGCCAGCTCGTGGGTGCGCCGGGAGCCCATCTCGATCATCCGGCGGCCGGCGGCGGCGCTGACCATGCGCGCCGCGGCGGAGGCGATCGCGCTGTCGTGATTGAGGACGGACAGGATCAGCGTCTCCAGCACGACGCCCTCGGCGAAGCTGCCCCGCACGGTCAGAATCGGGGACCCCGGGAAATACAGTTCGCCCTCGGCGTAACCATCGATTTCCCCGGTGAAGCGGTAGTCGCGCAACCACTCGACAGTGCGGGTATCGAGGAACCGGGACACCACCGCCAGCTCTTCCGCGCCGAACCGGAATCGCTCCAGCGCTTCGAGGACGCGGCCCGTGCCCGCCACCACGCCGTAGCGGCGACCGTTGGGCAACCGCCGGGCGAATACCTCGAAGGTGCACTGTCGTTCGGCCGAACCGTCGGCCAGGGCCGCGGCCAGCATGGTCAGTTCGTACTGGTCCGTAAGGAGCGCGGTGCTCGATGTCTCCACACGGCCACTGTAGACATCGAGACCCAACTGTGGCCTTATCCGCCGACCTCGCGGCAGGTGTTGTGCTGAGGGGGTCGAGTCGTACCCTGGACGTTATGGCCTTGTGCGAGATGCAACTGACAACGACGCTGTCGGCGGCACAGGCGACTCCAGAAGCGGTCGAGTACACCGAGATCCTGGAGGCGGAAGACCGCCCCTGGGTGACGGTGGTCTGGGACGACCCCGTCAACCTGATGCACTACGTCACCTACATCTTCCAGAAGCTTTTCGGCTACACCAAGGCGAAGGCGACCGAGCTGATGATGCAGGTGCACAACGAAGGTAAAGCGGTGGTGTCCTCGGGCTCGCGCGACAAGATGGAGCAGGATGTGCGCCGGTTACACGCGGCTGGCCTCTGGGCCACGATGCAACGGGATGACTGATGGTGCGACTACCCTGAGTCTTCGTGCGTAAGTGGAGTCGGAAGAATTCGCTGAGCGGCCTCAAATTGCGATCCGAACTGGATCAGCGCGAGGCCGCGGTGCTGCGCTCGCTGGTCGGCGCCGTTTCCGGGCTGCTCGTGGAACGGGCCCAGTCCGCCCCGGAGGACGAACTCGCCGCCCTGACGGGCCTGCGTAGCGGCAACACCGCCGCACCCGAAGACCCGCGCCTCAAGCGCCTGCTCCCCGATTTCCACCGCAGCGAGCCCGGTTCGCCCGACGCCGACCGCTCCGACCTCAACAGCGCCCTGCGCGGCCTGCACGAGCCGGAGATCATCGACGCCAAGGTCGCCGCCGCCAGCGTGGTACTCAACACCGTCCCCACCGAGGGCGGCAAGGTCTCGCTGACCCCGGAACAGGCCGACGCCTGGCTCACCGCGCTGACCGACGTCCGCCTGGCCTTGGGCACCGTGCTGGGTATCGACGCCGACACCCCCGATCACCTCGAACCCGGCGACCCGCGCGGCGTTCACCTGGACGTCTACCACTGGCTCACCTGGATGCAGGATTCCCTGCTCCAAGCCCTGTCGCCGGAGTAACCGGTACCCGCTCGGGCGCGGCATGCGGGCGCTTACTCCGGTAGGCGGCGCAGAATGGGTGCATGAATGCGGTGGCCGGAGTGCGGAATTCGCTGACCGATGTGGCCGGGCTTTTGGTGGGTCATCACCATGTGCTCGATCCCGGCGCGGCTATCGGGAGTGGTGCGGCGACGGGCTGCACGGTGGTGCGAGCGCCGGGTGGGGCGGTTGCGGCGGTGGATGTACGCGGGGGCGGGCCGGGGACCAGGGAGACGGATCTGCTGGATCCGAGTAACACGGTGCGGCAGGTGAATTCGATCCTGCTCACGGGCGGGAGTGCTTATGGGCTGGCCGCTGCGGATGGGGTGATGCGATGGCTGGAGGAGCGGGGCGAGGGGATCCCCATGGATCCGGCCGATCCGGGGAAGGTGGTGCCGATCGTGCCGGGGGCGGTGATCTTCGATCTTCCGGTGGGGGCTTGGGGAATTCGGCCCAGCGCGGAGTTCGGGTACCGGGCGGCGGAGGCGGCGGCGGTGGAATTCGCCAGGGGCTCGGTGGGGGCCGGGGCCGGGGCACGGGCGGGCTCGATCAAGGGTGGGATCGGTAGTGCGAGCATCGTGCTGGGGGAGGGGCCGGCCGCCGGGGTGACGGTGGCGGCGTTGATCGTCGCGAATCCCGTTGGGTCCGTGTTCGATCCGCGGACCGGTCTGCCTTGGGGCGCGGGCACGGATGGGCCCGAGTTCTTCGGATTGCGCACGCCCGCACCGGAACAGGTGGCGCGGGCGAATGCGTTGCCGGTCAAGGGAACTGTGCTGAACACGACGATCGGGGTGGTCGCGACCGACGCGCCGCTGGACCCGACCGGCTGCCGCCGCATGGCGGTGACCGCGCACGACGGGCTGGCGCGCGCGATCCGTCCGGCGCATTCGCCACTCGACGGCGACACCCTCTTCGCACTTGCCACCGGAACCGCCGAGCAGCCCGCCGGCTACCCGATGCCACCCGCCTTCCCGCCGGACCTGCTGATCCTGGACGCGATCTGCACCGCCGCCGCGGTAGCCGTCGAACGCGCCATCGTCGACGCCATCCTGACGGCCACCTCCGTCGCCGCCATCCCGTCCTACCGCGACCTGTTCGCCCACTGACCCGTTCGATCGTGTGCGACAGGTCACCCGAGACCGGTCCGGTGCGCGGTATGCCGGGAATAGGTGAATATCCTGGGTCGTTGTCGGCTGGGACGGCCGGGTTATGGAAGGGTTCGACGGTGCTGGTGATCAAGAGCGACCTCGTGGACGCGATGGTGGCGCATGCGCGCGCCGATCACCCGGACGAGGCCTGCGGAGTCATCGCCGGGCCCGAGGGGTCCGATCGGCCGGAGCGGTTCGTGGCCATGGTCAATGCCGAGCGGTCGCCCACGTTTTATCGGTTCGACTCCGGTGAACAGCTGAAGGTGTGGCGCGCGATGGACGACGCCGACGAGACCCCGGTGGTGATCTACCACTCGCACACCGCGACCGAGGCGTACCCGAGCCGCACCGACATCTCCTTCGCTTCCGAGCCCGACGCGCACTACGTGCTGATCTCCACCCGCGACCCCGAGCAGCACGAACTGCGTAGCTATCGGATCCTGGACGGTGTGGTCACCGAAGAGCCCGTGCAGATTGTCGACGCGTACTAATCCCCAGGAAATCGAGGAGTTCCGATGTCGGTAACCGTGTCCATCCCGACCATCATGCGCAGCCTCACCGGCGGCGAGAAGCGGGTGCAGGCCAGCGGTGACACGCTGTCCGCGCTGATCACCGACCTCGACGCCAGCCACCCGGGTCTGGCCGAGCGCCTGCTCAAGGACGGCAAGCTGAACCGCTTCGTCAACATCTACGTCGACGACGAGGACGTGCGCTTCTCCGGTGGCCTCGAAGCGGAGGTGCCCGAGGGCAGCTCCGTCACCATCCTGCCCGCCGTCGCCGGAGGCTAGACCCCGCCGTGGCGCGCTACGAATCGCTGATCGCGACCCTCGGCAACACCCCGCTGGTCGGGTTGCGCACCCTGTCTCCGCAGTGGGACGGCGACAACCATGTGCGACTGTGGGCCAAACTCGAGGACCGCAATCCGACCGGGTCGATCAAGGACCGCCCGGCGCTGCGCATGATCGAGCAGGCCGAAGCCGAGGGCAAGCTCACGCCCGGCTGCACCATCCTGGAGCCGACCAGCGGCAACACCGGGATCTCGCTGGCGATGGCGGCGAAGCTGAAGGGCTACCGCCTGGTCTGCGTGATGCCGGAGAACACCTCGGTGGAGCGCCGCCAGCTGCTGACGATGTTCGGCGCGCAGATCATCGATTCACCTGCCGCCGGTGGGTCCAATCAGGCGGTGGCCAAGGCCAAGCAGATCGCCGCCGAGCACCCCGACTGGGTGATGCTGTACCAATACGGCAACCCGGCCAACGCCCTCGCCCACTACGAGACCACCGGCCCGGAGATCCTCGCCGACCTGCCTGAGATCACGCATTTCGTAGCCGGTCTCGGCACCACCGGAACCCTCATGGGCACCGGCCGTTTCCTGCGCGAGAAGGTCGCCGACATCGAAATCGTCGCCGCCGAACCACGTTACGGCGAGCTGGTCTACGGCCTGCGCAACATCGATGAGGGCTTCATTCCCGAGCTCTACGACGAGTCCGTCCTGACCACCCGTTTCTCGGTGGGGCCCTTCGACGCGGTGAAGCGCACCCGCGAATTGGTCCTGGAGGAAGGCATTTTCGCCGGAATCTCCACCGGCGCCATCCTGCACGCCGCCCTCGGCGTCGCCCGCAAGGCCGCGAAAGCGGGCAAGCGTGCCGACATCGCCTTCGTCGTTGCCGACGGCGGTTGGAAGTACCTCTCCACCGGCGCCTACGACGGCACTCTCGAAGAGGCCGAAGAGCGCCTCGACGGCCAACTCTGGGCCTGACCGCCCAGCACCCGGCGCGGTTGGATGAACCGGCGGCGGGGTGAGTTGCGCCGGTACGCTCGGTGGGGCGGGTGCTGAACTCGGGCGGCCCCGTTGGACGAGGAGGTTTCCCATGGTCGGCGGTACGGGGGCAGGGTCGTCGTTCGACCCGGATCGGATCGCGCGACTACGGGGGCAGCAGACGAAACCCGGCGGGGCAGGACAGCGAGTGTGGGCTCGGGCGGGGGTGTTGATTCTCGGGTTCGTGGCGCTGCTGTACGGGATCGAAGGCGTCGACACGCTCGCGAATCATCGACTAGACCAAGCGGGGATCGAGCCGCGGGACGCCGATGGTTTGGGGGGCATTCTGTGGGCGCCGCTGCTGCACGGTGGGTGGCCGCACCTGATCAGCAATACCGTGCCGGTGCTGGTTCTCGGGTTCTTGGTGCTGCTCAGTGGTATCTGGCGAGGGCTCGCCGCGACCGCGATCATCTGGATTGTGGCGGGGGTGGGCACCTGGTTGATCGGTCCGGACAACAGCGTGCACATCGGGGCGTCGTCGCTGATTTTCGGCTGGCTGACCTACCTGATCTCCCGCGGCTGGTTCGCCCGGAATATCGGTCAGATCGTGCTCGGATTGGTGATCTTCGCGATCTACGGGTCGGCGCTGTGGGGTGTGCTGCCGGGGCAGCCCGGAATATCTTGGCAGGGCCATCTTTTCGGCGCGTTGGGTGGACTGCTTGCTGGCTGGGTACTCTCTGGTGATGCACGCCGAAGCCGCCGCGGAGATCAGTCGGGGATCATTGCGCCGCCCAGGTGAGGCCCTCGAACGCAGCCGAATGTGGGGGATCCGTTGGTGACCGAAAATTCGTCGTGGCAGCATGATGGGATGCGCCTTACCGTCCTCGGGTGCTCGGGCAGTGTGTCCGGCCCGGACTCCCCAGCGTCGGGGTACTTGCTGACCGGACCGGATATGAATCCGGTGGTCATCGATTTCGGTCCCGGAGTGCTCGGCGCACTGCAGCGATACGCCGATCCCGGTGAGGTCGACATCTTCCTCACGCATCTGCACGCCGACCACTGCCTCGATCTGCCGGGCCTGCTGGTGTGGCGGCGCTACCATCCGACACCGCCGGTCGGTAAGGCCATCGTGCGCGGCCCCTCGGATGCGGCGCTCCGGATCGGCAACGCGTCGGCCGAGGTCGGCGGCGAATGCGACGACTGGTCCGACGTAATCGACCATCGCGCCTGGGCCGAGCACGACCCGATCGAATTCGGCCCCGGTCACACGGTGGTGGCCCGGCGGATGTTCCACCCGCCGGAGTCCTACGGCCTGCGCATCACCACCAAAGCCGGTCGCACCTTCGTCTACACCGGCGACACCGCCATGTGCGACGCGGTCCTCGAACTCGCCCAGGGCGCCGACATCCTGATGTCGGAAGCCTCCTGGACCCACGACCCAGCGAATCGCCCACCCGGCATTCACCTTTCGGGCACCGAAGCAGGCCAGATCGCAGCCCGGGCAGGTGTCAAGGAACTCCTGCTCACCCACATCCCGCCCTGGACTTCACGCGAAGACGTAATCGCCGAAGCCAAGGCCGTCTTCTCCGGCCCAGTCCACGCAGTAGCCCCAGGCGAGACCTTCGACATCTGAGCGCAGTACCCTCTAACGGTGTCAAGACGAGCTGATGGCAGGGCGGATGACGAACTCCGCGAGGTCCGGATCACCCGTGGATTCACCACGCATCCAGCGGGTTCGGTGCTGGTGGAATTCGGGCAGACCCGGGTGATGTGCACGGCGAGTGTGACCGCGGATGTGCCCCCGTGGCGCCGCGGTTCCGGTCTCGGCTGGCTCACCGCCGAATACGCGATGCTGCCCGCCGCCACCCACACCCGCTCCGGCCGGGAATCGGTGAAGGGCAAGGTCGGCGGCCGCACCCAGGAGATCAGCCGCTTGATCGGCCGGTCCCTGCGCGCCTGCATCGATCTCGCCGCCATCGGCGAGAACACCATCGCCATCGACTGTGACGTGCTGCAGGCCGACGGCGGCACCCGCACCGCCGCCATCACCGGCGCGTATGTCGCGCTCGCGGACGCGGTCACCTATCTCGGCGCGACCGGCGGCCTGGCCGACCCGCAGCCGATCTCCTGCGCGATCGCCGCGGTCAGCGTCGGCGTCGTCGACGGCCGTGTCCGCCTGGACCTGCCGTATGAAGAGGATTCGCGCGCCGAGGTCGACATGAACGTTGTCGCCACCGACACCGGAACCCTCGTCGAGATCCAGGGCACCGGCGAAGGCGCCACCTTCCCGCGCTCCACCCTGGACAAGATGCTCGACTCCGCCCTCGCGGGCTGCGAGCAGCTGTTCCAGGTGCAGAAGGAAGCCCTGGCGTTGCCGTACCCGGGCGAGCTGCCCGAGTTGGTGGAGAAGCGCAAGTGAGTCGGGTCCTCGTCGCCAGCCGCAATGCCAAGAAGCTGAAGGAATTGCGGCGCATCCTCGATGAGGCCGGTGTCGCGGGTATCGAGATCGTCGGCCTCGACGACGTGCCGCCCTACGCGGAAGCCCCCGAAACCGCACCGGATTTCGAGGGCAATGCCCTGGCCAAAGCCCGCGATGGCGCCGCCGCCACCGGATTGCCCTGCGTCGCAGACGATTCCGGCATCGAAGTGGACGCCTTGAACGGCATGCCCGGCGTGCTGTCCGCGCGCTGGTCCGGCCGCCACGGCGACGACTCCGCCAACAACACCCTGCTGCTCGCCCAACTGGGCGACGTCCCGGACGACCGCCGCGGCGGCCGCTTCGTCTCCACCTGCGCCCTGGTCGTCCCCGGCGGCGAAGAGCTCGTGGTGCGCGGCGAATGGCCGGGCATCATCGGCCGGGAACCGAAGGGCGAGAATGGCTTCGGCTACGACCCCCTGTTCTTCCCGGACGGCGGCGACCGCAGCGCGGCCCAGCTGACGCCCGCCGAAAAGGACGCAGTCTCCCACCGCGGCCGCGCCCTGAAGCAATTACTCCCCGCACTCGCCGCACTAGCGAAGGCCTAGCCCCAGGGCCGCACAGCAATCAAGATCACCAGGCGCTGGTGGCGGGGCTACTCGCGCGATGCCGCCATGAGGTCCTGATGATCTTGAAGGGGCGGACGGTTGTTCGGGTCAGACGCCGAACTCTTCTTTGACCTTCTTCGCGTTCACGTGCTCGACGTAGAACGACAGGAAGGGGATGGTGCCGGCGATCAGGGTGCCGACGGTGCGGGCGAGGGGCCAGCGGACCTTGACCGCGAGGTCGGCGGTGACCAGCAGGTAGGCGAAGTAGACCCAGCCGTGGACGACGGCGATCCAGCTCGGGGTGGCCACGTCGAAGCCGTACTTGGCGATCATCTCGCCGGTGAGTAGCAGCAGCCAGAGGCCGGTGATCCAGGCGAGGGCGCGGTAGCGGGTGAGCGCGGAGGCGATCTTCTGGGTCTTCGCGCCGGGCGCGGTTTCGGTGGCGCTCATCCGGCGCTCCTTTCGGTACGGGCATCCAGGCCGGCTTCGCGGACCTGGTCTTCGAGATCTTTGGCGTTCAGGTCGGCCAGGTACTTGTTGTACTCGGCCAGTACGGGGTCGTCATCGTGCGGAGCCTTCGGCCGCTCGGGCAGGATTCCGGCCGGAATCTCGCGCGGCGCAACGGTTTTCGCGGGCTTCGAGTTCGGCTCGCCGTCTTCCTCGGCTTCGCGTTCGAGCCGCACGAAGCGGAAATAGGCGAAGACCGCGAACCCGGCGAACAGCGGCCACTGCAGCGCGTAGCCGAGGTTCTGTCCGGTGCCGCTCGCCGACTCGAAGCGTTCCCACTGCCACCAGCCCAGGGCCAGGCAGGTCAGCGCGGACAGCAACACCAAGGCGATGAGAGCCGGGCGATTGTGTGCCGAGCGGCGGGGAGGAGCAGACACGGCTCCTACGGTACCCGTCTACTACAGCGCCCGTAGGAGCAGGTCGGAACTGGTGACCGGGGTCATGAGCCGGTTTGCGTCGCCTCGCGGGCCGGTGTTGTGGCGTGGAAGGTCTGGCGGTAGGCGGTGGGGGAGACGCCGAGTGTCGTGGACAAGTGCTGACGCATCGAGGCGGCGGTGCCGAAACCGGATTCCGCGGCGACCCGATCGATGGCGAGGTCGGTCGTTTCCAACAGGCGGCGGGCGTATTCCACGCGTTGCTGGGTCAGCCATTGGCCGGGCGGCAGCCCGACTTCGTCGCGGAACTTGCGGCAGAAGGTGCGCACGCTCATGCGGGCGTGCCCGGCGAGTTCGGTCAACGCGAGGGGGCGGCCGAGATGCCGCAGCGCCCATTCCCGGGTGGCGGCGGTGGAGGAGGTGGCCGGTTCGGGAACGGGGCGTTCGATGAACTGGGCCTGACCGCCCTCGCGCCACGGCGGAACGACGCAGAGCCGGGCGACCCGGTTGGCGACGGCGGTCCCGTGGTCGCGGCGCACCAGATGCAGGCACAGATCGATGCCCGCGGCGGCGCCGGCGGCGGTGAGGATGCGGCCGTGGTCGACGAACAGGACGTTCGGGTCGACTTGGATCCGCGGGAAACTGCGCTGGAAGCTGGCGGCCTGGTTCCAGTGCGTGGTGGCGGGGGCGTCGTCGAGCAGGCCGACGGCGGCGAGCACGTAAGCGGCGGTGCAGATCGAGACGATGCGGGCATCGGGCTTCAGCTGGTCGATCGCTTCGGCTAATCCGTTTGGGAGCCAATCTTTTCCGGGATCCGTGCCGCAGTCGACGAAGGGCGGAATGACGACGGTGTCGGCGGTCCGCAGCGCCGTCCGGTCCCGATCGACCGCGATGGAGAAGTCGGCATTGCTGCGCACCGGTTTGCCGTCGAGCGTGCAGGTGACGATCTCGTACAGCGGCGACCCATCGGCGTCGAAGGCGGTGCCGAAGATCCGCGCCGGAATGCTCAATTCGAAGGGATAGACCCCGTCCAAGGCCAGAACCACCACGCGATGCATGGCAAGATCCTTTCACATATTGGCGTTCTTGCCACTCGTTGGGGTCGTCCGGCTGCGGAATTCTGTTCTCAACGCAGCCGATTCAATTCGGGATCGGCTCGGAGACGCAGGAGAGATGAGATGCGCGCGATTCGTCAGGACGAGTTCGGTGGGCCCGAGGTACTGCAGGTGGCCGAGGTCGACAAGCCGGTGCCGGGTATGGCCGAAGTGCTGGTGCGCGTGCACGCCACCTCGGTCAACCCGACCGATGTGTGGCACCGCTTCAGCGGCGGTCTCGTCCAGCGCATCGTGCCGCTGGGCTGGGATGTCTCCGGTGTGGTCGAGGCGGTCGGCGCGGGCGTCACCCGGTTCCAGCCCGGTGACGAGGTCTTCGGCATGCCGCGCCATCCGCTGCCCGCGGGCACCTACGCGGAATACATCACCTCGCCCGCCCGGCATCTGGTGCGCAAGCCGGCCGCGCTCACGCACGCCGAGGCCGCGGCTTTGCCACTGGTCGCGATGACTGCCTGGCAGGCGCTCGTCGACGTGGCAGAGGTGCGGCCCGGGCAGCGGGTGCTGATCCACGCGGCGGCCGGCGGTGTCGGGCACGTGGCGGTGCAGATCGCCAAGGCGCGCGGCGCGTATGTCATCGGTACCGCCAGCGCCGCCAAGCACGAGTTCCTGCTCGGCCTCGGTGCGGACGAGGTAATCGATTACACCGCAGTGGATTTCGCCGAGACCGTGACGGACGTGAATGTGGTCGTCGACGCGATCGGCGGCGAATATGGACCGCGCTCGCTGCGCACCCTGCGCCCAGGCGGGATCGTCGTCTCGCTCGCTTCGCCTGCGGAAGCGCAGCTCGCGGAACTCGCTGCGCCGCAGGGTAAGCGCGCGCAGTTCATGGCAGTAGAGGCGGATTTGCAAGGGATGCGGGAGATCGCCGCGCTGGTGGAGTCCGGTCGGCTACGGGCGCATGTCGATACCGAGCTGCCGCTCGAAGACGCGGCAAAGGCGCACGAGCTCAGCGCCAGTGGACGCACCGTCGGCAAAATCGTGCTCACTATCGCCTGACCGCCCGGGTCCCGGCCAACAGCGCGCCGGGACCACGGTGGACTCAGAACTTGTAGGTGACCCCGGTGCGCTGCTCGGATTCTTCCCAGAGCCGTCGCCAGAGTTCCTGGTTCTGTGAAAGCTTGCTCGACGGCGCCGGCTCCACCGGCCCCTGGCTCTGGAACAACCGGTTCGGTCCCCAATAGGTTTCGGGGTCGGCGTCGGGCATGGTGGCTGCGAAGAGGGTGGAGTGCGCGGCCTTGTGCGGCGGATGCCCGACAATGCGGATGACCGGCTTGGCGACCTTGTCGAACAGGGTCTCGGTGCGGGTGAACAGGTCGGTAGCCGACACGCCGGGGTGCACGCCATAGGAGCGCTTGGTCGAGCCGGCCTCGGTGAGGCGGCGCTGCAGTTCCCGGGCGAACATCAGATTCGACAGCTTCGACTGCGCATAGGCCAGATTCGTTTGGTAGCGCCGGTTTTCGTAGTTCAGGTCATCGACCCAGAACTTCGGCGTCTGCTTGTGCGCGATGCTGGCCAGTGTGACCACCCGGTCGCCGATCCGGTCCAGCAGCAGCCCGGTCAGCGCGAAATGCCCGAGATGGTTGACGCCCCACTGGGTTTCGAACCCATCCTTGGTGCGGGAGAACGGAATGTTCATCAGGCCCGCGTTATTGATGAGTACGTCGAAGTCGCCGGAGGTCTCGGCGAACTTGCGGATCGAGGCCAGGTCGGCCAGGTCCAGCGTCGCGGTGCGCACATCACCGGGGATGCTGTCGGCGACGGCCTGGGCCTTTTCGGCATTGCGGCATGCCATGATGACGGTGGCGCCCTTGGCCGCAAGGACTTTGGTGGTCTCCGTGCCCAGTCCGCCGTTCGCGCCGGTGATGACAAAGGTGCGCCCGGTCTGATCCGGGATCTGTGTTGGTTTCCACGCCATGGGCCAACCTTACTCTGAAGTAAGTTCTGGGGGAAGAGTGAGTCGGAATTGACTCAGACAATACGCGGCTGACCGGCTGAGTACCGTGAACCTCGTGACAACCGTAGGCAGGCAATACGGCGGGCGCGCCGTCACGGAACGCAAAGCCGAACGCCGGCTACGGTTCCTCGACGCCGCGACCCGGATCTTCGCCGAGCGCGGCTACACCGATTGCTCGCTCGCCGACGTCTGCGCCGCCGCCGGACTGTCCAAGCGGCAGTTCTACGAAGAGTTCCAGACCAGGGAAGACGTGCTGGTCGCGGCCTACGACCGAATCCAGGACGAGGCCGCCGCGATGGTGATCGGCGCGGTCCGGGTGCTGGATTCGGCCGTCGACGCGAATACCGCGATGCACACCGCGATGTCGGCCTACCTCGGCTCGATCGGCTCCGACCCGTACCGCGCGAAGGTCGCCTTCATCGAGGTGGTCGGAGTCAGCGAGCGGATGGAGACGCACCGCCGCGCGCGCCGGCACAAATGGGCCGGGCTGCTCGAAACGGTGGTCATCCCGCGGGTCGCGCCCGGTGGCCGACTGCGCGGCGGCACCCCGCTGGGGGCGTCCGCCCTCATCGGCGCGATCAACGGCCTGACGCACGAATGGCTGCTCGCCGATCCGCGCCCGCCGGTGGACGCACTCGTCGACCTCTTGGTGCCGCTGTCGTTCGCGCTGATCGAAACGCCGGAGTAACTCAGCTCAGCATGTCGGCGAGGGTGCGGGCCCGGCTCGGCTGACGCAGCTTGCCCAGCGCCTTCGCCTCCAGCTGGCGGATCCGCTCCCGGGAGACGCCCATGGCGATCCCGACCTGCTCCAAAGTGCGCGGCTCGCCGCGATCCAGGCCGAAGCGCAGCAGGATCACCTCGCGCTCCCGCTCACTCAACGTCGCCAGCACCGCATCCAGCCGGCCGCGGATCTGACCGGCCGCGACCAGTTCGGCCGGGTCCGGAGCGGCGTCGGCGATCAGGCTGCCGAGCTCGGTGTCGTCTTCCTCGCCGACCGGGGTGTGCAGCGAAATCGGGCTGCGCCCATGGCGAATGACGTCCTGGACCTGTTCGACGGACAGCTCGAGTTCGGCCGCGATCTCGGCCGGGGTGGGCGTGCGGCCCAGCTGCTGCGACAGCGTGCGCTGGGTCCGGGTGACCTTGTTGAGGACCTCCACCACGTGCACCGGAATGCGGATGGTGCGGCCCTGATCGGCCAGCGCCCGCCCGATGGCCTGGCGAATCCACCAGGTGGCGTAGGTGGACAGCTTCAGGCCGCGCTCGGGCTCGAACTTGTCGATCGCGCGGATCAGCCCGAAAGTGCCCTCCTGCACCAGATCCAGTAGCGACATGCCGGTCGGCACCGGGTAGCGCTTGGCGATGGAGACGACCAGGCGCAGGTTGGCCTCGACCATGTGCTCTTTGGCGTGCTCACCGTCGATCGCGGTCCGGCGCAGGTCCCGGCGGGTCGCGGCGTCGAGTTCGCGCCCGGCGGCGGCGCTTTCGTCGAGCTCCTGCTGGGCGCGCAGGCCGGCGGCGATGCGCTCGGCCAGTTCGACCTCCTGGGCGGCGGTGAGCAGCGGGGTGCGGCCGATGGCGCGCAGGTAGTCCTTGATCGGGTCTTCGCTGACCGAACCGGTGGTGGGGGCGAGGCGGCGGGTCGTGGTGCAGAACTGAGGCATACGAAGTCCTTTCGATCGTGGAGCGTGCGGGTGGCCGACGCGGGCTGGGCGTCGGCCACCGGCGGGGGTGCGGCATCCCGCTTCGCGGTGGGGCATCGGAGGGCCGTTGCGGATCAGTGCCTGGTAGAAGCGCTGAATGGGGTGGAATATTCCGCAACGGCCGAACTCGTTAACGCCCCGGGATCCGCAGCGGGCGGTTCACCTGCGTGCGGAGGACCTGCCCGCGCCGCAGTCCCTCGTTGCGGTGATCGCGCCGCTTGGGGACCTGACGGATCGTCTGGTCGGTGCTGGTCTGCGCGGTGTACTTGGCCATGGTGGCTGCTCCCTCGGTGTCGGTCTCCGGCAACGAACACAAAGTTAGATCAGACCTAAAAATATGTCAAGTACAAATTTGGGATGAATTCAGATAGGCTGCTCGACATGACCGAACAGGGCCTGCGGGCGCGGAAGAAACAGCAGACCAGGGACAAGATTTCGCATCAGGCGACGCTGCTGTTCCTGGAGCGTGGCTTCGACAAGGTGACGATCGCGGAGGTGGCCACGGCCGCCGACGTCGCGAAGATGACGGTGACCAACTACTTCCCGCGCAAGGAAGATCTGGCACTGGATCTGGGGGAGGTGTTCGTCGAGCAGCTCGCGCAGACGGTGCGGGAGCGCGAGCCGGGGGAGGCCGCGCTCGACGCGTTGCGCCGGGTGTATCTGGCGGCGGCCGCCGAGCAGAGTCCGGTGGTCGGGTTCTCCGGGCTGGAGTTCGCGAAGATGATCGCCGACAGTCCGGCATTGGTGGCCCGCCTGCGTGAATTCCACGAGGAGCGCGAGGCGGCGCTGGCCCGCGCGCTCGCGGCGGAAACCGGCGCCGAGTCCGCCGACATCACGCCGCGGGTCGCGGCCGCGCAGCTGGGCGGCGTGCATCGGGTGCTGTTCGACGAAACGATGCGCCGCACGCTGGCCGGTGAGTCCAACGACGAAATCGCCACTGCCCTCACCGGATATATCGCGGTCGCCTTCGACGCCCTCGCGCCCGCCCTGGCCGGCTACGCGGTCCGGCCGGGCTGATTAGCTGCCGTGTCGCTGGCAGTCCGCGGCGGAGGCATCAGACCATACTGGCCCCCATGACCGAGGCAGTTGCTGTCGCCGAGAAGTCGGCCCCGGAAGCGCTCAGCCGCGGCCGGATCAACCTCATTTTCGGCACCATCGTGCTGGGCATGCTGATGGCCGCGCTGGACCAGACGATCGTGTCGGCGGCCCTGCCCAGCATCGTCGCGGACCTCGGCGGCGCGGGACATATGGCCTGGGTGGTCACCGCCTACATGCTTACCGAGGCGGTATCGACGGCGCTGGCGGGCAAGCTGGGTGACCTGTTCGGCCGCAAGCTGATCTTCCAGCTCAGTGGTGTCATTTTCATAGCCGGTTCGGCGGTTGCCGGTCTCGCGCACGACATGCTGCTGCTGATCGTCGCCCGCGGTATTCAGGGCATCGGCGCGGGCGGGCTGATGGTGACCGCGATGGCGTTGATCGCCGACACCATCCCGCTGCGCGAACGCGGTAAGTATCAAGGCGCGCTCGGCGCGGTCTTCGGCATCACAACGGTGGTCGGGCCCACGCTCGGTGGCCTGTTCACCGACCACGCCAGCTGGCGCTGGTGCTTCTACGTCAACGTGCCGATCGCGATCATCATGATCGCGCTGGCGGCGCGCACCATCCCGCGGGTGCGGGCGGTCGCGCGGCCGATCATCGATTACGCGGGCATCGGCCTGGTCGCGGCCGGTGTCTCCTGCCTGATTCTCGGATTGGAGTTCGGCGGGCAGGAATACCCGTGGGGCTCTTGGCAGATCATCGCGCTGTTCGCGGCGTCGGTGCTGCTGCTGGCGGCATTCGTCGCGGTGGAGCTGCGGGCGCCAGAACCGATGCTGCCGATGAAACTGTTCCGCAGCAACGTTTTCACGGTGTGCTCGATCCTGAGCTTCATCGTGGGCTTCGCCATGATCGGCTCGATGACCTTCCTGCCCGCGTATTTCCAGTACGTGGACGGGGTTTCGGCCACCATGTCGGGCGTGCGCACGCTACCGCTGGTGGTCGGGTTGATGTTCACCTCGATCCTGTCCGGGCAGGTGGTCGCGAAAACCGGCCGCTACCGGTACTTTCCGATCGGCGGCACCGCGGTGATGGCACTGGGCCTGTGGCTGATGTCCACCATGGGCCGCACCACCAGCACCTGGCAGGAATCGTTGTACATGCTGGTGCTCGGCATGGGCCTCGGCCTGTCCATGCAGGTGCTCACCATCGTGGTGCAGAACACCGTGCCCTACGCCGATCTGGGTACCGCGACCTCCGGTGTCACGTTCTTCCGCACCCTCGGAAGTGCTTTCGGCGCAACGATATTCGGCACCCTCTACACCAATCAGCTCACGCCGAAGCTGGGTCAGGCGCTCGCGCAGTCGCCCGGGGTGTCGCCGGAGGTCGCGGCGAGTCCGGAGGCATTGCGCAATCTGCCCGCCGACAAAGCCGCCCCGATCATCGATGCCTATGCGCAGTCGATCGACTTCGTCTTCAAGTGGGTGGTGCCGGTAGCGCTGCTCGGCTTCCTCGTTGCCTGGTTCCTGAAACAGGTGCCGTTGCGCGACAGCATCCGGGGCGGGGCAAAGGATGTGGGCGAAGGCTTTTCGATGCCGGAACATTCCGACCGGGTGGCGCTGCTGGAACGGGCGGTGGGGGCTGCCATGCACAAGGCGCACGCGAACGGCGGCTCGATCGGCGCGGGAATTCTCGCCGACGCCGGTAGCGATCTCAGTCGCGGGCAGGCGTGGGCGCTCGGGCAGATATACCTGCACAACAAGATTCGCGGCGGCGCCACCATCGTCTCGATCGCGCGGGCGCACAAGGTTCCGGACGAGGTCATCGAGCCGGTGATCGTGAAGATGATGGGCGCGGGCTTCGTCGACGCCGACGACGGGAATCTGGACCTCACCGATTCCGGGCGAGCCGAGGTGGATCGGGTCCACCTGGCCTGGCGGCGCTGGTTGAGTGGCCGGATCGACGACTGGGACGACCGGGATCCGGCGGACGGCGCCCTGCTCGACGAAGCGCTGGACAATATCGCCCGGAAATTGCTCGACGACCAGCTGGAGCATGACGAGGTCCGAGTGTCCTGAAGATACTTGCGGCCGAATACTCGTAGACGTATATTCGTCTACGAGTAGGAGGTGTACATGGCTACGAAACGCAAGGTCAACAACCTGCTGGCACTGGCAGTGCTGTCGGTGATCGTGGAACGGCCGATGCACCGCTACGAGATCGCGTCCATGCTCAAGCAGCGTGGCAAAGACCGCGACATGGACATCAAATGGGGCTCGCTGTACACGGTCGTGCAGAACATGGCCAAGGCCGGATTCCTGGAGGAGATCGGCAGCGAGCGCGACGGCGCCCGGCCGGAACGGGTGATCTACCAGATCACCGACGCCGGGCGCGCCGAAATGCGGGACTGGACCACCGAATTGATCGCCGACCCGGAGCTGGAGGCGTCGCGCTTCACGGCCGGCCTCTCCATGCTCGGCGTGCTGCCGCCGGACCTGGTGATCGAACTGCTCGGCAACCGGATCGCCGTCTTGGACGAGGTGCTCGAATCGGGCCGCGCGGAGCTGGCGGAGCTGAAAGGCAAGCTGCCGCGACTGTTCACCGTGGAGACCGAATACGGGCTGGCGATGCTGGCGGCGGAACTCGCGTGGGCGCATTCGTTCCGCGCCGAGCTGGTCGACGGGACCTTCCCGGACCTGGGATTCTGGCGGCGGATGCACGCCGAGAACATCGATCCGGCCGAAGTCTTCGACATGGTGGAGAGGGGGGAAATACCGGAGTAGACGCCCCGGTATCGGGGTGAAAGTTAGACCCAGGCTCAGCGGAGGTGCGGCAACACCACCGCCGAGCCCGAGAAAACCGTCTCGAACCGTGCCCGCATACGCGCACCCAGCCCAAGGTTTGGCAACCACAGGATAGCCGGGTGAGCGACAGGGCGGTTTCGGGGAACCTCAACCAACCTGATTGGGAGATCACCCATGTCCACAACACGTTCCGCACTGGTCATCGGCGGCGGCATCGCCGGTCCGGTCGCCGCGACAGCCTTGCGCAAGGCGGGCATCGACGCCCGTGTCTTCGAGGCCTATCCCGGGCCCGCGTTCAATATCGGCAGCGGGCTCGCGCTGGCGCCCAACGGCGTGGCCGCGCTCGATGTGATCGATGCCGGAGATCGGGTGCGCGACATCGCATTTCCGATTTCCGAGATGGCGCTGTCGATCGGCGGCAAGATCCACCAGGTACCGGGCCTGCCCGAGGTGGAGCCGCTGCAGATGGTCGATCGCAGTGAGCTGCACCGGACACTGCACGATCAGGCGGTCGCCGCGGGGGTGCCGTTCGAGTACAACAAGCGACTGCTGCACGTCGACGAGGACGCCGACGGTGTCACCGCACACTTCGCCGACGGCAGCACCGCCACCGCCGATGTGCTCATCGGTGCGGACGGCATTCGGTCGACGGTGCGGGAGCTGATCGATCCGAACGCGCCGGGGCCGGACTACACCGGCATGCTGGGGTTCGGCGCGATGGTCGACTGCGATCTCGACATCCCGGCGGGGTCCATGGTTTTCGCGTACGGCCACCGGGCGTACTACCTGTATGGAGCCGTTGGAAACGGTCGCTTCATGTGGGGCGCGAATCTGCCCAGCAAGCAGTATCTTTCGCTGAGCGAGGCGCGGGCGCTGCCGGCCGAGCATTGGCTGAAGATCCTGCGGGACACCTACGGTGACGACACCGCAGGCGGCGCCCTGGTGCGGGCTACCAATGCCGACAATTTGGAAGTTGTTGGGGCACTGCACATCATGCCGCCGGTGCCGCACTGGTACCGGGGCCGGATGGTGCTGGTCGGTGACTCGGTGCACGCGCCGTCCAACAGCTCCGGGCAGGGTGCTTCGCTGGGTATCGAGAGCGCGATCCAGTTGGCGCGCTGCCTGCGGGATCTACCGCGCGAGCGCGCCTTCGCGGCGTACGAGCAGCTGCGGCGGTCCCGTGTGGAGGGTGTGGCCAAGCGGGCCGCGAAGATCAACCACAGCAAGACGCCGGGTCCGGTGGCCCGGAAGGTGATGAATCTGGTGATGCCGGTGATGTTCCGGCTGATGGATCAGGAGAAGCAGCTCGGAGACGAGCAGCGCTACCGGATCGATTGGGACGCACCGGTATCCGCGGAGCTCGTCACCGCGTGAGCCAGTGCTGCCGGTCGCGGGTCCGTCCGCGATCGGCAGCGCCGTTTCACCCCCTTGGGTGGGGAATCGTGCACCCCCGGGGGTTGGGTGCCCCAGCACTGGGGTTCCTGTCGAGAGGGCTCTGAACAGGGGAAATTAGAAGTCGTACACAAACAAAGACGACTTCGGAGGACCACCTCATGAACACCGCATTCGCTCAGAACCGGACCGGCACGGACAACGCGGTGTCTACCCTCGACTCCGACCGCGACTACCTGGACCGCTGGTCCAACCGGCTGGCCCGGGTCCTGCTGGCGCGTGGCGCCGCACCCGGCACCCGGATCGCGGTGGCGGTCGACCCGGCCGTCGAATTCGTGGTCACCCGCTGGGCGATCGAAAAAATCGGCGCCACAGTGGTTTCCGCCGAATCGGCGTACGCGGTCCGGCTCGGCGTCACCACCAAGGATGACCGCGACGGCCTGACCAACGGAATCGACTGGCTGGTGCTCGACGACCGCTCGACCCTGCTGGGTTACCTCACCGGGTCCGACGCGCCGATCACCGACGCCGACCTGTACCACGCCCACGCCTGCTGAGACCTGCGCATTTCTGGTTATCCGCGTATCGCCGCGAGATAGACTCCCGAGGAAAGAAATACACGCGCACGCTGGTCGAATTCCCCGCTCTTCGCGGTCGACTGCGCGCCTGCCGAACCGCGGTGTGGCGCGCGTTCCGCCTTGTCCTCACTGGCTATCTCCTGAACTTCCAGGAACTTCTATGCGATCCCTTTCGCCGGTCGCGCCGGATCATTTGCCCGCCGGTGCCTTTCCGCTGTCCGCAGCCCAGCGTGGAATCTGGTTCGCCCAGCATTTCGCGGGCGACACTGCTATTTCCATCGCGCAGTATGTCGAATTCGCCGGGCCCGTCGATGTCGAGTTGCTCGCCGATGTGGCACGTCAGGCCGGTCGCGAATTCGGTACCGGTTATGTGCGTTTGCTCGAGGTCGACGGATTTCCGTATCAGATGGTCGATCCGGGGCAGGACGATCGGATTCCGGTCATCGATCTGCGCGCGGAGCCGGATCCGGTGGCGGCGGCGCAGGCCTGGATGAGCGCGGAATACACCGCGCCCCTGGATCTGCTGCGGGATCCGCTCGGGTGCTACGTGCTGCTGCGGCTGGCCGAGGACCACTGGTATTGGTATCAGCGGATTCACCACATCGTGCTCGACGGGTTCGGCGCGATGACGATGCTGCAGCGGACCGCCGAGCTGTACAACGCGGCCCTGGAAGGGCGCGAGCAGCCACCGGGCAAGGCCGAGGACCTGCGCAAGATCATCGATAGTGATGTGGCGTACCGTGATTCGCCGCGGTTTCAGGCCGACGGGCAGTACTGGCGCGAGCATCTCGCGGGCATGGCCGAGCCGGTCAGCCTGGCCGGGCGGGCTGCCGATGTGGATGCGCATCCACGCGTCGCCGCCGGTGCCTTGCCGGCGGATACGGCCGAACTGCTGGACGGTGTGGCGAAAGCGGAGAACTCCAGCATCGCGCCGATCGTGGTCGCGGCCTTCGGCGCCTACCTGGGTGCGATGACGGGGGCGCCGGAAGTGGTGCTGAGTCTGCCGGTTTCGGGGCGCACCACGGCGTCGCTGCGGCGGTCCGGCGGCATGGTCGCCAATGTCGTGCCGTTGCGGCTGAGCATGGACCCGACGATGACGGTGGGTGCGTTCATTCGCGCCACGCAAGGGGAGCTGACCTCGGCGTTGCGCCGGCAGCGTTACCGGCAGGAAGACATCGTCCGTGACCTCGGCTGGGCGGTGGACGAAGGCGCGTCGTTCGGGCCGACGGTGAACTTGATGATGGTGGACACCAGGATCGAGCTCGGTGCGGTCACCGGGCGGATGCATGTGCTCACCTCCGGCATGATCGACGACCTGTTCCTGAACCTGTATCCCGGTGCGGGCGGGGAAAGTACGCACATCGACTTCCAGGCGAACCCGAACCTGTACGGGGAGAGCGAGCTCGCCGGGCAGCATCGGCGGTTCCTCGCGTTTCTGAATCGGTTCCTGGTTGCCGGGCCGGAGGCGCCGTTGTCGGCGGTGCCGGTGCTGTTCGAAGACGAGTTCGCCGAGTTGGTTCCCGCCCGGGGAGCCGCTGATACCCGCATGCGGACACTGCCCGAAATCTTGAGTGACGGTGCGGCATTCGATCCCTCGGCGGTGGCGCTCGTAGCCGGAGCCGTGCGTCTCACCTACCATGAGCTCGAGGAGCGAACGAACCAGCTGGCCCGGGTGCTGATCGAGGCGGGCGCGGGACCGGAACGCGCCGTAGCGATTTCGATCCCCAGATCTGCCGAATCGGTACTGGCGATGTGTGCGGTGGCCAAGGCCGGGGCGGCCTTCGTGCCGATCGATCCGGGGTACCCAGCGGACCGGATCGACTACATGGTGCGCGACAGCGGTGTGGTCGCCGGGTTGACGGTTGCTGCGGCGCGAGCGGCGTTGCCGGATCGGGTGGAATGGCTGACCCTCGATGACCTTGCGGTGGATCGACTTGTCGCCGAACAGGATTCCGCGCCGCTGATCGACGCCGACCGGTCCGCGCGGATACACCTCGACCAGCCCGCCTACCTCATCTACACCTCCGGTTCGACCGGCCTCCCCAAGGGCGTCACGGTTACCCACCGCGGCCTGGGGAACCTTGTGGAAAACTCCGGCGCCGCCTTTGGCGTGACCGCCGATTCCGTCGTGGCGCACGCTGTTTCGCCGAGCTTCGACATCTCCATCGAGGAACTGCTGGTGGCCTTCGCCGCCGGTGCGACCGTCGCTGTTGTGCCGCCCGCGGCCTACGCGGGCGAGGAACTCGCGGAAGTGCTGCGCGCACACCAGGTTACGCATCTGAACGTGACTCCCGCGGTGGTGGCTTCGCTGGATCCGTCAGCACTGCCGTCGTTGCGCACGGTGATCGTGGGCGGTGACGCGTGCCCGCCCGAACTGGTGACGCGGTGGGCCGGGCGCCGACTGCTCAACGGATACGGGCCGACCGAGACGACGATCACCGTCACGGTGAGTGCGCCGCTGGAACCCGATGCGCCGGTGACGATCGGCAGTTTGGCGCGGGGTGTCACAGCGGCGGTGCTGGATCCGTGGCTGCGGCCGGTGGCTCCCGGTGCGACCGGCGAGCTGTACCTCGGCGGGCCCGCGGTCGCGCGGGGGTACCACCAGCGCAACGGGCTGACGGCGAGTCGTTTCGTCGCCGACCCGTACACGCCCGGCGCGCGCATGTATCGCACCGGCGACCTGGTGCGCTGGTGCCGGAACGCGGGCCGATTGGAACTGGAATACGCGGGCCGCAGCGACTTTCAAGTGAAGGTGCGGGGTTACCGCATCGAACTCGGGGAGATCGACGCGGCGCTGCAACGCCAGCCCGACGTCGACTTCGCACTCACCATCGGTGCGAAGAGTCCGGCCGGGGCTACCGCGCTGGTGGCCTACGTGCTGGGTAGGCCCGGTGCCGAGCTGTCGGCAGAGGCGCTGAAAGCAGCGGTAGGTCAGGAACTTCCGGCGTACATGGTGCCGTCGGTGATCATGGTGATCGACCACGTGCCACTCACCCCGGTCGGCAAAGTCGACCGCAGAGCCTTGCCCGCACCGGATTTCGGCGTGCGTACTGTGGTGCGGCGCGCGCCCTCCACGCCCCGCGAGGAGCTGCTGGCAGCCCTGTTCGCCGAGGTCCTCGGCGTGGACGCCATCGGCGTCGACGACAACTTCTTCGCCCTCGGCGGCGACAGCATCATCTCCATCCAACTCGTCTCCCGCGCCCGCGCCGCCGGCTTGGCCTTCAGCGCGCGCGATGTCTTCGAACGCAAAACCGTCGCCGCCCTAGCCGCCGTCGCCACCGAGGCGGCCGACACAGCAGTGCATGAGCTGCCCGGTGGCGGCATCGGCCCCATCGAGCCGACACCGATCGTGCACGCCATGCTCGAGCAAGGCGACACCTGGCAGCGCTACAGCCAAGCGGTGCTGATTGCCCTTCCGGCAGATACCACACGCGCACAACTGATCCCAGCCGTGCAGGCGCTGATCGATCACCATGACGTGCTGCGCAGCACATTGCGCCGCGTTCCTCCGGCCAGCTCGAGCGTCCCCGCTGTCAGCCCGGCCGTTCCGCCTGTCAGCCCGGCCACACCGTCTGCCAGCCGCGCCGTTCCGCCAGTCAGTCCGGCCGGTCCGCCTGTCAGCCTGGGCGGACCGATGGATTTGGCCGAGTCGACCGTAGCGTGGGAATGGATTGCCGCGGAACGAGGTTCGACCCATGCCGCCGATCTGATCGATGTCGTGGACGCCGGGCCGGACCCGGACGAAACGTGTGAACGCGAATTGCAGCGTGCCGCTGACAAACTCGACCCCGCCGCCGGGGTCATGGTGCGGTTCGTGCTGATCAACCCGCATGCCGCCGATGGATCGGCGCCTGCGGGCTGGCTCGCCGACGAGTTGAGAACTTTGGCAGCGCGGCGTGCGGAGTTGGGAAAGCCACCGGCCCATCGAGTGGAAAGCGATACTGGCACAGAAGGTTCCGATGTCAGGAGGTCTGGCGAGCCAGCTCAGCCCCTGAGGTCCGGCCCCGAGAAGGCCGGGATCCTGATGAACCAGGGGGACGAGCCCGAGAGCGATGGAGCGTCCCAACATGGCGGCGTAACTGCCGGACCAAAGGAAGGCGCGGCGGCGTCCGGCGGTGGGCCGGTGCTGTGGCTGGTGCTGCATCACTTGGTTACTGATGGCGTTTCGTGGCGAACTCTGCTGCCGGACTTAGCGACCGCGTTCAGCGGTGGCGTGCTGGAGCCGGTGGGAACGTCGTATCGGCGGTGGGCGCATGCCAATGTCGAGGAGGCCACGCGCCGGATCGCGGAGCTTCCGGTGTGGGAGCGGATTGTGCGGACGCCCGATCCGTTGATCGGGGCGCGGGCGGCGGATCCTGCGGTTGACGTGGTCGCCACCATGGCGGAGGTGCGGACGACCGTGCCTGCCGAGGTGGCGCGGACGGTGCTCGACGTGCTGCCCGAGCGGTTTCATTGCGGAGCGGATGACGTGCTGCTGGCCGCGTTGGCGTTGGCGGTCGCGCGGTGGCGGGGGCGCAGTAGTGCGCTGTTCACGCTGGAAGGGCATGGGCGTGAGGAGTCGGTGCTGCCCGGAGCCGATCTGGCGCGCACGGTGGGGTGGTTCACCAGCGTGTATCCGGTAACCATCGATTTGACCGGTGTCGATGTGGATGAGCGGTTTGCGGGTGGCGCGGCGGCCGGGGCCGCGATCAAGGCCGCCAAGGAGCAGTTGCGGGCGGTGCCCGACAAGGGGGTCGGGTATGGGATGTTGCGGTACCTGAATCCGGAGTCTGCCGGGGTGCTCGCGGATGCGCCGGTGCCGCAGATCAGCTTCAACTATCTCGGTCGTGCGGCCGGCGGAGCCGAAGGAGACTGGCTGCCACAGCGTTTCGCGGCGACGCAGGATGACCGGGCGCCGCTGCCGGCTGTCATCGACATCAACGCGATCATGGGTGCCGCGGACCTCGAGGTGACCTGGGCCTACGCCTCGGAAATCTTGGACGGCAAGCAGGTTCGCGAACTGGCACAACTCTGGGCGGAGGCGCTCGGGGCGCTGGCCGGAACCGCCGCGGGCGGGCACAGCCCGTCGGACTTCCCGCTCACCTCGGTGACGCAGCAGCAGATCGACGGGTGGGAGCGGAGTTACCCGAATCTCGCTGATGTGTGGCCGCTTTCGCCGCTGCAGTACGGGCTGCTGTTCCACGCCATGTACGACACCGACACCGCCGACGGCTACACGGTGCAGACCCGGCTCACGCTGGCCGGGCATGTGGATGCACGGCGATTGCGTTCCGCCGCACAGGCATTGGTGGATCGGCACGAGAATTTGCGGGTCGCCTTCGTGGAGACCGAGGACGGCCCGCGGCAGTTGGTGCTCGGCGCTGCCGAAGTGCGCTGGCGGGAACTGGATCTGCGGCATCTGAGCGACTCCGGGGCGCGGCAGCGGGAGCTGGAACGGACCATTGCCGTCGACGCGAGCAGCCGATTCGATCTGACGCGACCGCCGCTGCTGCGGTTCCTGCTGGTCCGTAGCGATGACGAGACCTACACGCTGTTGATGACCAATCACCACGTGGTGCTGGATGGTTGGTCGACACCGCTGCTGGTGCGGGAGCTGCTGACCATGTACATCGCAGCCGCCTCGGGCGCGGCGATGACCGAAGTGCTGCCGCCCGCCCCGTCCTATCAGGGGTTCCTGGCGTGGCTCGGGGAACAGGATGCCGCCGGCTCCGGCTCGATCGACGCCTGGAAGCAGGCGCTCGCCGGGGTCGACGCTCCGACGCGGACGGTGCCGTCGCTGGCCGGAGTCGAATCCACCGAATCCGGAATGGTTTCCGTCGACCTGCCGACCGACCTGGTAGCGCGTTTGGAGACGACGACCCGCGAGGCCGGCGCCACCACGAACACCGCGGTGCAGGCGGCGTGGGCGCTGCTGCTCGTCATGCTGACCGGGCGCACCGATGTGGTGTTCGGCGGCACCGTTTCCGGCCGGCCGCCGCAGCTGGCCGGGGTCGAGGACATGGTGGGGTTGTTCATCAACACCCTGCCGGTGCGGGTGCGGCTCGACCCGGCGGAGCAGGTCGCGGATCTGCTGGCGCGGTTGCAGTCCGAGCAGGCGCGGCTGCTGGATCACCAGCAGGTGGGGCTGGCCGAAATCCACCAGGCAGTGGGCTTGTCCGAATTGTTCGACACACTAACCGTTTTCGAGTCGTATCCGATCGATCGGGAGACGCTGTCGCGGTCGCTGGATATCGCGGGTATGCGGGTGCTCGACGTGGAAGGTACCGATGCGACGCCGTATCCGTTGAACCTCATGGTGATTCCGCAGCATGGAGCGCCCGGGCAGCGGGACACCCTGCGGATCACCGTCAAGTACTTGGCCGATCACTTCGCGGAGGCCGAGGCGGGTCGTCTGCTCGATCGGTTCGTGTTGCTGCTCAGCCAGATTGCCGAACAGCCGAGGGCGCGTATCGCCCGATTGCAGCATTGTGGCCGCGCCGAGCGCGCGGAACTGCTGCCGCGGCGCGGCCCGGAATCGGTGCCGCAGCGCACCATGCCAGAGATCCTCGGTGCGGGTGCGGCGATCAACCCGGACGCCATCGCGGTCAGCCTGGGCGGCGCCTCGATGACCTACGGAGAACTCGACGCCTGGTCCAACCGCTTCGCCCGGGTGCTGCTGCGGCGCGGTGTCGGCGCAGAAGTGTTTGTGGTGCTGGCACTTACGCGCTCCATCGAATCCGTGGTCGCGGTGTGGGCGCTGGTGAAGACCGGCGCCGCGTTCCTGCCGCTGGACCCGAACTATCCGGTGGAACGGATCGAGCACATCCTCACCGACTCCAAAGCGCCCATCGGTGTCACAGTGCACGCCACCGGCGAAACCCTGCCCGGCACCATCGACTGGCTGTTGCTGGACGAACTCAACACCATTCGCCGCGTGATGACCGTGCCCGCCGATCCGATCACCGATGCCGAACGGGGCGGTGCGATCCGGATGGATCAGACCGCGTACCTGATCTACACCTCCGGCTCGACCGGTAAGCCGAAGGCGGTGCTGCTGAGTCACCGTGGTGTCGCGAATCTCGTGACAGCGCAACGTGAATCGCTGGCGCTCGATCCGTCCGCCCGGGAATTGCAGGTGGCGTCCCCGAGTTTCGACGCGTCCGTTTTCGAAATGCTGTGCGCGCACGGCATGGGTGGGCACTTGGTGCTGTCACCGCCGGAGGTCTACGGCGGCGCCGAACTCGAACTGCTGCTGCGCACCGAACGGGTCACCCATGCCGTGATCACGCCGTCGGTGCTGGCCACGATGGATCCGCGCGACCTGCCCGACCTGCGGGTGCTCTCCGTCGCCGGTGAAGCGGCCGGTGCGGAACTGACCGCCCAGTGGTCGGTGGGCAGACGCTTGCTGAACCTGTACGGCCCAACGGAATTCAGTATCTGGGCGACCGGTCCGGGTGAATTGCGCGCCGGCGAACCGGTAACCATGGGCGGGCCGATCCGCGGCGCCGCGCTGATGGTGCTGGACGGGTGGCTGCGCCCGGTCCCGGTCGGCGTCGAGGGCGAGCTGTATCTCGCCGGGCCCGCGATCGCGCGGGGATACTTCAACCGATTCTCGATGACCGCCGCACGCTTCATCGCGAATCCCTTCGACGAGCCGGGCGAGCGGATGTACCGCACCGGCGACATGGTGCGCTGGGTGCACCGCGACAACGCCTTGGAGCTGGAGTATCTGGGGCGCAGTGACTTCCAGGTCAAGATCCGTGGCCTGCGGATCGAGCTCGGGGAGATCGACGCGGTGCTCGGCGCCGACGAAGACGTGGAATACGCGGCCACGATCGGCATGCCCGGTCCCGGCGGCGAAACCGTGCTGGTGTCCTACGTCGTGCCGACCCAGGCCTGGCGCGCATCCGTCTCGGCGGGAGCCGAATTCGACACCGAGCGGTTGCGAAACCGGGTGGCGGGCCGCCTGCCCGGTTACATGGTGCCCGGCTATCTGCTCGTCCTCGACGACGTGCCGCTCACCCCGGTGGGCAAGCTGGATCGAAAAGCGCTGCCGGTACCGGACTTCGAGAGCTACCAGCGCCGCTACCTGGCGCCTCGCACCCCCGTGGAAGAGTCCGTGGCCGCCGTCTTCGCCGACGTGCTCGGCACCGAACGGGTCAGCATCGACCAGTCCTTCTTCGAACTCGGCGGAAACTCGCTCAGCGCGACTCGCGTCATCGCGCGCGTCAACGCCGCCCTCGGCTCGACCATCGCCCTGCGCGACCTCTTCGACGCACCCACTGTCGCCCGGCTCGCCGGCCGCATTGTGCCCGCCGCCGAGGGCGCCCGCGCCCGTTTCGCCCTGGCCCCGCGCATCCGCCCCGACCGGATCCCGCTGTCCCCGGCCCAGCAGCGCATGTGGGTGCTCAACCAGCTCGAACCCGGCTCCGCCGCCTACAACATCGCCGTCGCCCTACGCCTCACCGGCGACCTCGACGTCGCGGCCATGCAGCGCGCCCTGACCGATGTGGTGCACCGCCACGAAAGCCTGCGCACCATGTACCCCGCCGACGCCGAAGGGCCACGCCAGGTTGTGGTGGGCACCGAGGTCGCCGCACCTCTGCTCCAGCTCGTCGACACCGAAGATGGCGCAGCACTGCGTAATCGGATCAACGAACTCGCGGGTGTCGGCTTTGACCTTGCTACCGAGCCGCCGCTGCGCGTTGGCCTATTCCGAGTGCAAGGCACCTTCGCTTCGGGACCGGTGCACGTGGTGGTGCTTGTCGTGCATCACATCAGTGCGGACGGGGCGTCGATGGCGCCGCTCGCGACGGATCTGATGACGGCCTATGCCGCGCATGCGTTCGGTACGGGTGGGGCGCTGGCGGCACTGCCGGTGCAGTATGCCGACTTCGCGTTGTGGCATCGGGAGTTGCTCGGCAGCGAGGCGGAGCCGGAGTCGCTGGCGGCAAGCCAGATTCGGCATTGGACCGAATCGCTGAGCGGGGCGCCGGATCTGCTGGAGTTGCCGGGGGATCGGGCGCGGCCGGCGGTGCAGTCGATGCGGAGTGCGGATCTGGAATTCACGGTGGAACCGCGGTTGCATCGGGGTGTGGTGGAACTGGCCGCCGCACAGGATGCCAGCGTGTTCATGGTGGTGCATGCAGCGCTGGCGGTGCTGCTGGCGCGCCTCGGGAGCACCGATGATGTGGTGATCGGGACCGCGGTGGCCGGGCGGGGTGAGGCGGCGCTCGACGATATGGTCGGGATGTTCGTCAACACTCTCGCGTTGCGTACCCGCGTCGATCCGAATCTCGGATTCAGTGCATTCCTCGGAGCGGTACGGGCTTCGGATCTGGAGGCGTTCGGGAACGCGGACGTGCCGTTCGAACGGATGGTGCAGGTGCTGAACCCGGCTCGGTCGACCGCGCACCACCCGATCTTCCAGGTGTCGCTGTCGCTGCAGAACTTCGTGGAACCGGTGCTGGAGTTGCCGGGTCTGCGGGTCGGGGTCGAGGACCTGGAACGTACTGCGGGACAGTTCGATCTGGCCTTCGATCTGCGGGAGCGATTCGCGGGTGCGGAGCCCAGCGGTATCGAAGGCGTGTTGACCTATTCGACGGATCTTTTCGATGCCGCCACGGTGGAATCGTTCACCGCGCGCTGGCGGCGGGTACTGGCCGCGATCATCGCGAATCCCGAACTGACCATTGCCGATATCGATCTGCTCGAGCCGGAGGAGCGTGCCGAACTGGTGCCGGTGCACGGACCGGCGACCTCGGGCGCGGTCACCCTCCCGCAGCTGCTCACCGACTCGGCGGCGCGCTACACCGAGCGGCCCGCGCTCGTCTATGCCGGCGCGACCACGACTTACGGTGAGCTCGATGCGCGGTCCAATCAGCTTGCGCGACTGTTGATCGGGTCCGGCGTCGGGCCGGAAACAGTTGTTGCACTGGGACTTACTCGTGGCGCCGAGCTACTCACCGGAATGTGGGCGGTGGCCAAAGCTGGGGCCGCGTTCCTGCCGGTCGATCCAAAGCATCCGGTGGATCGAATCGACCATATGCTCACCGATTCCGGTGCGGTACTGGGGCTTACCGTGGCCGCGCATCGGGATTCCCTGTCTGGCACCGGACAGTGGCTGGTACTCGACGATCCGGAGTTCGAACTGGACTGGCAGGGTGCCGACCACGCCTCTTTGCGCCCTGACGAACTCGCCCCGATCTCGCTGGACCATCCCGCGTGGATGATCTACACCTCCGGATCCACAGGCACGCCGAAGGGCGTCACGGTCAGTCATCGCGGTATTGCCGATGTGGTTGTCGCACAGCGTGAGTCGATGGACCTCGACGAGCATTCCCGAGTCCTGCAAGTCGCCTCGCCCAGCTTCGACGCGTCGGTGTTCGAGGCGCTGATGGCTTTCGGCTCCGGTGGTGCTTCGGTGATCGCGCCTCCCGAGGTGTTCGGCGGGGACGCGCTGACCGAATTGCTCGATACCGAGCAGGTCACCCACATGGTGATCACCCCGTCTGCCCTCGCCACAGTGGACCCCGCTCAGGTAGCCAGCGTCCGAGTACTAGCCGTAGCCGGCGAGGCCGTCGGCCTCGAACTGGTCGAACGCTGGTGCGGTCCATCGGATATCGCCGAGCGGCGGATGGTCAACCTGTATGGGCCTACGGAGTTCACTATTTGGGGCACTGGATCGGGGGCGTTGTCGGCCGACGTCGCGGTCACGATCGGGGCTCCGATCCGTGGAGCGGCCGCGCTGGTGCTCGATGATCGGCTGCGGCCGGTGCCAGTGGGTGTTGCCGGTGAGCTTTACCTCGCGGGTCCAGCGCTGGCGCGTGGATATCACGCCCGTCCCGATCTGAACGCCGTCCGGTTCGTCGCCAATCCCTATGGTGGACACGGACAACGGATGTATCGCACCGGCGATCTGGTCCGCTGGACTCGGGCCGCGGCGGGGCTGGAGCTGGAATACATCGGGCGGACCGACTTCCAGGTGAAAGTGCGCGGACAGCGGATCGAGCTGGGCGAGATCGATGCCGTTCTCGGTCGGGCGGAGGGTGTGGAATTCGCTGTCACCCTCGGTGTTCCAGGGCCAACCGGGTCTACCGCACTTGCCGCGTACGTCGTGCACGAACCGGGTGTCGCGATAGACGTCGTGAAGCTGCGTGCCTATGCCGCCGACATCTTGCCCGGTTACATGGTGCCCTCGGCATTCGTGGTGCTCGACGCGATTCCGCTCAACGCGGTGGGCAAGCTGGACCGGAAAGCGCTGCCGGAACCGGTGTTCGACGCTGATCAGGCGGAGTACGTGCCGCCGAGCACGCTCACCGAGGAGACTTTGGCGGGAATCTTCGCCGAGCTGCTCGGACGCGAGAAGGTGGGCGCCGCGGATTCGTTCTTCGCGCTCGGCGGTGACAGCATCCTCGCGATCCAGCTGGTGTCGCGCGCCAAGGTGCAGGGCGTAACCGTCACTCCGCTACAGGTTTTCGAGCATCGCACGGTCGCCGCCCTCGCTGCGGCCGCTGATGCGGCAGGGGAGGTGGTCACGCTCGAGGAGCTGCCAGGTGGCGGTGTAGGCGATATGCCGCTGCCGCCGATCGTGCACTACATGCTCGAACGGGGCGGCAACCACAACCGATTCGCGCAGACCGCGGTGCTGGAGCTGCCTGTCGGCATTCGTCAAGATCAGCTCGCCGCGACCATCGGCGCAGTGCTGGATCGACATGACATGCTGCGGTCGCGGTTGTTGCGGGACGAATTGGGCGAATGGCATTTGCGGGTAAGCGAACCCGGTTCTGTCGATGCGGCGGCCCTGGTGCACCGAGTCGAATTCGCCGCCGACGCCGACACCGTCGACCTGCGCGAATTCGCAGTGTCCGAACTCGATTCCGCGATGAATCGACTCGATCCCGCCAAGGGCGTTGTGCTGCAATTCCTGTGGCTGGATCCGGTGGGTGAGGCCGGCGACCGCAGCCGTGCGGGCCGCCTGATCGTCATCGCGCACCACCTCGTCGTCGACGGCGTCTCCTGGCGAATCCTGGTACCGGACTTCATGGCCGCATGGGCACAGATCTCCGCGGGCTCGACTCCGGTGCTGACCGACACCGGCACCTCGATGCGCCGGTGGTCGCACGCACTGACCGAGCTGGCGCATGCCGAGCCCCGGACCGCCGAAGTCGAATACTGGCGCGGCGTGGTCGAAGGCCATGACCCGCCCCTCGGCCCCCGCGCGCTCGATCCCGCCATCGATCAGGCGCACACCCTGCGCATGGTCGAGGTCGAGGTGCCCGCCGATATCACCGGCACACTCCTCACCACCCTGCCCGCGCTCTTCCACGGAAGTGTCGAAGACACCTTGCTCGCCACCCTGGCAGTGGCCGTCCACACCTGGCGAACCGGTCGCACCCAGACGCTCGGCCATGACGGTGCCGCGCCGACACCGCCACATTTGAAGGTGAACCCGCAGGCGGGTCGGGGCGTCGCCGACACCGCATACACGGCCGTGAACAGTACTGCCGATGCGGTTGGCTCATCGCTCGATGGCCGGAGTGTTCTGCTTCGGCTGGAGGGGCATGGCCGACAGCAGGAGGTCATTCCCGGCGCTGATCTGTCGCGGACGGTGGGGTGGTTCACCAGCATCTATCCAGTGCGGGTCGACCTCGGTGACATCGATCTCGCGGAGGCGATGGCGGGCGGGCCCGCCCTCGGTGCCGCTATCCGGGCGGTGAAGCATCAGCTACTGGCGGTGCCGGACAAGGGGATCGGGTTCGGGTTGCTCCGATACCTGAATTCCGAGACTGCGCAACAGCTTCCGAAGCGATTGCCGGGACGGATCGGGTTCAACTATCTCGGACGGTACTCCGCCGGTGACATTCCGGCCGGGCTGGAGGGTTTGGGTTGGTTGCCGACCGATGAGCTCGGGGAGCTGCCGGCCGGTGAGCACCCGGATGTGCCGTTGCAGTCGGAGATCGACGTGAACGCGGTCGTAATCGATGACCGGTTGCAAGCGAGCTTCGGCTTTCCCTCGAAGCTGCTGGATCGTGACGAGGTCGCGGAGCTGGCTCGGCGCTGGGTCGAAGTGCTCACTGCGGCAGCCGCGTTCGCGCAGACCGCGGCGGCGAGAGAGCTCGGGGCCGCGGAGGAGCGTGCCATGGTCGAGCAGGCGGCAGCCGCCTCGGCGGGTTCGCCACTCGGGTTGGACGTGCTGCTGCCGATCCGCACCGGTGGATCGGACCCGGCGTTGTTCTGCATCCATCCGTCATCCGGAATGTCTTGGAGCTACCTGGGATTCGCGGATGCGCTGGCCCCGGGCCGACCGATCTACGGCTTGCAGGCTCCGGATTTGAGCGGGCAACCGTCGGTGCGCAGCATCGCGGAGTTCGCCGAGCGGTATGTCCGGGAAATCCGCGCAGTGCAACCACACGGGCCGTATCACCTGCTCGGCTGGTCGTTCGGCGGTTTGATCGCGCACGCGGTTGCCGTGCGGCTGGAGCAGGAAGGCGCCGAAGTCGGTGTCGTCGCACTGCTCGACGCGGACACCACCGACATCGATGGTGACAGTATCGAACCGCTGACGGCGGGCTCGTTCGTCAGCACCTTCGGGGCGGTCTTCGGTATCGAGGATGTGCCCGCCGACGCCACGGCGGCGCAGGCGGCCGAGTTGATCAGCGCGCGGATGGGCGGCGCGGCTTTGGTCGACGCGGCCACGCTGGAGCGAATGGCAGGCTCCTACAACGCTTCCGCGCGGACCCGCACCGGCTACCAGCGGCCCGTCTTCCACGGCGATGTGCTGTATTTCCATGCGACCGTGGACACTTCGGACATCTTCGGCCCGGCGGGGTGGCGACCCTATGTCACCGGGACGATCACCGATCACGACGTGGAAGTCACCCACGACGAAATGACGGCTCCGCACGTACTCCCCATCATCGCGCGCGTGCTCGACGAATATCTTGGAGGTAACCAGTGAGCACTGACACCGGGGTAGTGGTGGAGGGCATCGAGAAATCGTTCGGCGCTGTAAAAGCTTTGCGCGGAGTGGATTTCGCCGCGGCCCAGGGGGAGGTGCTCGGCATTCTCGGGCCTAACGGGGCGGGCAAGACGACCACCGTGAACATTCTGTCCACGCTCATCGCCCCTGATAAAGGCCGCGCCACGGTGGCCGGCCACGATGTCGTCACCGATCCGGCGGCGGTGCGTCGCGCCATCATGCTGACCGGGCAGTTCGCGGCCCTGGACGACATGCTCAGCGGTTACGAGAATCTGGTGATGTTCGGCAGGCTGATGGGCCTGCGGAAGCGGGCCGCCCGCTCCCGCGCCGACGAACTGCTCGCCGAATTCGATTTGCTGAAAGCGGCGGGGCGGCGCGTCGGTACCTATTCCGGCGGTATGCGCCGGCGCATCGATATCGCCTGCGGGCTGGTGGTCCGCCCGGACGTGGTGTTCCTCGACGAACCGACCACCGGCCTGGATCCCCGCAGCAGGCAGGGGGTTTGGGATCTGGTGTCGAGTTTCCGCACGCACGGGATCACCACCCTGCTCACCACCCAGTACCTGGAAGAGGCTGACGCACTGTGTGATCGGATCATCGTGATCGATCACGGAGTGGTGATCGCCGAGGGCACCGCCGACGAACTGAAGGCCCGTACCGGCGGCGCGTACTGCGAAGTCGTGCCGCTGGATCTGAAGGATCTGCCGACCATCGCCGACGCGCTGGGTTCACTGCTGCCGGAAGAGAATCGGGCGGCCCTGACGGCCGATTCCGATCGGATCGCGATCCCCGCACCCGATGGTGCGAAGACCTTGGCGGAGACGCTGCGACGACTGGACGACGCGGGCATCGAACTCGTCGACATCGCCTTGCGCCGCCCGTCGCTCGACGATGTGTTCCTGCAGCTCACCGGCCATCTCGCCGCTGCCGACGGCGAGGACGCCGCATGAGCCCGCAACTGTGCTCCGCTGAGTACCGGGAGGTCGCGAGATGACCGCCGGAGCTTGGTTGACCGACACTCGCGCAACGCCTCTCAAGGTGCAGCAGTGGTGGGTGCTCACTTCGCGCCTGATCGTGCCGGCGCTGAAAACCGGGGAGGTGCTGTCCTCGGTCCTCGCGCCGGTGGTGTTCACGGCCAGCTTCTACATCCCGCTGAAGACCGTAATGACCTTCGCCGGGCACGGATTCAGCAGCTACGCGCAGTTCATGATGCCGATCGTGATCCTGCAGGCGGCGGCGTTCACCGCGATCGGCGCGGCCTTCCGGGCCGCGACGGACGCGGTCGCGGGACTGGATCGGCGCTTCGGTTCGATGCCGATCGGACCGCTGGTTCCGGTGGCAGCTCGCATGGCGGGCAACATCTTCCGGCTATTGATCGCGTTGGCGGCGGCATTGGTCGCGGGCCATGCGATCGGATTCCGATTCCACCTGGATTTCGCGCACACGCTCGGATTTCTGCTGTTCGCCATGCTGATCGGCGTCGCACTGACGCTCGGCGCGGACGTGATCGGGACGGTGTCCAAGAGTCCGGAAGCGACCACTCAGGCGCTGGTGCTGCCGCCGCTGATTCTCGGCATGCTCTCGACGGGGCTCGCACCCGCGAGCCAATTCCCGTCCTGGGTACAGCCGTTCGTGCGCAATCAGCCGATCTCGCAGTTCGCGATCGGGTTGCGCGCGCTGGCCGGTGATTCGAAAGGTAATGCGGGCGAAGTGAGTTGGGCGCTGATGGGTCCACCGCTGCTGTGGGTGATCGGGATCCTGGTGGTGTGCGTGCCGCTGGTGGTTCGGCTGAGTTCGAGGAGGGCATGATGGTGCTGTCGGTCGCTCGCACAGACAGTCCTGGTGAGACGGCACCTGTCTCGCTGGTGCGGCACACGATGATTCAGACGCAACGGTTGTTGCTCCGGTGGTCGCGCAATCCGATCGCCCTGCTGGAGACGCTGATCATTCCGTGCCTGCTGTTACTGATGCTCGACATCGTCGTCGGCAATCAGATCGAAAAGTTCTCCGGCACAAACGCTTTGTACGGGTCGGTACCGATGGTCGCGATCGTCGGCGCGCTGTCCGGTGCGGTCGCCGGCGGTGTGATGCTCGGCCGGGAACGCGACGCCGGACTGCTCGCCCGCTTCTGGGTGCTCCCCGTGCATCGCGCCTCCGGGCTGATCTCCCGCATCCTCGCCGAAGGATGCCGCATCCTCGCCGGCACCCTGGTCGTGATCCTGGTCGGCCATCTCCTGGGCTTCCGCTTCCAGCAGGGCCCGCTCGCCGCTCTCGCCTTCGTCGGCATCCCGGTGCTCTTCGGCTGGGCGTTCGCCACCATGGTCACCGCAGTCGCCGTTTTCACCGCGAAAGCGACTCTGGTAGAAGGCATTACGATCCTCAGCTCGCTGCTGATGTTCTTCAGCACCGGCTTCGTCCCGCTGATCGCCTACCCCCAGTGGATCCAGCCGGTCGTCCGCAATCAACCCATGTCGGTCGCCGTCGACGCGATGAAAGCCTTGGCCCTGGGCGGGCCCACCGCTCACCCGCTGATCCTGACAGTGGTGTGGTCAGTGGCTCTGATCGTGATCTTCGCGACGCCCGCGGTGATCGGCTACCGCCGCGCCAGCCGCCGCTGACAAACGACCGTCAGCTAGGTCCGGCCAGCAGCACGACGCGATCGGCGTCCGGGTCGAACCCGAGAACCGGGCGCGCCGGATCCTTCTCCGGCGTCATCACCACGGCCTTCCCGAGATGCCGACCGATCGTGCCGAGGAACTCGCAGAGAGTATCGACCCCGCGCTGCCCCTGCAGTTCCTGAAGATCGACGTCGAACTCGATCGAGTCGGCAGACCAGGGCCGGAAGACCACCAGCACATCCGGCACCGGCTGCACTCGCAATTCCGGCATCGGCGCGTCCTCGGCCCGGTCCAGTACCTCCGCCGCGGCCGGAAGATCCGCGGGCGTCCCGTCCTCGCTGTACTCCCACTGCCACCCGCTCGACCGAATCAAGTCGAACAGGGCCTGCCAGTCGGTCGCGGAGGTATCCGCGACCTGCAGATCAGGCAGCGCACCCATGGTTTCGGGATCGAAGAAACTCCGCACGTCATCCCACAGCAAATCCGGCATCCAGCCATTCTCCCCGTGCTCCGGAACGACCGCCCACACGCCCCGCCGCATGCCCGGCGGCACCGCGGCCAGGCGGGTGTGGCGTTCGATCAGCTCACTGCGGGCAGATCCCCCGACGCTTCAGGCGAGGGCTTTCACCAGTTCAGCGGCCAGTGCGGCAGACGATGCGGGGTTCTGGCCGGTGTAGAGGTTGCGATCGACCTCGATGTGCGGGGCGAAGGGGGCGGCTTCGCGGAAGTCGGCGCCCAAGGCGACGAGGCGATCTTGGAGCAGCCAAGGGGCTTTGGGGGCGAAGCCCGCGGCGGTTTCCTCGTCGTTGGTGAATCCCGTGAGGCGGTAGCCGGTGAAGGGGGAGGTGCCGTCGGAGTTCTTCGCGGCCAGAATGGCGGCCGGACCGTGGCAGACGATGGCCAGGGGCTTGCCGGAGGACAGGGTGGCGGTGAGCAGTTCGCCGGAGGACTGATCGGTGGGGAGGTCTTCCATCGCGCCGTGACCGCCGGGGTAATAGACGGCCGCGTAGTCGCCGAGGACGGCGTCGGCGATGCGGATCGGCTGCTGGAGTTCGGGGGCGGCAGCGATCGCGGCGGCGACTTTGTCGGCTTCGGCCTGCCCGCCGTTGGAGTCGGCGGTGAGACTGACCTGGTCGACCGGGGGCACCGTGCCGGCGGGGGTGGCGACCACGATTTCGTGGCCCGCCTCGGTGAGGGCGGTGTAGGGCGCGAGGAATTCCTCGGCCCAGTAGCCGGTGGTGTGGGTGCTGCCGTCACTGAGGGTCCAGTGGTCGGCGCCGGTTAGTACGAACAGAATCTTGGCCATTACAGAGAGCCTTCCGTCGAGAGTGTTGGTGTCGCGGTCTCGAGCTTAGGAACCGGAGCGATCGGTCAGCCAATAGACTTTCCGATGTGAGCGATAGGGAAACCGATGGAGCCCTGGATCTGACGCAGGTGCGCACGTTTCTGGCGGTGTACCGGGCGGGAACGGTGACGGCCGGCGCCCGGCTGGCCGGACTGTCTCAACCCACGGTAACCGCGCAGCTGCGGTCCCTGGAGAAGCGGCTCGGGTATCAACTGTTCGATCGTCTCCCGCGTGGAGTCGCGCCGACCGCCGCCGCTGCCGAGCTGGCTGCCCGGGTCGCCGGACCATTGGACGCGCTCGAACTCGCGATCGGCCGCCCGGCGCACGCCGAACCCGCCCCCGAACCTCCGGTCCGTCTGGCCGGTCCAGCGGAAATGCTTGCGACACAGGTGCTTCCGGCGCTCGCACCGCTGATCACCGCGGGCGTTCGGCTGAATGTCACCGCGGGACTGTCCGATGAGCTGCTCGCCGGACTCCGTGCGGGACAGTACGACCTGGTGCTGTCCACGGTCCGCCCGCGCGGCCGCACGGTAGTGGCGGAACCGCTCACCGACGAGGAATTCGTGCTGGTCGCCGCACCCGCTGTCGCCGCGCGCATCGACGGCGAGCGGCTGCGCGCGGAAGGACCTGTCGCCCTGTCCGGGGTGCCGCTGATCAGCTACGCGGCGGATCTCCCGATCCTGCGGCGCTACTGGCGGCACGTCTTCGGTGTCCGGCTGACCGCCGAACCCGCCGTCATCGTCGCCGACCTCCGAGCGATCTCCGCGACGGTCGCCGCGGCCGCCGGAATCAGCGTCCTCCCGCGCTACCTCTGTGCGGAAGAACTCGAGACGGGTGCCCTGATCGCCCTCCTCGACCCCGCCGACCCACCGATCAACACCGGCTTCCTCGTCCGCCGCCCCGGCCCCACCGCACCGCACGTCGACCAGGTCGCCCAGCACCTCCGCACCGCCGCCCGCGCCTGGTGACATCCCCCGACCTGCATGCCCTGCACCGCCGCCGCAAGCACAGCGTGCCGCTGAGGCCGTCTCGAACCCAGCGTGTACGCGTCGGGCGGTTGCGTCAGCGGTGGCCGTATCGGCGGTGGAGGTAGGTGGCGGTGTAATCGTCGGCGGGGAGGAAGGCTTCCAGGTGGAGTTCGGCGAGGGTGATGTCGACGGCGGTGGCGAAGGAGGTGATGGTGGTGATCAGTTGGAGTTCGCCTTCCGGGCGGCGGAGGCGAAGGGGGACGGCGAAGCCGAGGTGGTCGGGGCCGGGATTGGTTTCGGGGAGATAGCTTTCCAGTTCGGCGATCAATTGGTCGAGGGCGGGATCGGGGCTGCGCAGGGCGCGGCCGCGGAGGGATTCGGTGACGTGGCGGCCCCATTCGGGGAGGTTGACGACGTGTTTCGCCAGCCCCTCGCGGTGTAATGCCAGGCGGAGCACGTTGATCGGTGGTTTCAGCAGGTGTTCGGCGGCGGGGCCGGCGAGCAGGTCGAACGCGGCGTTGGCGGCGACGAGGCGGCCGTAGGGGGCGACCACCACGGCGGGGTAGGGGAGGTGCCCGTCCAGGATGCGCTCCAGGGCCGCCTTGATCGGCGCCAATTCGGGTGTGTCCAAGCGTGATTCGGGGAAGACGGGAGCGAAGCCGGCCGCCAGCAGGAGGTCGTTGCGTTCCCGCAGGGACAGTTCCAGGGATTCGGCCAGGCGCACCACCATGGTGCGGCCGGGGCGGGAGCGGCCCTGTTCGAGGAAGCTGAGATAGCGCTGGCTGGTTTCGGTGCGGATCGCGAGATCCAGCTGGCTGACCCGCCGCAGCGTGCGCCAATGCTTGAGCTGGCGCGCGAAACCGGTCGCCTCCACAGTGGTCATGGGTTCAGTGATATCCGATCGGGTGGTCGCGCACCATTCCCTGCAGGGAATCGCACAGCCGCATCCGCTCCAGCAAGCTCGGTCCCATGAGCAAGCAATTGAACGAGCACGAACTGGCCGCCTTCGCCGAGCGCTACGTCGCGATGTGGAACGAAGCCGATAACGACCTGCGGCACAAGCTGATTCACGAACTCTGGGCCGGCGACGGCATGCAGCTGCTGGTCGATCCGCCGCAGGCGATGCGGGAGGCGCTGGCCGAATTGGCGTTTCCGATCCCGCCGGTGGAGGTGCGTGGGCTCGCAGCGCTGGAACGCCGCGTCACCCGCGCCTACGAGATGTTCGTCGCCCCCGGCCACCGGTTCGTGGCCCGCGGCGCCGCCACCCGGCTGTCCACCGACCTGATCGGCCTCGGCTGGGACATGGTCGCCACCGACGGCACGGTCGCCGGCGCGGGCTACGACGTCATCGCCCTCGACGAGCAGGGCCGCATCCGCCTCGACAGCCAGTACATCGGCTGACTGAAGGGAACACCAATGAACGGCCTTGCCTACCACCTGGATCCGGCCCGCGGCCGCAACGGCCTCGAGGCCCGGACCCAGGAACTGCCCGAACCCGGGCCACACCAAGTTCTCGTCAAAGTCCTCGCGGCTTCGTTGAATCGCCGGGACCTCATGCTGATGGACGGCACCTACCCGCTGCCCGCGACTCCCGGCATCGTCCCCTTGTCCGACGGTGTCGGCGAGGTGATTGCCCTAGGCGACAAGGTAACTCGCGCCGCCCTCGGCGACCGTGTCACGGCCACCTACTTCGTGCACTGGGTCGACGGCCCGCAACGTCTCGCCCACGCCGCCGAACAGTACGGCGCGAACCACAACGGCATGCTCGCCACATATGCCCTGCTCGAGGAGGATTCGGTCGTCCATGTCCCCGAGCACCTCACCGATGCCGAAGCCGCGACCCTGACTTGCGCGGGCCTCGTTGCCTGGGCGGCCCTCACCACCCCGGTTCCGGTGCAGCCCGGTCAGACGGTATTGACAGTCGGCAGCGGCACAGTGGCGCTGTTCGCGGTCCAGCACGCCGGAATGCTCGGCGCCCGAGTCATTTCCGTCACGTCGACGCAGGAGAAGGCCGAACGGTTCCGCAAACTCGGCGCCGAGGAAGTGATCGTGCGCGCCGAAACACCGGACTGGGAGCAGGAAGTCGCACAACTGACCGGCGGCGACGGCGCCGACCACATCCTCGACACCGTCGGCATGCCCACCTTGCCGAAATCCGTTGCCTCCGGCGCTTACAACGCCCAGCTCACCATGATCGGCGCCATGCCGGGCCCGGCGCTCACCGAAGGCGACGGCAACCCGTTCGGCAACTCGTACTTGTCGATCCGGCGCATCGCAGTAGGCAGCCGCACACACTTCGAGGCCATGAACCGGGCGATCACCGAACACCGTCTGCGCCCGGTCATCGACCGCACCTTCCCCTTCGAGCAGGCCATCGAGGCGTATCGCTACTTCTCGGAGGAGGATCCGTTCGGCAAGGTCGTCGTCACGATGTCCTGAGGAGATCACGCAGTTCGTTGTCTAAGGTGGCGGAATGTCGCAGCGCCTGAACGTCGTTCCCTCGCGGTTCGTGATCGAACATTTCCCGGAGGCGACGTTCCCCGAGGACGACGAGTGGATCGCGCTGGTGCGAGCCCCGGAGGGGCTCACCGTGGTCCGGGACGCACCGCCCTGGGTGGATGCCGAGAAGTGGGTGGGGTTCTACGGCGGTGGGTCCGCGCACGGGCTCGATGTGCCCGGCATGCTGGCGGCCTTGGTCGGCCCGCTGGCGGAGGCGAAGATCTCGGTGTTCGTCGCCTCCACCTTCCATGCGGACCTGGTCCTGGTGCCGGAGACCAAGCTCGAGGCGGCTACCGCCGTCCTCGAAGCCGCGGGGCACCGCGTCTCGGCCTGAGGTTCAGGCCTCGAAGGGCACGGTGTTGCCCGCGGCGTCGCGCTCGCCGATTCCGGCGGCGATCGCCGCCGCCAGGTCGGCGGTGGTTTTCCACGTCCGTGCTGGTTCGGCGGCGAGATTGCCGATGGTGTACCAGGTTTCGTTGCCCCGGTAACGGACCAAGCCCTTTCCGGCGGCGTCGACGGTGACGTCGAGGTCACCGGAGACTGTGCCTTCCTCTTCGGTCATGACGGCGGCTTTGGCTGGGATCTCGATGATGTCGCTTATTTGAACTCTCCTCGAGAGACACAGTCCGCGACCGCGGTGCGCAGCGCGGACTGTTCGGCGGAATCAACGGTCAGTGCGTATTTTATCTTCACTCGCACGTATCGATCGATATAGGCGCACCGGAAAGTACCCGGTGGCAAATAATTGGCAATGTCCTGGTCGCCCTTGGAGCGATTGGCCGAGGGGTCGGAGGCTTCCAGGTTGATGGAGTCGTTGGCGATGCGGCGGCGGGTGTCCTCGTCGCGCGACGCCGCGCCGGAGCGCCAGGCTTCGGCCAGCGGCACAATGTGTTCGGCGTCGACGGTGGCCGGGTCGGTCATCCACTTGTAGGGCTTCATCTGACCGGTCTTGCTGTCGATGAAGCCGTATTCGTCGCGCCAGCCGCCATCCTTGCCGACGGTGATCTTGCAGCTCTTCGCGTCGAGGGTGACCGCGCCGACGGCGTCGCGCAGCATCATCACCTCACGGGTGGTGCATTTGGCGTACTGGGTGAATTCGGCGCCGAATCCGTGCTCGGCCTTGTTGGTGTCCCAGTGCGGGAACTTCTCGCGGTCGTAGCCGCTCATCGAGGCTTCCTTGCCGACCGGTAGCTGATCCACCATCTGGCTGATCTCGGCGGCCGAACCTATCGGGTTACCAGGGGAATTGGGTGGCGGGGGCGTGACCTTGGTGGCCGAGCCGCACCCGCCGGCGAGTGCCAGCGCAACGCATAGCCCGGCCGCGCGGCCGAGGAGAGACAGCCGTGGGGCCGTGACCTTCATCAGTTTTCCTAACGCCTGCAATCTTGAACGGCGTCAAGGTAACTCGCCGCTACCGCAGCGAAAGGCAATGCCACGTATGAGGTTAGGCACAGCTGGTGACGCACGTCACTCCTGATGCTGTCACAGATTACGCTGCGCCACAGGCGATCACCGGGCTGTTGCGATTCGGGCGGTATCCGCTGCTGGATTAGCGAGCAGCGCACCGCTGAGTAGACCCCGCAGTGTCTTCGCCACGACTACGCTCCAAGCGCCGACCAGCAGTGCGTACAGCGCGACCGCGGTTCCGGCGAACAGGTAGGCGTGGGTGTGGGTGTAGAGCACGGCGCTGCCGGTGATGCAGGTGCCCAGCGGGAAGGTGAAACCCCACCAGGTCAGGTTGAATTGGAGTTCTCCGGCGCGGTAGGTGCGGTAGGTGACCGCTACGGCCAGCGCCAGCCACAGCATGGCGAAGCCCCAGGTGACGATGCCGAAGATAACCGAGAAGACGATCAGGCCCTTGTCGTAGAGCTCGGGCAGCGATCCGTGTGCGGCGTTGGCGATCAGACCGGACGCGGTCACCGACTGGCCGAGCGGGCCGAGCACGATCCACAGGGTCGGCACCATCGCACCCTTGGACACACCGAAGTGCACCAACCGCGACCAGATCATGGTGATGGTCACCAGCGCGGCGATCAGCGACAGGCCGAACATGGCGACGCAGGCGATGATCATGGTCAGGCGCAGCTGACCCGCGGGAGTGTGCGGCACCAGCAGGGCGCCCATGGCGGCGGAGACCATCGGCGGCACGACCGGCATCAGCCAGCCGCCGAACGCGGCATCGCCATCGATCTGGTGCCGGGTGAACATCCGGTAGGGGATGGCGAAGGCGGTGAGCAGGCCCAGGACGGTGCCCGCCGACCACAGCACCCAGTCGATGGCGACGGCGGCGCTCAGGCCGATCACGTCTTTGCCGAGCAGTAGCGTGCCCGCGCCGACAGTCATCAGCGCCATCGGCGGCGCACCGAAGAACTGGGACATGATCGGGTTGTGGCGGTGGGCGCGCGCGTTCTCCGGGAAGCGGATCAGGTGCACCGCGTAGGCGATGGTCAGCCCGATCAGGAACAGGGCGGCGACGCCCCAGACGACGATCGCCGCGTCGTGCAGGCCGGGGAACTGCCAGGGCAGGGTGGCGGCGGCGTTGGCGACGATGCCGGTGCCCATCACGGCCGCGAACCAGTTCGGTCCGAGGTGGCGCAGCGAATCGCGGTCCAGCTCGCCGAGTAGGCGCCGCGAACCGAGCGGGCGCGAGGTCATGGTGGCGGTCATGAATTCAGCATCACCGCTGCGCGCCAGGTCGAGTAGCCGCCGCATAGCTATGGGTGCATAGAGTGGGTCTATGCCTTTGTCGCCGCGGGTGCCGGATCTGGCCGCGCTGGATCTGCTGCTTTCGGTCATCGAGCTGGGCAGTCTCGGTCGCGCGGCGCAGGCGCACGGGATCAGCCAGCCCTCCGCGTCCTCGCGCATTCGCTATCTGGAGAAGCTGGTCGGGACGCCCGTACTGGAGCGGACGACGCTCGGTTCCCTGCCGACACCGGCCGGCGCGCTGATCGCGGAGTGGGCCCGGCGGGTCGTGGACGCGGCCGAACAGCTGGACGCGGGAATCGGCACCTTGCGGGCCGAGCGCGATTCCCGGCTGCGGGTCGCGGCCAGCCAGACCGTCGCCGAGTACTTGTTCCCGGGATGGCTGATGACGATGCGCACGGGCGCGCCCGAGGTCACCATCGCGCTCGAAGCGGGCAACTCGGTCGAGGTCGCGCAGGCTGTGCTCGACGGCAAGGCCGGGATCGGCTTCATCGAGAGCCCACAGTCCTTCCGCGGCTTGCAAAGTCACGAGGTGGCCCGCGACGAGTTGCTGGTCGTCGTTGCACCGCAACACAAATGGGCCCGCCGCGGTGCGGTGACGCTGGCCGAGCTCGCCGCCACCCCGCTGATTCAGCGCGAGCCCGGCTCCGGCAGCCGGACGCTCTTCGAAAAGGTTGTGGCGCATGCCGTTCCGGGCTGGCAACCGAACATCGCACTGGAGCTGTCCTCCACCACCGCCATCAAAACCTCGGTCGCCGCCGATGTCGGTGTCTCGGTGCTGAGTTCGCTCGCCGTCGCCGCCGATGTCGCCGCGGGTCACCTGGTCGTTGCGGAGGTGGCCGAGCTGGACCTGAGCCGCAGCCTGCGAGCGGTCTGGCCGACGGGTCAGCGCCTGACCGGACCCGCGCGAGATCTGTACTCGATCGCCCTGAAGGCGTCCGCGTAGCCCGGTCAGGAGATGTTCTTCAGGAACGACACCGCGTTCGCGCTACCCGCCACCACCACATCGAGCTTGCCGTCGCCGTCGAAGTCCGCCGCGACCGGCGTCTGCGGCTGCGAGGTCACCCCGAATTCGCCGGACTTGGCGATGGTGCCGTCACCTTTTCCGCTGAACACCACCATCTTCGAGTTGAGCACCGCCGACATCACGGCGTCCAGCTTCCCGTCTCGATCGAAGTCGCCGACGGCGATGCTGGTCGGCCCGAGCCCGGACAGCGCGACCCGGTCGGTCTTAGAAAACCCGCCCTGGCCATTGGAAGTCAGCAGCGTCGTGCTGAAAGAGAAGGAGTCGGCGGTGATCACGTCGTCGATGCCGTCACCGTTGAAGTCGCCCGCACCCACGTCCTCGGTGATGAGGCCCGAGGTGCTGGCTCCGCGCAATTCGAAGCTGCCGTCGCCCTTGCCGGTGAACACGTGCGCCTGTTGCAGCACAGTGTTGTTCACCGCCAGGTCGACCCGGTTGTCGTTGTTGAACTTGCCCAGCGTGAATGCTGTCGGGACGCCGGGGATGATGCTGGACGGACCGGATTCGAGGTTGCCGTCGCCCTTGCCGAACCAGGTCTTGACCCCGGCGGGCACCAGGCTGAGCACGTCGGCCTTGCCGTCGCCGTTGGTATCGGCGACCGCGACTTCCTGTTGTGCCCCTTCGAGTGTCACGACCTTCTTGGCGGGTGCGAAGGTGCCGTCGCCGTTGTTGAGGAAGGTGGCCACGAAGGTCCAGGCCTGGGCCACCACGTCGGGTGCGCCGTCGCCGTTGAGGTCGCCGGCGGCCACCGCGCCGTAGCCGTTGCCGACAGTGCCGACGCGGGTGCCCGGATTGAACGTGCCGTTTCCCTTGCCGGTCATGAGAATCGGTCCGGCGCCTTGGAAATCGGCCGCGACGATGTCGAGGATGTCGTCGCCGTTGAAGTCCGCGCCGACGGTGCCGGTCGGGGATGGGCCCGGGCCCCAGGAGGGGAACGATCCGCCGGAGGGCGAGTCCACCTTGGCGGCGAAATTGATCGGTCCGGCGTGGGCAGTGCCCGCGGCGAACAGGCAGAACGCGGCGGTGCCGGCGGCGAGGGCGAGGGGTGTGGTGCGCATGGGGACTTCCTGACGGGCGGGTAAGTTCGATACCTGGGCCCGGACCATATGGCGCAACCAACGCAAAATTACTGGTATTCAACGGAATTCGTTCAGGTGCCCAGCGCGGTCGGGCACTGTGCCCAGGTGTCAGCGACCGGGCAGGCCGGGGCCCTACAAGCCGGGGCCGTCGAGGCCGGTGTTGTCGGGGCGCTCGTCGGTGTCGGGGATGACGCGCTGCTTGTCGAGCACCTCCACCAGCCGCAAGGAGGCCGCCTCCGACCTGGGGTTCTCGGCGGGGGTCTGCTCCACCCGCAGGTGGTACCGGTAGCCCTGGTCGTAGTCGAACCCGTCGATCTCGGCGTAGCAGAGCTCCCAGGGGCCGTTCGGATCGCGGCGGATTTGCAGGCATTGCTCGTCGGAGGTTTCGGTGCACCGCATGGTCTCGTGTGCGATGTCGAGTTCGAGCACCTTCGCGACCTCGGTGGAGCTGCCCGGTCGATGCACGGTGCCGAAGTTGCCGAAGCCGCCGGCGCGCGCGGAAATGCCTGGGGAGCTGGCGGATACCGCCGGGGACTCGGCCAGTGACTGGGAGGTGCACGCTGCCGCGGCCGGCAGGAGGGCGAGGCCGAGCATGACTACACGACATAGCCGGAGTTGCATTCGGCCGATACTAATTGGGAAATAGCTAAAAGATAGCTATCGCTGCAAATTAGTGACTTTCCGCAGCTTCGACCGAATAGCCCATGCGGCGTGAGTTCCGAGGGGTGGAGTCCCGGTCGGAAGTATGCCCGGACTGCGGAAGTCGCGTTTGCTGGAACCGGGTAGGGCAATTGTGCGGCTATCTATAAGGGACTGTCAGGAATTGCTCCGGAAGTTGCCGATTGCAAACACTTCACCGTGCTCGATGACTCGTTTGTCCGATTGGGCCATCTTCTGGCCGTTTGGCAATGGGTAAAGAATTCGCTTCTATCCAGCACTTATGTGCATTGGATCGCATTAGTGCGTATCGCATGATGCGCTTCACGAATAACTCAGAGTGTTTACGAACCGGTGAGTAAGTGACCAGCGTCACATAGGCGCGATTTTGTTGTGACCTAGAGTACCTATTAGCTTGCTTGAGGTGGCGATGACGCCGGATTCGGAGAGAAACCTGATGAACTTCGACACGACCCGTGCCTTCGGCGTGGGGCGCGGAACTCGCGTATGACCTCGGATACCCGCACAGCGCTGGAACAGCTGGAACTCCTGCGGCAGGAAAAACGTCGCGAATCCCCGGTCCAGGTCGTCCGCAAGAATTTCTCCGACACCGTGGTGTCGTCCCTGCGCACCTTCGGTCGCGCGGTCGGCATGGCCGAGGAATCGGTGACCGGCGCGGCCGGTGACATCGCGCGCGGCAAATTCCAGTGGCGCGAGGCCATCCTGCAGGCCTGGCGGCTGATCACGGTCACCACCATTCCGGCGATCCTGATCGCGATCCCGTTCGGCGTGATCGTCTCGATCCAGGTCGGCAACCTCATCCACACGCTCGGCGCGGATTCGCTGCTCGGCGCGACCGGCGGCCTCGGCGTGATCAAGCAGGGCGCCCCGATGGCCACCGGCTTCCTGCTGGGCGGCGCGGGCGCCGCGGCGATCGCCGCCGACCTGGGCGCGCGCACCATCCGCGAGGAGATCGACGCGCTGCACACCATGGGCATCAGCCCGATCCACCGCCTGGTGATCCCGCGCATGGCGGCCATGCTGCTCGTCGCGCCCCTGCTCAATATCCTCATCATCTTCGTCGGCGTGCTCGCCGGTTACGCGGTCGCGATCGCGGGACAGGGTGTCACGCCGGGCAGCTACTGGGCCACCTTCGGTTCCTTCACCACCACCGCCGACGTGTGGGTCTCGCTGCTCAAGGCGCTGATCTTCGGGTTCCTCGTCGTGATCATCGCCTGCCAGCGCGGGCTCGAGGCCAAGGGCGGACCGCGCGGTGTGGCCGACGCGGTCAACGCGGCCGTGGTGCTCTCGGTGGTCTCCATCGTCATCGTGAATCTGGCGATGACCCAGGTCACCGCCATGTTCCTACCCACGAAGCTGGCATAGATGACGACCTCCGCCTACGCCCCCAAGGGGTTTCGCTGGGTCCGCCGGTACTTCCGGCGCGGCAGCCGGATCGTCCGCGCCACCGACATGCTCGGTTTCATCGCCGTGTTCGTCTGGCAGGTGCTCTCGGCGATCCCGCTGACGCTCAAGCGCTACCGCGGCGAAACCATGCGCGCCATCACCGACATGACCTGGGGTCGCGGCTCCATCGTGGTCGGCGGCGGCACGGTGCCGATGATGATCGTGCTCGGCCTGGTGATGGGCGCCTCGGTCGCCGTGGAGTCGTTCGCGACGCTGGACATGCTCGGCATGGGCCCGGTCACCGGCGTGGTCTCCGCCTACGCGACCACCCGTGAGCTGGCGCCGATCGCCGCCGCGGTCGGCTTCGCCGCGCAGGCGGGCTGCCGGATCACCGCCGAGATCGGCTCCATGCGCATCTCCGAGGAGATCGACGCGATCGAGTCGCTGGGCCTGCGCTCGGTGCCGTTCGTGGTGACCACCCGGGTGATCGCGGGCGCGCTCGCGATCGTGCCGACCTTCCTGATCGCGCTGATCCTGTCCTACGGCGCCTGCCGCGGTCTGATCACGCTGGTGCACGGGCAGTCCGCGGGCGTCTACGACCATTACTTCTTCCAGTTCGTCTCCGGGTTCGACGTAATCGCCGCGGTGATCAAGGTGGCCATTTTCGGAACCGTGGTGATCCTGGTGCACAGCTATTACGGCTTTTTCGCCACCGGCGGTCCCGAGGGTGTGGGTATCGCGTCCGGGCGGGCGGTGCGGGCCAGTTTCGTCTCGATCATCGCCATCGACATGGTGCTGTCCATCGTGCTGTGGGGTTTCAACGCGGCGATCAGTTTTACGGGGTGAGTGGTGCCTGAATACGGATTGCCCGGCGTCGCCGCGGATAAGAGGAAAGCCCGCACCGTCGGGCTGGTGATCGTCGCGATCATCGCGGTGGTGGCCTTGGCGACCTCGCTGTACCGGAATCTGCGTACCGAGGACGGGCTGCGGATCGCGTTGCACACCGAGCAGGTCGGCGACGGCCTCAGCGCGGGCACCCAGGTGCGCCTGGACGGCGTGCAGGTGGGCAAGGTCGAGGAGGTGTCCCCGGACGCCAACGGCACGCAGCGAATCATGCTGCGGCTGGACGGTTCCCGGCTGCACGGCATCGACGACAGCCTGCGCGTGGACTACGCGCCGGCCAACCTGTTCGGTATCAGCGAGCTCGAATTGCTGCGTGGGGCAGGCGGTTCGCCGTTGCGGGCGGACAGCGTCATCGATTTGACCGGGCCGCGTTCGGGCCGCGTCTACGACGCCACCATGGGTTCGATCCTGCGCAGTATGTCCCAGGTCGGCGCGACCGTGCTGACACCGCAGCTGGCCACCGTCATCGCGCAGGTGTCCGCGGATTTCCAGGCCATGACACCCCTGGTGCAGGCGTTGATCTCGGTGTCGAAGATCATCGCCGACAACCAGAACATGCCCAGCTCGGAGCTGCTCGGCAACCTCGGACCGGCCTTCGACGGCGGCGGCAAGTTCGCGGGCGCGACCATCCAGATCCTCGATCAGGTCCACGACATCCGGATCACCCAGACCGACAAGGACCGCTACGACGTGGGTGTGGCGGCGCTGACCGGCAAGATCCTGCCGGGCCTGTCGACCACGGTGACAGCGGCGGGCACGCAGCTGGCCGAGGCCACCGACATGCTCGCGCCGATGCTGACCGTGCTGGCGCAGATGGTGCCGCGGCCGCAGCAGTCGGCAGCGGAGTTGCGGCTGCTGCTGGAGCGGTTGCGCGCGGCCATGCCGGATACGCCGGACGGCCCGGTGCTGAATCTGAAGGTCGATCTACAGAATGTGCCCGGTATCGCGGTGCCGCTGTTCGGGCAGGGAGGTCTGCGATGACCGTACGTGCAGCGGCCTGGCGACTGGTCTTGTTCGCGGGCGTGATGATGGTGGTGCTCGCCCTGGTGCTGACCGCGATCAAACGGCCGGTCGACGGCGAAACCCACGCTCACGACGCGCTTTTCACCGACGCCAACGGCCTCAAGGTCGGCGACGACGTGCGGATGTATGGCGTGCAGGTGGGCAAGATCGAACGCATCTCGCTGGACGGCGTGAAGGCGAGAATCCGTCTGACGGTGCGGGATTCGTCGCCGGTCTACGACAACTCGGTGCTGGCCATCCGCTATCAGAACCTCACCGGGCAGCGCTACATCGACCTGCAGCAGCAGCCCAATCCGGGTCTGCGCCTGGCCGACGACGCGACCATCGGCACGGACATGACGATCCCGTCCTTCGATGTGACCAGCCTGTTCAACGGCCTGAAGCCGGTGCTGGCGACGATGTCGCCGGAGTCGGTCAACAAGTTCACCGAGAACATGCTCGCGGTGCTCGAGGGTGACGGCAACGGCCTCGGCCCGGCGATGGAGTCCATCGCCGAGCTCAGTAAGTACGTCGGTGACCGGCAGCAGGTGATCGGCACGCTGGTCAAGAACATGTCCGACATCTCCGACCGGGTCGGTGGGCGGGTGCACTACCTGGTGCCGTTGCTGGCCCGCCTCACCGACATCTTCGTCTCGCTGCAGGAGAACATCGGCGGCCTGGCGCAATTCGCGATGACGGCACCCTCGGTGCTCGGACCGGTGGATCGGCTGCTGAGCACGCTCGGCCTGGACCAGGACGGCGCCGCCGACCTGGACGCGATGATCCGCCGGTTGTTCCCGGACCCGCAGCAGGCGGTCGAAGTGTTCGGCAAGCTGCCCGGCTTGCTCGATGCCGTGGACAACGCGCTGCCGCACACGGTCGCGGGCTGGAAGCCGCAGTGCGGCAAGGGAGCCGCCGAGGTTCCGGCCCCGCTGCGGGTGCTCATCGCCGGACAGAAGGTGGCGATATGCCAAGCGTGATCTCCCGCCTGTTCGGCGGCGACCGCCGCGTGCTCGACGACACCGCGAAACGTCGCCGCGAGGTGCGCCTGGGCATTGTCGGTGTGGCGCTGCTGGTGATCGGCATCGTCGCGGCCGGTGCGCTGTATGTGGTGCCGTTCGGCAAAACCACCTACACCGCGGAACTTTCCGAGGCCCAGTCGGTGAAGACCGGCGACGACGTGCGCCTGGCCGGAATCTCGGTCGGCTCGGTGACCGCACTGGAACTGAAGCCGGACAAGGTCATCATGAAGTTCACCGTCGACAACGAGGTGTTCGTCGGCGACCAGAGTTCGCTGGACGTGCGGATGCTGACCGTGGTCGGCGGCCACTACGTCGCGCTGTTCCCGGCGGGCGACAAACCCCTGGGCGGCAACGCGATTCCCGCGGACCGGGTGCGCCTGCCCTACAGCCTGGTGCAGACCTTCCAGGACGCGACCACGCCACTGAGCAAGATCGACGGCAACACGCTGCGGGAAAACCTTGCGACACTGAGCACTTCGGTGGACAACGCGCCGGAAGCATTGCGCACCACCCTCGATACGGTCGCCAACTACGTCGACGCCATCGATCGCCAGCGCACCCAGGTGTCCAACGCCATCTCCGTCGCCAGCGAATACGTGCGGATGTACGACGGCGCCAAGAGCGACCTCAAGCGCCTGATGGACAACGCGATCCAGTTGGAGAACGTGCTCATCGACAAGCGCGCCGAGATGCGGGAGGCGGTGGCGCTGTTCAGCAGCGTCGTGAACCGGCTCGCGCTGCTCGCGCCGACCTGGGATTCCACTCTGAAGCCCAAGGCACAGCAGCTCGCCGACGCGCTGCCGCGAATGGAGGAGATGGGCGGCCGGCTGGAGCCGATGATCGCCTCCGCGCACGCGCTGACCTCGAAACTGCGGGAGCTGTCGATCCCCGAGGACGGCATCGTCATCGACCAGTCCGGTGACACCGTGCCGGCGCCCGCCGGGCTGTGTGTGCCACTACCCGGGAAGGAGTGCTGATGCTGAACCGGGTACTCGGCAGCCAGGCGTTCATGTCGATCGCGGGCGCCGTCGTCATCGGGCTGCTCGCGATCGCCGGCTACTTCGTCGCCTTCGATCCGCTGCACAAGACGCAGAGCTATTGCGCGATCATGCCGGACAGCATCGGGCTGTACCAGGGCAATCAGGTGACCATGCGCGGAATCACCGTCGGCACGGTCACTTCGGTGCGCAACCAGGGCACCGACGTGCGCGTCGACTTCGAGGTCGACGCCGATTACCCCGTGCTCTCGGACGCCGGGGCCACCACGGTCTCCGACACCGTCGTCGCGGATCGTGAACTGGCCGTGCTGTCCTCGGGCAAGGACACCGAACGCTGGGGCGGCGGGCAGTGCATCACCAAGACGCTGACCCCGAAGAGTCTCACCCAAACCCTCACGGCGCTGGCGCAATTGTCCGACCAGATCGTGGGACCCGATCCGGCGCAACCGAACTCGCTCGCCGACGGCCTGTCCGCCCTGGACCGCGCGACCGCGGGCACCGGGCCGCAGATCAACGAGCTGATCAAGAAGCTGGGCTCGGCGCTGAAGACGCCGGACGCCGATATCGCCGATCTAGCGGGCATTTTCGACGCGTTCGCCTCGGTGTCGGTCAAGGTGCAGGAGCACTGGGGTGACCTGCAAACGATGCTGACCCGGCTCGGACCCGCACTGCACCAGGCCAATACCGAGCTGCTCGGGCCGGGCACCGAGCTGTTCGACGGGCTGCGGCAGCTGCTGCCGATGCTCAACGACATCACCACCATGTTCGGCGGGCAGATCGGTGCGCTGCTCGACCAGAGCATCCCGCTGATCAAGCTGCTGCGCGCCAATGTCGGATCGTTGCGCGAGATCGTGCTGACCACGCCGGTGGTCGCGTCCGCGTTCCAGAGCGTGCTGGATCCGCGGACCGGGGCGCCCGGAATCGGCTATGCGCCACCGAAGGTCGCGATACCGCAGCAGAACGCGGAGCAGGTCTGCGCCGCGCTCAACGCCCTCACTCCCGGGCGCTGCGCGGGCGCGGCCGACGGGATGATGCATGTTTCCTTGACGCAGCTGGTGCTGGGATCGGTTGGTGCGCAGTGAGAACGGTGACCCTGCGGATTCCGGATCGGAAAGCGGTGCGGCGCACCGCACTCGCGCTGGCTCTCACGGCCTCGGTAGCGGTCGGCGGGTGCGGTTTCGACCCCTCGTCGGTACCGGTGCCCGGCACCTCGGTGTCCGGTCCGACCTACCGGTTGCAGATCGAGTTCGCGAACGTGCTGAATCTGCCCGCGCGGGCGAAGGTTATCGCCAACGGCGCACAGATCGGCACCGTCGACAAGGTCACCGTGGTCCCCGCCGACAAGGCTCCGGCCGGGCGCGGCGGTTACGTCGTGGTGGACGCCGACATCTCGAAGTCGGTCCAGCTGCCCTCGAGCACCATCGCCGAGTTGCGGCAGAACACCGTGCTCGGTGACATCCACATCGCCTTGACCACGCCCCCGGACGGTTTCGGCCAGCTGCTCGGCTCCGAAGCGGTCATCGATCTGGCGCACAGCCGCCCGCCGGTGCAGCTCGAGGACACCATGGCCGCCATGGCGCTGTTCGTGCAGCGCGGCGCGATCGGCCAGTTGCAGGACATCATCAACCGGTTCAATTCCGTGCTGCCACAGGACCCGCGGGAGACGGCGCGGATCTCGCAGGTGATGGGCGCCGATGCCGCCGACCTGGCCGCGAACCTCGATGAGGTCGACAAGGCGCTGGCCGGGTTGAGTACCAATGCCCAGGTGCTGCACGATATTCAGCCCGAACTGGACAACATCCTCAGCGCCGAGTCGGTGCAGCAGGTGAACGCGACCGTGCAGTCGATCGACGGCGTCACCAAGATTTTCGGCGTGCTCGGCCCGGTCGGTGAATCGCTGGTGTGGCTGGCGCCGCTGGTGCGGTCCGGCGACGCCGCGGCCAAAGCGTTCGTGCCGCTGGCCACCGGCGGCCCGCTCGATCTGCGCTCGCCCTCGAACCTGTCCATGCTCGTCGCGTTCCTGCGCGACAAGGTGATTCCGTTCGCCGAACGCGGACCGAAGGTGAACATCACCGGCGTGCAGGTGAATTCGCAGGACACCGACGCCGAACAGGTGGACCGGATGGTGCAGGCACTGCGCATGATCGGAGCTGTGCGATGAAGATCAAGCCGGGATCGCTGGCCTCGCTCGCCGGTATCGCGACCATCCTCGTGCTCGGGGCGGCCTACCTCACCTTCGGTGTGGTGCGCTACGACCCGTTCGCCGACTACACCAATGCCTCGATGGTGCTGAAGAATTCGGGTGGTCTCGGGGTCGGCTCGCCGATCCTGCTCACCGGTATCGCGGTTGGCAAGGTGACCTCGGTCGACAGCACCGCCGCCGGTGTGGAGGTCGGGTTCCGGGTCGACGGCGATCAGCGGCTGCCCACCGACAGCGTGGTCACCATCGAGCATCTCTCGGCGCTCGGCGAGCCGTACGTGCAGTTCGTGCCCAAGCGCGACGGCGGTCCGTACCTGCGGGACGGGCAGCGCCTGGACACCGCCGATATCCGCACGCCGCTGTCCATCGCCGAGGTGGCGCGGATGGTCACCAAGACCATGAACCAGCTCGATCCGAATGTGGTCGGTTCGCTGGTGCAGACGATGAGCAAGTCGCTGACCGGCACCGAGGCGGTCATGCCGGAGCTGGCGCGCTCCGGCGATCTGCTGGCCTCGACCATCATGACCCGCTCGCCCAAGATCGCCGAACTGCTGAACAGTTTCCAGTTCGCGGCCAAGGACATCGACTGGGCGAATCCGGCGCTGTCGGAGGCGGCGCCGAATTTCGTGGAATTCGGCAAGGTGCTCGACGGGCTGGTCGAGGCAGTGGGCCGGGTGGTCGCGTCGGGGAACGCCCCGGAGATGTATCTGGAGGGCAATGGCCTGGTGCCGTTCCTGGAGCAGATCACGAAGTGGCTCAACGAGGTCGGGCCGGAATTGAAGTCGCTGATTCCCGGGCTGCGACCGCTGGCCGACGCGGTGACCTCGAGCGCGCCGAAACTCGATTTGAGCACGCTCATTTCGCAGGCGTTGGAGGGCACCGACGACGACGCGGTGAAGGTGCGGGTCGCCGTCAAGTAAGGCGCACTTCTTGCCCGGAAAGTGTCGTTGAGATTTCAGCAAATAATTAGACAACTCAACAGTGCGGCTTTGAACTGCGAAAATACCGTATGTCAAAGGTTGCTGAGATTTCAGCTAACTTCCGGTAGCCTCCCAGAAGATCAGCTATTCGTGACGGTGTTCCCTGTTTCCACAGAGAAGGCGGTACGAAGGTGGCATCCGAAGGCGATCCCGGACCGAGAGACGACCGGCGCGATAACACTCGCGTGCTGTCGATCGCGGCCGCACTGGCGGCCGGTGCCGCGGTGGTCGTCGCCGTTGCCATGACCATGCGCTCGGAGGAACCCGCGGACGACGCCGCACGGTCCGCCAGCTACTCCGCCGCTCCCAGTTCGCCGACCGTCGCACCGCCCCCGGCTCCACCGTTCCCCGCCCGGCAGGTCGGCGACGACTGCTCGGCCGGTGGCGTCCAGGCCCGCTGGGAGATGCTGCGCGGCAATTGGAACTGCAGCGCCGTGAAACTGGGGCCGAACGGAAAGCCGGTGGGGGAGGACTGCTCCCAAGCGGGCATCGCCAAACGCTGGGGCTTCCTGCCTGACGGCAGCTTCGCGTGCACCCCGCCGCCGCCCTCGGTCGCCGGTGCGCCGCCCGCGCCGCCCGCGCCGGTTCCGGGCCCGCCGCCCGCACCTGACGCCCCGCCGCCCCCGCCGGAACCGGTAGCGCCGGAGTTTGTCCCGGAACCGCAGTACGTCCCCCAATACGAGCCGCCGCCGCCACCGCCCGAGCCGGTCTACGAGCCGCCTCCGCCTCCGCCGCCTCCGCCGCCGCTGCTGCCGGAGTTGCACCTGCCTCCCCTTCCCTTCTTCCCCCCACCGAGGTGACCGGACATATGGCAGCCGCATCGCGCGAACGCTGGACCCCGATCCGACAGGTCCTCATCGCCCTGCTGCTCTTCCTGCTATGGCGGGCGGGGCGACTATGCCACGCCCCGCCGCCGCCCTTGCCCGACCACGCTGCCCGCTCGCCCCGTCTCACCGGCGCGCACCCTTGGCAGCAGCGGCTGCACGCACCGCGCGCGGAAGCCGGTGACCTGCGGCCGCCCGCACCCATCCGCGCCTGCCGCCACATCCCGCGCTGAGCCGCCCCTCGGCACCTCGATGCCGCCGCGAACACGCTGACTGACGGGGACGCCTGGAGCCGGTCCCGAAAATCGGTGGACGCGGCTGGGATCGTTGAAGGGTGATCGATGTTCCGGAGTTCTTCGCACGGCGGCTGGTCCGAATGGCGGGTGACCCGGGCCGGGTGTGGCTGGACAGTTTGCCCGGGCTGGTCGAGCACTGCGTCGAGTTGTGGCAGCTGAAACCCGATGGGCGGGTGCCCATGCACGGCTACGCCGGCGTGGTGCTGCCGGTGACCACCCGCGACGGCCGGGAGGCGGTGCTCAAACTCGGCTATATCGGCCCGGAGACGCGCGACGAACCGCTGGCCCTGCGGGCCTGGCTGGGTGACGGCGCCGTCCTACTGTTCGACAGCGACCTCGAGCACGGCGCGATGCTGCTCGAACGGCTCGACCCGGACCGCTCGCTGGAAACCGAGCCGCTCGGCGCCGCCGTTCGCACCATATCGGAGCTGCTGCGCCGCTTGGCCATTCCTGCGCCGCCCACCATCTCCCGCGATCTGCGCCTGGAAGCCGCGCGCTGGGTCGAGGAACTGCCGAAAGACTGGCACCGACTAGGGCAGCCCCTGCCCCGCCGGCTCCTGGACGCCGCCGTCGACGTCTGTGCCCAGCTCGGCCCGACCGCGGACCGGCTGCTGGTCAACGAGGATCTGCACTATGAGAACGTGCTCGCCGGCCGCCGGGAACCCTGGCTGGTGATCGACCCGCAACCCCTGATCGGCGACGTCGAATTCACCATGCTGTCCCTGCTCTGGAACCGCCTCGACCCCGGCACCCTGGACTATCGCCTCGCCGCCATCGCCGAAATCGCCGCCCTCGACCCGGACCGCGCCCGCGCCTGGACCCTGGTCCGCGCCGTCCAGAACTGGCTCTGGTTCGTCGAGGAAGGAAACACCGAAGACTTCGGCTGGCCCGCCGTCCAGCTCCTCGCCCCCTGGGCAGCGCGTTGAACCCGATGTGGTGGCGCCGCTTCTCCGCCAAGAAGCCCGAACGCCGCCTCACCCGCCCGGCTCCCGCCCCCTGGGGCAACCACCTCCGCCCCAACCCGACGGCGACCCGGCCCTCGAATCGTCCGGCCACCCGCTACATCCGCCGGCGCTGGTGACTACGCCGCAGGCCTGACCGAGGGCGGTCATTAGCGGGCGACATCGCCGGACAAATGCGGCAGAGCCCGGCTGGTGCTCGATAGCGTGCAGCTATGGCGGGTGATCACGACGGCTGGGCGCGAGTCCCGGAGCTGGATGCGGTGCGCGGGTTCGCGGTGGGCGGTGCGGTGATCGCGCAGACGTGGCGAGTGACCGGCGTGCCGGCAACGGTGGCGCCCGGGGTGCTGGATCCGATGCGGCAACTGCTGGCGGTGGTGGCGGAGGGATGTTTCCTGCCGATCTTCGCCGTGCTGTTCGGGGTGAGCTTTTCGATGGTCGCCGACCGTGCCACGGCGCGGGCGGAGCAGCCGTGGCTGGTTCTGCTGCGCAGGGTTGTGGCGCTGGGGGTGCTCGGGTTGGTCCACCAGCTGTTTCAGCCGGGGGAGGCGCTATTGCCTTATGCCCTGGCGGGATTGGTGATTCTGCTGCCTGCCGCCGGGTTGCCGCGGTGGGTCGTGCTGGCCGCCGGACTCGCGGCCACCGCGGGGGCGGCGGTGCTGCTCGGCGATGGATTCGGCCTTGTCCCTGGGCTTTTCCTGCTCGGGATGGCCGGGGCCCGGTTCAGGATCGTCGAGGTGCTGCGCGAGCGCGCCTGGCTCGTGGCGATGGTGTTCGCGCTGGCCTTGCCCGCGGCGGTGCTGGCGGGGAAGTGGGAGTTCCGGACCTCGTACCTGGATCTGGCCAGTTCGGCGCCCGCGGTCGCGGGTTTGCTCGGTGCGCTGGCTTACACGACGGGGCTGCTGCTGTTGCTGCGCACCAGCTTCGGCGAACTTCTCGGCGCGGTGTTGCGGCCGATGGGGCGGATGGCGCTGAGCAACTATCTCGGTGCGACGGTGCTGATTCTCGTGGCCGATGCCTTGCTGGACTCGAATAGCTATGGGGCGCTGCTACTTCTGGCCGTCGCGATCATCCTGCTGCAGACGGTATTCAGCGCCCTGTGGCTGCGGTGGTTGCGGTTCGGGCCGGTGGAGTGGTTGTGGCGGTGCGTGACCTGGTGGGAGTGGGCGCCGATCTGGCAGCGACGTCCGCAACCTGCGAGCCTCGGGCTGCCGCACCTCGGGTAGCGCGCTTCACGCCAGCCGCACCGGCAGGGTGAGTGGCCCCCGGTGCCGGAAACCCGATCGCCACGGGATTTCCGAGGACTCCGTGGTCAATGTCGTTGCGGGCCAGCGGGTACAGACGTAGTCGAGGGTCGCCGCCGTGACGGTGCGGATCAGGGCGGTGCCCAGGCAGGCGTGCGGGCCGTGGCCCAGGCCGAGGTGGGGGTTGCGTTTGCGGGCCAGATCCAGGGTGCTGGGCGCGTCGAACTTCGCCGGGTCGTGGTTCGCGGCGGCCAGACAGAACAGCACTGTCTGCCCCGCGCCGATGCTGTAGCGGCCCAATTGCAGGTCGGCGGTGGCGAATCGGGGGGTCGCCAGAACTTGCGGGGAGAGGTAGCGGAGCAGTTCGTCAACGGCGCGATCGGGGGCGGCGCGCAGCAACGGAACCTGGCCGGGGTTGGTCAACAAGGCGAGGATCGCGCCCGCCACCAGATCTGCCAGCACCTCGTACCAGACGAACAGGAGATAGAAGAGCACACCCTGCAACTCCTCGGCGCTCATCTCACCGCGATCGTGGGCTGCGACGAGCCGGCCGAGCACGGAGTCGGCGGTCCGGGTGCGCTCGATGGTCCCGGTAACGATGGCGCCCATCGTCTGGAGGGTTTCGCGGGCCTGCCGCAGCGGCGCACCGGCCGCGGGCAGCAGCGTCGAATTCGCCCACGCCAGTAGCGCTTCGCGGTCCGGTCCGGCCAAGCCGAGGAGTTCGCCGAGCACCGCGGCGGGCAGCGGGACGGCGAGCCGCTCGACCAGATCGACCGGGCCCGCCGAATCCAGATCTTTCAGCAGTGATTCGAGCAGTTCGGGCGTCCGCCCGGCCCACTCGTCCAGACTGCGGGGCGACAGTTCCGCAGTGAGCACTCGCCGGAGCCGCGTGTGTTCTTCGGGTTCGGTATCGAACAGCACGCCGAAGGCGGGGGGCACCGTGAACCCGCGATAGTCCCGCGTGCCGGCATAGCTGGTGCTGGTGGCCAGCCGGTCATCGCGCAGACCCGCGCGCACATCGGCATACCCGGTCACCAGCCAGGCCGGGGGACCGTCGGGCGTGCGCACCCGATGCACGCCGCCGTCGCGGCGCAGCCGATCCAGCACCGGCCACGGATCCGCCGCGAAGCCGTCGTCGAAGATCTCCAGCACTACGCCCCCATTCACGTTGTCTGCCAATAAGTCTCGGCCGCGCTCGGTGCGCACCAAACTACCCCGCCCACGCCGAACCAGCACCTACCGGAGGTGTTGTCGGCGCGGCTGGGTGGAAAACGGGGCTGAGCACCGCAGACTGGTCGGTCATGGACCAGTTGGTGCTGATGTTCACGCTGCTGTTCGCGACGATTCTGGCCGAGCCGCTGGCACGGCGGATCGGAGTCGCATCACCGGTCCTGATGACGCTGTTCGGGTGCGTGGTGGCGTTGATTCCGATGGCCCCGCGCATTCACCTCCCACCGCATCTGATTCTGCCGCTGGTGTTGCCGCCGCTGCTGTACGCGGCCGCGCGCCGGACCTCCTGGCAGCAGTTCGCCGAGAACTGGGCGCCGATCGCGCTGCGGGCGGTCGGGTTGGTGGCGGCGACGGCCGTGGCGGTGGCCGCGGTGTTCCACCATTGGTATCCGGGCGTGCCGATCGCGGCGGCGATCGCGCTGGGCGCGATTGTCGCGCCACCGGATCCGATCGCGGCGACCGCGCTGGCGAGCCGGTTGGGCTTGCCGCGCCGATTGGTCGTGGTGCTCGATGGGGAGGGGTTGTTCAACGACGCCACCGCCATCGTCATCTACAGCGTCGCCATCCAGGCGGTCGTGACCGGACACTTCTCCACCGCGCACGCGGCGGGCGAGTTCGTGGTCTCCGCGGTCGTCGCCGTGCTGGTCGGGCTGGTATTGGGCTGGGCTGGTACGAAATTGACCGAGTATCTGGAGGAAGCGTCCTGGCAGGTTGCTCTCAGCCTGCTGCTGCCCTTCGCCGCCTATGGGTTCGCCGAGGCGTGGCAAGGGTCCGGGGTGCTCGCGGTGCTGGTGTGCGCGCTGTATCTGACCGACGCCGTCACCGATATCGGCGATCGCGACTACCGGCTGGTCGGGGATTCGTTCTGGGAGATCACCGAAATGCTGCTGGCCGGTTTCGCTTTCGGCCTGATCGGCCTGGAGTTGGGCACGGTGCTGGAGGCCACCGGGCACGATTGGCCGCGGTTGCTCGGAGTCGCGGGCGCAGTGATCGCGGTGGTGGTCGTCCTGCGGCTGGTCTGGCTGATGGCCACCTGGGCGATCGGCCAGGGCTGGTGGCGGCGCCTCGACGCCGACGAGCCCTACACCTGGCGCGAAACCATCGTCACCTGGTGGGCGGGAATGCGTGGCGTCGCGAGTGTCGCTCTGGCGCTGGCCATTCCGCTGCTCACCGATGCCGGCGCGCAGTTCCCCGGACGCACCGAGATCCTGTTCACCGCCTTCGCGGTCGTGCTGTTCACCCTGTTGGTGCAAGGGCCGACGCTGCCGCTGGTGGTGCGGCTCACCGGCGTGCACGCCGACACCCGAGCGGAACGGGAACTCGAACGGGCGCTGTGGGAGCGGGTGATGCGCGCCCAGATGACCAAGCTGAAAGAGCTTGCCGCGAGCGAGAATCTGCCCGATGAACTCTACGAGGGCATGCGCGAGCAGTTCCGGCAGCGCATGGCGCGCGCCGACCCGCAGGCCGCCGACGAAGAGGACGCCCGGGCGCAGGCGATGCAGGACATGCAGGTGATGCGCAAGGTGCGCGAGGAGATCGTCGAGGCCGGCCGGCACGAGGCGCTGGCCGCGCGCCGGGAGCCGGGGATGCCGCCGGACGTGGTGGATCGGGTCACCCGCCGGCTGGATCTGGGCCGGGCAAAACCCGGCTAACAGAAAAACGGCTGGTCGAAACGTTGTTTGGGTTCGTATTTGCCGGGAATAGCTTCCTGTGTAATGCACACTCCAGCGACCACGGGATTGTCATGATCATTCTCATCGGGCTGCTCGTCCTGATCGCGGCGGTCATCGTCGGCGCCGCCGGTGTGGCGGCGAACAGCGGCGAATTCGACGCCTCGACAGGAAAATTCGAAGTATTCGATTACAGCTTCACGGCCTCGGCCGGTGAGCTGTTCCTCTACGGCATCGTTGTCGGGGCCGTCGGGATGCTCGGACTAGCTCTGCTGCTGGCCGGCGCCGTGCGGGCATCATCGCGCAGCCGGGCCACTCGCCGGGAACTGCGGCAGTCGCGCCGGGAAGTCGCGGCTGCTCAACGTGCCACCGAGCCGCAATCTGCGGCAACACCGCATACCGAGACGAAACCGGTGTGGAGCATGAACCGCTTCATGCCCAAGTCCCGCGGTTCGGTGGACGTCACAAAAGCCTGACGATCAGCGTTCGATCGTCGAGAAAGGGAAAGAACCATGATTGTTCTTGGACTGGTACTTCTGGTAGTCGGTTGGCTGCTCGGAATTCCACTGCTCACAACGGCAGGCATCATCGTGCTGATCATCGGCCTGGTGCTGCTGATCGCAGGCTCGGTCGGCCGTCCGGTCGGCGGGCGCCGACACTATTACTAAAAGGTTGCGCGATGTCAGGGTTTAACGACCGTCCCCCGGGCTCCGGCCCGCGACGGGAAAACCGGTTCCAGCATCAAATCCAGGCGACCACAGGCAAAGTCAAGAAATTCCTCGGACAGGCGACGAGCAATCGCCGCCTCGAGGCGGAGGGGCGCCGAGATCAGTCCCGCGGCAACCTCAAGCGTGCCGTGGACAAACTGAGGGATGCCTTCAAACGCTGACCTGGTCGGAAAGATGCCGGCCGACGGGCACCGGGCCCGTCGGCCGGCATCGGCGTGCGCGGGGTGGCCGAGAATGACGTACGCTGAACGTTGCTGTGGCCTGCTTCACACTTCGGAAGAAGGGTTGACGCAACATGAGCAAGACAGTCGCCAACGACGCCGCGATGAGCAGAATCCGCGTCCGGTTCGACCTTCTCGACACAGATGGCAACGGTGTTCTCGGGGAATCAGACTTTCGTTCCTTGGCCGACCGCATCATCACCGGCCTGGCGGAACCGGCGGGTTCCCCGCGCGCTCAGGCGGTGCTGGCGTCGCACCTGGGGTACTGGCAGGGGCTGCTCGCGCACGCCGACGCCAATAACGATGGAGTGGTGAGTTTCGAAGAGTATGCCGACTCGGTCCGGGACCCCGAGGCCTATGCGAGCTACCTCCGGCCGTATGCGGAGTCGGTGGCCGCGATCTGCGATCGCGATGGCGATGGCATGGTCGATCGTGCCGAGTACCTGAACTACATGCGGCTCGTCGGGTTCGATGCCGAGAAGTCGGCGGCGATGTTCGACACCCTGGATCACACGGGCAGCGGTGAGATTTCAGCTGCTTTGTGGGCCGAGGTCATCGGGCGGTTCTACACCAGCCCCGCCGCGGACCCGGTAGCCGACCTGCTCGCGAACGCTTGACCGCCGCGACCGATACTGCCACCGCGATCACGACGTCGGACCAGCCGTTCACGGTCAGCGGTTTCGACGCGATCGTGTTCGCGGTGGGCAATGCCTGGCAGTCCGCGCACTTCTTCGCCAGCGCCTTCGGAATGTCGGTGGTCGCCTACCGTGGCCCGCAGACCGGCAGCCCGGACGAGTGCTCATATGTGTTGCGGTCCAACGCGGTTCGCTTCGTGGTCACCGGCCCCACCCGGGCCGGCACCGAACTCGGTGAGCACATCCACGAGCACGGTGACGGTGTGGTCGATGTCGGGCTGGAGGTGTCCGATGTCGGTGCTGCCTACGAACACGCGATAGCCCAGGGCGCCCACGGTTTGGTCGAACCGCACCAGGTCGGTGACGGGGACGGCACGGTCATGCTGGCGACGATCGCGGCCTATGGGCGGGTGCGCGACACTTTCGTCGATCGGACCCGCTATCGGGGCCTGCACCTGCCCGGATACCTGCCGAGATCGATCACGGTGGCCGGTTCCGGGGCCGGATACTTCCACACCGTCGACCACTGTGTGGCCGCGGTCGAAGCCGGCCGAATGGACGAGTGGGTGGATTTCTACCGGCGGGTGCTGGGCTTCGGAACCATGGCGGAATTCGTCGACGGGGAGATCTCGACGAAGTATTCGGCGCTGCGCTCCCGGGTTGTCGCCGATCCGCGGCGGCAAGTGAAGATCCCCGTCGTCGAGCCCGCGAAATCCGAACGCGACAGTCAAGTCGACGAGTTTCTGCGCTTCTACGGCAGCCCCGGCGTCCAGCATATTGCGTTGGCCACCAACGACATTCTGGGTGCGATCAACGGTATGCGAGCCTCCGGTGTGGAATTTCTGCCGACTCCGCCCGCGTACTACGCGGACCCCGGACTGCGCGACCGCATGGGGCCGATCACCACACCGATCGCGGTGCTCGAAGAGCATGGCGCACTGGTCGATCGCGACGACCACGGCCACTTGCTTCAGATCCTGACCCGCCCCGTGCAAGACCGGCCGACGGGGTTCTTCGAACTCATCGAGCGGCACGGCTCGCAAGGTTTCGGTGTCGGCAATTTCGCCGCCCTGTTCCAGGCGATCGAACATGAGCAGGACCTGCGCGGCAATCTCTGACCGGATGCGGCACTGCCCTAGGTGGCTCGCGCGACTACAGGACCGGGTCGGTCTGCGGGAGAGCAGCCGGTGGGGTGGGTGGGGTGGACCGGGTGAGTAGTTCGAGGACGGTGGCGTCGGTGACGTCGTCGAAACGCTGATACCACTGGGCGATGGAGTGGAACAGGGCCGGAGTTTCCAGGCAGACGACGTTGTCGGCGGCGCGGCTGAGGCTGCGGATGGCGCGCGGGGAGCCGACGGGGACGGCGAGGACGACGCGATCGGCGCCGCGGGAGCGGGCTACCTCGATCGCGGCGCGGGCGGTGGCGCCGGTGGCTACGCCGTCGTCGACGATAACGGCGGTTTTGCCGTCCAAGCGGGCCGGGGTGCGCTCGCCCCGGTAGCGCAGGATGCTGCGGGACAGGGTGTTACGGGCTTCGCGTTCCACGCGCAGGCGTTCCGGGTCGGAAACGAAGGCGCGCAACAGGATCGGTTCGTCGATGACCTTCACCTCGTGGGCGCCGATCGCGCCGAATACCAGGCCGGGCTGGAACGGCACTCGAAGTTTGCGCACCACTTCGACTTCCATCGGCACACCCAGGGCGGTAGCCACCTCGTAGGCCACCGGTACACCGCCGCGCGGGACGGCCAGCACCACTACATCGGGACCGCGGAATCCTCGTAGCCGCTCGACAAGTCGCCGTCCGGCGTCACGGCGATCGTGGAATGGCATCTACGGGACCTCCTGAGTCAATTGCGCCACGGGTCGAGCCGCGCTGCTGGACTCGGAGAATGTTTGTAGCTTACGCCCGAACAGATCGGCCCGCGAGCGCCGGTCAGGGCATCAGGCACCGCGCCCTCATCGCACGCGGTGCCGGCCGGACCGGGATTCGCCCGGCGGCCCGGTATCGATCCTGCGTGTCTGTAACCAGCGGTTGTTCGCCCGATCGAGCAGGTCCACGACCTGATCGTCGGCGACCTCGTCGAAATCCCCGTACCACTGGCCGATGGAGTGGAACAGCTCCGGTGTCTCGAGGCAGACCACATTGTCGACCAACCCGGACAGATGCCGGATCGGCCGGCACGAGCCGACCGGCACCGCGTAGACGATGCGGACCGCGCCCCGCTCCCGGGCGCTCGCGCACGCGGCCTGCGCGGTGGCGCCGGTGGTGACGCCGTCGTCGACGATCACGGCGGTCTTGCCCGCCAAACCGATCCGGTCACGCCCTTTGCGGTAGGCAAGTACCTTGCGCGCCAGCTCTTCTCGCTCCGCCCGCAGCACCCGCTGGCCCTCTTTCTCGGAAACGAAGGCACGGACCAGGGGCTCGTCGTCGATGATGCGCACCTGATCCTCGCCGATGGCCCCGAAGATCAGCGGCGCCTGAAACGGCACTCCCAGTTTGCGCACGACCGCGACATCCAGCGGTACGCGCAGCGCGGTCGCCACCTCGTAGGCGACCTCGACTCCGCCGCACGGCACTGCGAGCACGACCACGTCGTCCCCGCGGAACGCGCGCAGGCGTTCCACGAGGCGTCGGCCCGCGTCGCGGCGGTCGAGAAAGGGCATGGGTGTCCTCCAGAGTCGTTGGTGATCACGATGGTGAGCCGCGCTTCGGGACTCGGAGAGGACTCGAATTCTAACCACGTGGTCAGCCGATCAGGGAGGTAAACCGCACTATTGTCCGATGCCTTCGCCGAAGTGCGGTTGGCCCTCGGGTTCGGCGCCCGTGACGGTACGGATGATGCCGCGCGCGATCTCGGCCAATTTGACGTTGCGATTCTGCGAGGCGTTGCGCAGGATCTCGAACGCCTGCGCCCGGGTGCAGCCGCGCTGGCCCATAACGATGCCGAGAGCTTGATCGATCAGGGATCTGGACGCGAGGGCGGCGCGCAACTGCGCGGTGCGGTCGTTTTGGCGGGCCACCGCCAGCGCCGTCGTCAGCAGCACGCTGGTGTGCTCGCCGGTCAGGCGGATTGCCCAGCGGGTCTGTTCGTCGAAACCGTTCGGGGTGGTCGCGTACAGGTTGAGCGCGCCGATCGGTGTGCCGTTGGCGAGCAGCGGCTGCGAGTAGATGGAGCGAATCCCGTGCGCCATCACCCGCGCCGGATAGTCGCCCCAGCGTCGCTCCTGCGCGACATCGGGCACCAGCACCGGTTCCGCGCTGTTCATCGCCTCCAGGCATGGGCCGCTCTGCTGCTGGAATTGGATCTCGTCTACCCGGGATGCCTCGGCGCCGGTCGCGCCGACCGTCACGGTGTCACCGGCGCGTCTGATGGAGACTCCGGCCATCGGTTTGCCGGGCAGCATCTTGGATGCGACGGCGGCCAGATCCCGTAGTGAGGACTCGATATCGCGGGTGGACAGCAGCAGTGCCGTCAGTTCCGACATTCCTGAGACGAGTTCGTAAGCGGTGCTCTCATCGTCTCGTTCTCTCAGTTCCTCCGACATGGCTCATCACCTCCGGCGGCTATGGGTGCGTCACCGGTTCGCCGCCACCGCTCGATATCTCCGGCGTGGCGGCCCGGCGCCACGGGGCTCCCAACCCGGTGCTGGGTCGTAGCGGTGGTCTCGAACTCGATTGACGGGTACCCGCTCGCCGGCGACGGAAACGGTGCCGTCAGATTCCGGAAAGTCCTGCCAGTTGCCCGATTCCGTAGGTCACGGCCATGGCCAGCGCGCCACCGGCGACTACTCGCAGCACCGCCCGGTTGCGGTCGCTGCCGCCTAGCCGGGCGCTCACCGAACCGGTCAGAGCCAAGGCGATCAGCACCGCGACGAAGGTCACCGGAATGCGTAAATGCACCGGGGGCAGCAGAATCGCCAGTAGCGGCAGCAGTGCGCCGAGCGTGAACGACACCGCCGAGGACGCCGCCGCCTGCCAGGGATTGGTGAGAGCCTCTGGGTCCAAACCCAATTCGGCTTCCGCGTGCGCGGTGAACGCGTCGTGCGCGGTGAGTTCCGCGGCGACCTTGCGCGCGGTCTCGGGGGTCAGGCCCTTGGCCGCGTAGATGCCCGCCAGTTCCTCGAGCTCGGTCTCGGGCTCCTCTTCGATCTCGCGGGCTTCCTTGGCGAGCAGGGCGCGTTCGGAATCGCGCTGGGTGCTGACGGAGACGTACTCGCCGACCGCCATGGAGATCGCCCCCGCGCTGAGTCCGGCGACGCCGGCGGTGAGGATCGCCGAGGTAGTGGTGGTCGCCGCGGCTACGCCGACCACCAGACCGGCGGTGGAGACGATGCCGTCGTTCGCGCCGAGGACGCCCGCGCGCAGCCAGTTCAGCCGCGACGACAGCCCTTCGGCGTGCGGCTCGTGCGGGTGCGGTTCGTTCGTCGGCTGAGCCATACTCCGGACACTATCCGCTCACCTCGCCTCTCAGGCCGCAGCGCGCAGTGTGTCCGCCAGCCGCACCGCGAGCGCGACGAGGGTCAGCGTCGGATTCGCGTGCCCGGTCGTCGGGAACACCGAACTGCCTGCGAGATAGAGGTTTTCGACCCCGTGCACCCGGCAGTCGGTGTCGACGACGCCGGCTTCCGGCCGCGCCGCCATGCGGGTGGTCCCGGTCGGGTGCGCCCAGTCGGTGAGCTGCGTCGAGAGTGTGCTGCCGACCCGCGCCCAGTCGTAGAGCGCCGGTTTCGCGTAGCCGAGCCGCGCGAACTCCTCCACCGCCAGCGCGGCCGCCCGCCGCACCGTGGTGTCCTCCTGCTCGTGCACCCGCCAGTCGATCCGCGCCAGCGGCACCCCGAGCCGGTCGACGCGGTCACTCAGAGTGACCCGGCTGTCAGGGTCGGGGACCTGTTCGACCATGCAGCGCAACTCGATTCGGTCCAGCTTGTGCGGCAGCCCGGCATGCTGGATGAGCCGGCGCCGGGCGCCGGCCAGCAGCAGCCCGGAGTTCGCGAGCGCCACGCGCGCGTCGTGCCGGGTGCCGCGCCCACGCATCAGCTGTTTCACCGACTCCCACGGGTCGTCGTCGGCGGGCACCTCCTGCAGCCATAAAGCGCAGTTCAGCAGCCTCTCCGTACGCTGTAGAGCGGGGGACAGGGCCAGGCCGTGCAGAAAGGTGTGCTTGCCGTGCGCGCTTTTCACCACGTACTTGCCGAACCGGTCCAGCGCCGCGGCGGCCTGTGCGGGTTCCAGCGCGCCGACCGCACCGCAGCGATGATCCATCAGGTAGCGCCCGACCAGGCCGTGCCGGTTGCCGACGCCCTCCCGGCGGATCCGGCGCGAGGCCAGCAGCAGGCGCGGGTTGGTGATGCCGCCCGCGGCGAGCACGAACCACTTGGCCCGCACCGTACGGGGATTGGGATCCGCGACCTGGAGAGACCGCACCCGCGTGCCGTCCGGATCGGTGTCGATATGGGTGACGGTGGCGTTGATCAGCACCCGGACATTCGGCGCGGCAAGGTCTTTCAGATGCTTGCCGAAACGCTTGCAGTCGAACGGGTCGACCGGGTCGCGGCTGATCTGCCAGAAGTAGGGGCGAAACCAGCTCGGGTCCAGCGACTCCTGGGGGCGCGCCCGCCCGGACAGCTCCCAGAACGCGTCGTCGGTGAAGCCGGTGCCGTGCCCGATCCCGATATGGCGCGCGGCGCGCTCCAGGTACGGATCGAGGTCGGTGATCGGCCAGCCGGAGCCGGGAACCCAAGGGCGGCAGTCGAAGTCGAGCTGGTCGAGCAGTCCGCAGCGCCCGCTCCAGGTGTGCGAGTTGCCGCCCAGGATCCGATCGCCCGCCACCCGGCCCGAACCGGCTCTGGTCGCCCCCGCATTGTCGACATCGTCCAGCGCGTTGGCCGCTTCGGCGGATTCGAGCCCGCCGCTCTCCAGCACGAGTACCCGCAGCGACGTCCCGGCGAGCTCCGCGGCGAGCGTCGAACCGGCGGGGCCGGAACCGATTACGCAGATGTCGGCGGTCAGCTCGTCGTCGGCGACCGCGGCCAGCTCATCGATGCGCATCAGCGTTCCTCCCTACGCCGCAGCCAGTAGGGCACGGCTTGCTCCGCTGCCCGTACCGGCATTTTTCGGCGAGTTCGAGGGCCGCCCGGATTTGCAGACGTCGGCAATTGTTTGATCGGCGGAATGCCGTTGATCGATACGCGTCTTCCCCCCGTCCACCCCGGACTCGCAACTCTCCCACTCTAGGAGGAGCGAGCGGTTTTCACTCGGGGTTCAGCAACCGCGGTGCAGGAACGCGCGGATGTACCCGCCGGATTGGCGGATGTACATCCAGGTCCAGAACTTCACACCGAATTCGCTGGGGCTGGCCACCATTGTCAGTTCCCCGTCGAAACACTTGGACACGATGTAGCGGGCGCGCGAGACGTGCGGGGTGTAGGTGATCACGATGATGTGCCGCCAGTCGAATCGCGCTGCACGGCGGCGGATCTCCTGCGCCTCGCCGTCGGTGGTCCACGGGTCGGGGACGAAACAGTGCACGGTGAAGTCGAACTGCCCGGCGCAGTACTTGTCCATCAGAGTGTCGTCGTTGCCGGTGGATCGGGAGATCAGCAGTTCCGGCGCGTACCCCTGCTGCGCCAGGTCGAGGCCGATGTCGAAGCGCTCGTAGGCGGTACCGCCGAGCACCACGATGGCGTCGGCGCGGCGCAGGGGATCGGTCTGCGGATGGATGTAGACCGGCACGCCCGCCAATCCGAGGACGGAGACGAGCACGATCAGCAGCAGTCCAGCTCGTCGCAGGCCCGGCACATTTTCGACGATACGCGAAACATGATGCGGCTCAGTGGCGGACGCGGCGCACCTTCCGAACGGGTGTGGGATGCGGCATGAGCTTGCGGTGGATGAGTTGCAACGCCACCAGCAGCAGCATGGAAAGCGTGGCGGTCAGAAAATCGCCGAGCAGCACGGCGAGAATCGCGAAGCCGCCGAACAGCGGTAATTCGAGCAATGCGCACCAGCCGAGAATCCGTAGTCGGGTGGCGTTGGAATCCAGCCAGCGCACACCGTCGTCGATGATCTCGCGCGCTGTCACCGGGCAGACCATGCCGTCGCCGACCTGGATGAATCGGTGCACCGCCTCGTCGCGGGACAACTCACCGAGCCACGCCCGATCGATCAGCCGCTTACCCTCCTCGGCAACCTCTCTGACCGTGTCCATCCGGCCCCTTCCTCACCCGGCTCAGCCACCCATATCGCACCCGGCTCAGCTACCCGTCACCCGGCGAACGCCAGGATCCGCGGCAGAAGTCTAGGGGCCGCCCAGGACAGTGCCTAGAGGTGATTCGCGCCGCCTTGGCCGTGTCCTCAATCTATGGGGTCGATCCGGTTCGCGAGAGGCCGTGGGCTGCTGGCATGCTGACGGCCATGATCAATCTGCGGGGTGCACGGTGGATGGCGGGTATCGCGGCGGGGGCGCTGCTGCTGGCCGGTTGTAGCGAGTCGAAGTCGCAGGGCAGTACAGCGGCGCCGAGCACGCCGCGCGAGCAGTTACTGCTGACCCAGGACGAATTCCCGGCCGGCGCAAAGAAAGTCGACGTGCCGAAGGACAAGCTGGAGGCGGCCGCCGCGGACATGACCGGCCTGCAGGACACCGCCACGCTCACCCCCGCGGAATGTGCCGCCACCACAAAGGATCTCAGCACCGCCAGCAAGGCGCTGCTCGCCGATTCGGCGGTCGCGGCCGCCACCGACGCCAAATCCGGTGTCATGTACATCGAGTTCGTGGCCGGGCGCACCGGTGACTTGCAGGCCATCGCCGAGGGCAACAAGCGCTGCGGTGACCTCACGGTGACCAGCTCGGTCGAAGGCAAGCAGATCAGCACCGTCGCCAAGGCCGAAAACCTCAGTGCGCCAGCGGACTTGAAGGGCATCGACGCGATCGCCTTCCGCACCACCACGATCTCGACCGTCGGCGCCGGCAAGCCGCTCACCTCGGTCGGCTACCAAGGCATGGCCGTGCTGCGCGGCACCACCGTGGTGGTGCGCGCCAGCGCGCTCAAGGATTCGCTGGACGAGGCCGCGTTCCAGAAGCTTTTCGTCGACGCGGTCCGTAAAATCGAGACCGCTTCCTAAGACTCGCGGCGCACGGCGCTGGGTGTGCTGCCCCACCAGCGCCGACAGCAGCGGGTGAAGGTGGCCTGCTCGGAAAGGCCTAGTAGCGAGGCGATTTGGGTCATCGGCATGTCTGTGGTGGTCAGGTAGCGGCGGGCCTCGGTGCGGCGGACATCGTCGAGGATCGCCGCGAATGTTGTGCCCTCGGCGCTGAGTCGGCGTTGCAGCGTGCGTGGGTGCAAGGTGAGCAGCTTTGCCACGATGCCGATCTCGGGTGGCGTGGTGCCGAGCAGCTGCTGGATGGCGGTTTGCACCTGGGGCACGATGGAAACGCCTGCGCGCCTGGACTGTTCGGCCAGGAAGGCGATGGCCAGGCGGTGCAGGTTCTCGTCACCGCCGGTCAGTGATTTGGCGGTGAGGTTGCCCGGCACGCGGAGCACGGCGGCGGGGCGGCCGACACGCACCGGCGCGCCGAAGAATTCCTCGTAGGTCTGCAGCGGGGCCTGCGGTCGATAGGGGAGTTCGACCGAGCGCAGACCGTAGCGGTCCCCGGCCAGGCGCTGGATCGTGCGGTGCAGGAAGCCCAGGCCTAGATCGGTGCCCTGCACCGGCGTCGGCTGGCCCGGCGGCACGCCGTAGCGCAGGGCGACCACGCCGCGGTTCTCATACGGGTCGGGTTCCACGGTGAGGCTCAATGAGCGCGCGTGCACGAACAGATAGCGCGAGGTGCACTCCAGCGCGTCGGCCAGGGTGGGTGAATTGCGGATGGCCAGCGCGAGCGGGCCGAGCATGTCCAGGTCCTGCCGGTAGGCGATGCGCAGGCCCAGGTCGGGACAGTTCAGGCGGTGCGCGGCTAGTTCCAGCACTGCGGCCATGGCGTGATCGGGGACCAGGATGTCGTCGGCGTCCAGGGCCGCGACGGGCAGTCCGACCGCGAGGGCCATTTCCTCGGCGTCGGCGCCGAGCTCGGCCACGACCGCGCGAAAACCGCGCAGTCCCGCGGACCTGATCACCGACATGTCGTCTAGAATCAAATACTTGTCGCGCAAAGTCAAGAATCTGGTCGGCCGCTTTTTCACACTGGAGGTATGAACGGTGAGGTTCAGGACCATGTTGATGTCGTGATCGTGGGCGCGGGCCTGTCGGGTATCGGCGCGGCCTATCGGCTGCAGACCGAGTGCCCCGGCAAGAGCTACGCGATCCTGGAAGCCCGCGACACCGTAGGCGGCACCTGGGATCTGTTCCGCTACCCCGGAATTCGCTCCGATTCCGACATGTTCACCCTCGGCTACTCGTTCAAGCCGTGGCGCGACGCGAAGGCCATCGCCGACGGCCCGTCGATCCTGCGCTACATCAAGGAGACCGCCACCGAGTTCGGGATCGATCAGCACATTCGGTACCAGACCAAGGTCGTTGCGGCCGAATGGTCTTCGGACACCTCGCGCTGGCTGCTGACCGTCGAGACCGCGTCCGGCGAGCGCACCCTCACCTGCAACTTCCTCTACACCTGCGCGGGCTACTACAACTACGACCAGGGGCACGCGCCCGAATTCCCCGGTGCCGCTTCATTTTCCGGTCAGACCGTGCACCCCCAGTTCTGGCCCGAGGGCCTCGACTACGCGGGCAAGCGCGTCGTCGTCATCGGAAGTGGCGCCACCGCGGTCACTTTGGTGCCCGCCATGGCCGACGAGGCCGCCTCGATCACCATGCTGCAGCGCAGCCCGAGCTGGATCAGCCCCGTGCCCGGCCGCGACAAGCAGGCCGACAAGATCCGGGAACTGCTGCCACCGAACCTGGCACACCGGGTGATCCGCACCAAGAACATCCTGTTCAATATCGGCTTCTACCAGTACTGCCGCCGTCGGCCGGAGTCCGCCCGCAAACTGCTCACCGGCCTCACCACGCGAATCCTGAAGGACGAGAAGGCGGTTGCCGAGCACTTCACGCCGTCCTACAACCCGTGGGACCAGCGGCTCTGCGCGGTCCCCGATGCCGACTTCTTCAAGGCGATGAAGAAGGGCAAGGCCGAGGTCGTCACCGACCACATCGAAACCTTTGTCCCCGAGGGCATCCGGTTGAAGTCGGGGCGGCTGCTGGAGGCCGACATCGTCATCACCGCCACCGGCCTGCAACTGCTCGCCTTCGGCGGCATCGCCCCGATCGTCGACGGGCGCAAGGTCGACCTCTCGGACCAGTACGTCTGGCAGGGCGCCATGCTCACCGGCATCCCCAACTTCGCCGTCTGCCTCGGCTACACCAACGCTTCCTGGACCCTGCGCGCCGACCTCACCCACCGGCTGGTCTGCAAGGTCCTGCGCCACATGGACCGCAACCGCTATGCCGCCGTGGTCCCGGAACCCGAGGGCAACCTCTCCGAACGCCCGCTGCTGGACCTGGCCTCCGGCTACGTCCAGCGCTCCATCGCCGACTTCCCCCGGCAGGGCGACCGCCATCCGTGGAAGGTTCGCCAGAACTACCTCCTCGACACGGCGACCACCATGCGCACCAACCTGCACAAGACGCTCGCCGGCACTCGCGCGCGCTGATCGTCGCGGGTGCGGCACCCGGGAATTACCCGGCCGGGTCGGTACGTTTCCAGGGACATCCGCCCCGAAAGGAACCGTATGGCCAGCGACTGGAACACCAATATCATCGAGGAATTCCGAGCGAACTCCGGAAAGGTCGGTGGCCCGTTCGCGGGGCGTGAGCTGCTGCTCCTGACGACTACCGGCGCGAAATCCGGTCTGCCGCGGACCAATCCGCTCGCCTTCATCCGCGACGGCGGGCACATCGTGATCATCGCCTCCAAGGCGGGCGCGCCGACCAACCCGGACTGGTATTACAACGTCCGCGCCAATCCCGAGGTCACCGTCGAACTCGGGACCGACAAGTTCCAGGCCACCGCCACCCCGATCACCGAAGGCCCGGAGCGGGATCGCCTCTACGCCGCGATGGTCGAGGTGATGCCCGGCTTCGCCGACTATGCCGAGAAGACCGGCCGTGTGATCCCCGTCGTCACCCTCACGCCGACCCCCTGAGCACGGAATCCGCGGCTGGCTCGGCCGGTCACCGAGCAGGGCTGGTGCCAGGCGCGGACTCCCGGCGGACGGTCGATCGGGCGTGGATCGCTGACTCGACCTCGTCGAGCACCGTGCGGATGGTTTCCCCGTAGGGGTCGTCGCCGAGGGTATGCAGGCAGGCGCGAGTGGAATCGATTTCGCGCTGGGCGGCTTCGAACGAGCCGAGCTGCCGGTAGTTGTCAGCCAGGTTGAGGTGCAGCGACGGGTAGAATCCGGCGACGTCGAGTGTTGAATGATGTTGCTGGGCACGCTCGTTCGTCAGGCTGGCGGCGGCATCGAGGGCGCGCACATCCCAGGCGAGGGCCTGTGCGGCATCCGGCTGCAGGTCGGCCATGAAGTGGGCCAGGGTGCACCGATGCAGTGGGTCACCTTGTGGCCCAATGGATTCCCAGATCTCAGTGAGGACTGTCCGGGCACGCTCGGTATCGCCGTCGCGCCCCAGCGTGACCGCCTGCATGATCGCGTCCATTGTCTCGTCGGGGGAAATCGTTTTGCTCATCGGATAACTCCTTGTCGATCACTGTGATTGGTGTAGTTGCGATTGCCTCCGGCATGCCGATCAGCGCCGGGTGATCAGGGCAGCTGAATCGGCATAACCAGGGTGGTGAGGTCGCCATCGGTCGCGGACCGGACCGCCACAGGTTGGTCGGCGGCGGAAATATCGAGCATCACGTCTGGGCCGACGGCGCCGGCCAGCGCTGGTCGCAAGACTTCTGGCGCGAACCCGATGTCGATGGGTGGCCCGCTGATGGTCGCGGGGAGTTGCCGGGTGCCACTGGAATCGCGCACAGTGAGCCCCGATTCGGCGATGGATAGCACCAGTGGTGTCCCGTCGGTCACTGCGATCAGTGCCTCGCGCTGCACCAGCACCCGTGTCCGCACGGTTGCCAGGCCCGCGAGCACCGCTCGATAGTCGGGGAACGGTTCATCGATCAATGGACAGCGGCGCTCGGTGCCGTCGGCGGCCAATACCAGGAATCCCGCTTCGGTCGAGAGGCTCACCTCGTCGATCTGTCGCAGCCAATCATCAACCGCTGCAAGCTCTTCGGCTGCCACGACCGCCGCCCATGTGTTCGCCCCCTGCCGCGGTACCAGCGTCCGGGTCGACAACCGATACCGATCCGTCGCGGTCAGGGTCAGGGAAGAGCTCTCGGCCTCGATGAAAATGCCTGTCAGTACCGGGAATTCGCCGTCAACCGCAGCGGCCGAGCGAACCTGCCCCACCGCGTCGGCCAATGCGAGCCCGCTCAGGACAACCCCACTCAGCCCCTGCTTGATCGCCGCTGCAACCACGGCGGCCGCGCGCGCCCGCTGCTGCAGATCCCGCACATGGTCATCGAGCAGCTGTGCCGCCGCCGCCGAATCCCCGCCCAGAATCCGGCCGACACCCTCCAACGGCACCCCGATCTCCCGGAGCCGTCGAATCGACACCGCCCGCTCGCACTGCTCCTCGGCGTAATACCGATACCCGGTCACCGGATCCACCCGGGCCGGCGGCAGCAGTCCGCAATCGTCGTAAAACCGCAGCGCACTGGCGGTAACCCCGGTGGCCCGCGCCATCGCCCCGATCGTCAACTCAGTCACCCGGCAATCATGGAGCCTCAGGTAACTCGAAGGTCAACTCCGGCGGCTATTTGCTGCCGGGTGTGTAGGGGATGCCGTCGGCGGCGGGCGCGACGGCCCTGCCGATGAACCCGGCGACCACGACCAGGGTGACCGCGTAGGGGAGCATGCCCAGGAACTCGGTGGGGATCGGATTGCCCGGCATGGTGTTGAGGAACCGTTGCAGAGCGCTGGAGAAACCGAACAGCAGAGCAGCGGTGAGGACGCCGAAGGGGTGCCAGCGGCCGACGATCATCACGGCGAGGGCGACGAAGCCGAGTCCCGCGGTCATGTTCTTGCTGAAGGACACGTTGTTGGCGATGGTGAAGAAGGCCCCGCCGAAACCGGAGAGCGCCCCGGCGATGGTGACATTCCAGAAGCGCAGCCGGTTGACGTTGATGCCGGCGGCGTCGGCGGCGGCCGGATGTTCGCCGACGGCCCGGGTGCGCAGACCCCAGCGGGTGCGGAACAGCAGGTAGGAGACCGCGAACACGCAGACCAGCGCCACGTAGACGAAGATGTTCTGGTCGAACAGCACCGGCCCGAGGATCGGGATGCGGGCCAGGAAGCCCAGCGAATCGCCGACCTTCTGCACGGTGGCGGGCTGGTTCAGGGAGCCGTCGGCACGCATCAGCCGCTCATAGAGGAAGCCGGTGAGGCCGAGCGCGAGCAGGTTGAGGATGATGCCGGTGACCACCTGATTGACCTGGAACCGGGTCGCCAGCCAGGCGAGCAGCAGCGTCGAGCAGACGCCGCTGAGAGTGGCGGCCAGCATCCCGACATAGGCGTTACCGGTGACGGACGCCAGCAGTGCCGCGGTGAACGCGCCGGTGAGGAACTGGCCCTCGATACCGAGGTTGATGACGCCGGAGCGTTCCGAGACGACACCGGAGAGCGCACCGAAGATGAACGGCAGTGCCAGGAAAAGCGTTGTCGCCAGCACGAATTCGACCGGGAAACCGACACCCGGCGTGACGGTCCAGGACAGCGCCGCGATAACGAGCGCGGCCACCGCCCCACCGATCAGGATGCTGTCGAAGCGCTGCACGAGGGGTTTGGGCAGTGCCAGGAGCGCGACTCCGGCCAGTGCGGCAAGGACACTCAGCAGCGCGACGACCACGAGTGTCCCGACGGTCCAGCTCGTGTCGACGGTTTGATCCAGCCGGTAGGTGGTGGTCCGCCCGGTACCGATCAGCAGGAGGCCCAGTCCGCCCAGGACGACGCCCGCGCCGATCAAGCCGTAAGCCGCCGTGGTACGCCGCCGGAAGACCTTGTCGGACACCGCAACCTGCGGTTCGGTGCCGGTCGATGCGTTCACCAGCCCCTCGCTTCCAGAGTGTTGAGCCCGCCGCGCGGTGTCCGCAGCCGCAGCAGGGTTTTGACCAGGGCGGGCGCGGCGATGAACAGCACGATGACGGCTTGCAGCAGCGTGGACATCTCCACCGGGATGGCCGGCTGCATATGCAATGTTCCGGATTTCAGGGCACCGAAAAGCAGTGCGGCGGCGACGATCCCGCCGGGATGCGCGCGGCCGAGCAGCGCCACGGTGATGCCGTCGAAGCCGTATTCCACCGCCGTGCCCGGGTTCACCGTGTACGGGTTCAAGCCGAGCACCAGGGCCGCGCCGCCGAGACCGGCCAGACCACCGGCCACACCCATGGTGGTGGTGAAGGTGCGCCCGATATCCATGCCCGCGGTTTCCGAGGCGTGGGCGTTGGCGCCGACCGCGCGGATCCGGAAGCCGAAGGTGGATTTGCTGAGCAGCCACCAGGTTCCGGCGGCCAGGGCGAACCCGAGCAGCAGGCCGATGCTCACCCGCAGGCCGGACCCGGCCCAGCCGAGCAGCTGCGGCAGCCGGGCCGAGGCGGCGACCGGCTTGGAGACCAGTTCCTGGGAGGTGACCGAGTGGATGAATGTGGTGCCCAGCGCCCACATCAGGAAGTAGGTGGCGATGTTGTTCAGCATGATCGACGAGATGACCTCGTGCGCACCGGTTCTCGCCTTGAGATAGCCGGGTATCGCGCCGAAGAGGCCGCCCGCGAGGCCGCCCGCCAGCAACGCCAGCGGAAGATGCAGCAGCAGAGGAAGTTCCACCGCGAAGCCGACGATCAGCGCGCCGAGCATGCCGAACACGAATTGACCTTGGGCGCCGATATTGAACAGGCCGGCCCGGAACGCCAACCCGACCGCCAGACCGGTGAACATCAGCGGGGTGGCGTAGGTCAGGGTCTCCGAGAGCGGCCGCAGGACCTGGTTCAGCGTGGCCTCGCCCGCGAAGAACTCTTGCAGGCGGCCGAAATCGAGGATCGAGCCCTCGAACAGGTCCTGGTAGGCCGTGCTGACGGCGTACCAGGACGAACTGAACGCGTCACCGGGTCGCGCGAACAGGTAACTGAAGGTTCCGCGCACGCCGGGGTCGGAGACGATGATGAGGACCGCGCCGATGGCGAAGGCCAGCAGCAGCGAGTAGATCGTCACCATCACGCTGTTGGCTTCGGTCAGGTACCGGACGAAGGTGGGGCCGAAGCCTTTCCGGCTCGGCTCGAGGTCCGGCTTGGTTGTCGTATTCACGCGTCGCCTGACGAGGTCTCGGGTCGGTGACCGATCATGAGCTGTCCGATATCGGAGCGCGGACTGTCCGGTGCTACCTCGCCCACGATCTGGCCGTTGTAGATGACGGCGACGCGATCGGACAGGGCGAGAATCTCATCCAGTTCCGCGGAGATGAGCAAAACGGCTGTGCCGGTGTCACGTTCGGCGACCAGCCGGGCGTGGATGAACTCGATGGCCCCGATATCGACGCCGCGGGTCGGTTGCGCGGCGACGAGCACCTTTCGCGGACGGGAGAACTCGCGCGCGATGATCACCTTCTGCTGGTTGCCGCCGGACAGCGCCGACACCAGCTCCTCGGGGCCCTGGGTGCGAATGTCGAACTCCGCGATGGACTTCGAGGCCACCGCACGCACCGCCGCGTCGTCGACCACGCCGCGCCGGGACAGCGGGGCCTCCCGGTACTGGTTCAGCACGATGTTCTCGGCGACGGTGAAATCGCCGACCAGCCCGTCCCGGGCGCGATCCTCCGGAATGTAACCGAGTCCGGCCGCGATGCGCCGGTACGGATGCCATCGGGCGACCTCGGTGCCGGTCAGCTCGATGGAGCCGGCCGCCGGTGCGAGGGTGCCGAGAATGGCGCGGGCCAATTCGGTCTGGCCATTGCCTTCCACGCCGGCCAGGCCGACGATCTCCCCGGCGCGGACGGTCAGGTTCAGGCCGTCCAGCACCGGGATGCCCCGGTCGTCGAGCACCGTGAGATCTTTGATCTCCAAGGCGTTTTCGGCCGGTGCGGCGGGTGTCTTGTCGACGGTGAGGGACACCTCGCGGCCCACCATCGCGGCCGCCAGCTCCGCCTCGCCATCCTCGGGGGAGGCTTCGGCGACCACCTTGCCGCGCCGGATGACCGTGATCGTGTCGGCGACCGCCTTCACCTCCTTCAGCTTGTGGCTGATGAAGATGATCGACATGCCTGATGCCGCCAGATTCCGCATGATCGCCAGCAATTCGGCGACCTCGGGCGGGGTGAGTACCGCGGTGGGCTCGTCGAGGATCAGCAATTCGGTATGTCCCGAAAGAGCTTTGACGATCTCCACCCGCTGTTGCACACCGACGGGCAGGTTTTCGCAGATCGCGTCCGGATCCAGTGCCAGCCCATAGCGTTCCGACACCTCCCGCACCGCGCGCCGGGCCGCGGTGCGGTCGAGAATTCCGGCCTTGGCGTGCTCGCGGCCCAGCTGGACGTTGTCGGCCACGCTGAACGGGCCCACGAGCTTGAAATGCTGGTGCACCATGCCGATTCCGGCGGCGATGGCGTCGCCGGGCGACCGGAATCGCACCGGCGCGTCATCGATCAGGATCTGCCCGGCGGTGGGCTCCAGGATCCCGTAGAGCATGTTCATCAGCGTGGACTTGCCCGCGCCGTTCTCGCCGAGGATGGCGTGGATCTGGCCCGGCTCTACCGCCAGGTCGATCGCGTCATCCGCGACGAAATCGCCGAATGCCTTGGTCAGGCCGCGTAATTCGAGGCGCATGCGTTACGGCTTCGGGGCGGCCGGTGAGGAGACCACCACCGTGCCCGCGACGATGTCGGCCTGCAGTTGCTTGATCTCCTGCTTCAGCGGCTCCGGGACCTTGCTGTCGAACTCGTAGAACGGTGCCAGGGCGACACCCTTGTTGTTCAACGTGCCCACGTAGCGGCCGTCCTTGGCGCCCTCGTTGAAGGCGTTGTCGATCGCGACCCGGATCGCCGAGGAGATGTCCTTCATCGACGAGGACAGAATGATCTGCTTGTACTCCGGAACCGCCTGGTAGCCATCGGAATCCACCCAGATCATGGTCGCGTTGCCCTTGTCCTTGATGGCGGACGCGCCACCCAGGCCGACCGGCCCGGCGACCGGGTGGACCACATCGGCGCCCTGGGCCAGGAAGTTCTCGGTCAGCGACCGGCCCGCGCTGGTGTCATCGAAATTGCCGGTGAACGAACCCTTCTGGGCCTGGGTGTCCCAGCCGAGGACCGCGGTATTGGTGTTGTGCACCTGGTTGTACTTGGCGACACCGGCGGCGAAGCCGTCCATGAAGATGGTGACCGCCGGAATCTGCATGCCGCCCCAGGTGGCGACCTTCGCGGTCTTCGTGGTGCCCGCCGCCAGGTAGCCCGCGAGATAGGACGATTGCGCCGCGTTGAACTCCATCGAGTACACGTTCGGCAGCTCGACGTGCGAGTCGACGATGGCGAACCGCTGCTCCGGATTCTCCTTGGCGACCGTGCTGATCGCGTCCGCCATCAGGCCGCCGACACCGATCACCAGACCGCAGCTCGAGTCGTCGGCCGAGGCCCGCAGGTTGGGTTCGTAGTCGGCGGTGCTGTTGGACTGCCGGTAGCTGCCGGAGATCGCCTTGTTGGCGTCGACCGCGGCCTTGACGCCGTTCCACCCGGATTCGTTGAACGACTTGTCGTCCACACCGCCCGCGTCGGTGACCATGCAGGCCCGGAACTTCGCATCCGAGGAGCCGTAGGTGTTGCCGGATCCTTTGCCGTCCTTCTCGGCCGGCGGAGAACCGCAGGCAGACAGTAGTGCGAGCGCGACGGCGGCACCGCCGGCGACGGCGGTCTTCAAGGCAGTGGCAGATCTCATCTGCTCACATTTACCCCATCTCCGGTTGGCGCGAATGAAATTGAAACATTGCTTTACACAATTTCGGTCTCCGCACCGAGATACGCCGCCCGCACGAATGCCGCGCACGCCTCCGGTTGTTTGGCGCCCGCGTCGTCTTCGACCCCGCTGTTGCGGCGGTTCCTCGGCGAGCCCGTGACACCTATGGCTGGGGTGTGCTGTCCCAGCGCCATTGGGTGCGGCGCGGGCGGCCGGGTAGATCGGTGCGGCCGGTGGCCCACAACAGGGTGGGCCAGGGGTCGGGGGATGCCTCGGTGTCCGGGAAGAGGCGGGCGAGGGCCCGGGCGCATAGATCGGCAGGTGGGGTCCAAGGGAGGTCGAGGCCTTGGGCCAGGTCGTGGGTGTGCACGAGGGTTTCGACGAGGCCCATCGCGGCGAAGCCTTCCGGGTCGGAGACGCCGAAGACGTGGTAGGCGCGGGTCTGGGGCGGGGTTGTGCGCACCATGGCGACCAGGAGGGCGGCGCTCGCTTCCAGGACCTGGAGCAGGCCGGCGGGTCCCGACTTGTGGTCCGCGTGCACGGCATTCGCGGGACCGCCGGGGCGTCGCCGCTCGTAGACGAACGGCACATGGCCGTCCACGGGTGGTGTTTTGGGGCCGAGCTGGACGGCGTAGGCGAAGAGGTCGTCGCTGAGGTGCTCGACTGTTTCCCAGCAATCCCATTCCAGGGCACCGGCTTTGCCGTCCCACGCGGACGGCGACGCCGCACGAAGGGTCGACACGGCGAGCTGGACGGCGAGGTCGAGATCGTCCGCGGTGACGGGAGTACGGCCGGACGCGGTGGGGCGAGACATGGCCCGACCGTACCGGCTGAGGTCAGGGCCGGCCTGCTCCCGGCGCGGGTGCGGGGAAGGCCACCACTCGGCCAGTGGGCGAGTCGGATTCGCCGCCCCAGCTCTGGCCGACGACGTAGAGGCGCGGGTTCTCCCCACGGCTGAGCGCACACGCGAAGGCGCCGCGATCGAGTTCGAGGGTGGCCAGGATTTGGCCGCCTTCCCCGACCCGGACGCAATGTTGATTGCCGACATCGGCGTACCAGAGCCGGCCTTCGGCGTCGAAGCAGATGCCGTCCGGGTGATCACCAGGGGTTTTCGCCCACACCCTGCGGCCGCCGAGCGTGCCGTCGGGTGCGATGTCGAACGCTGTGAGCTGATCGGCGTAGGACTCGGCCACCACCAAGGTCCGGCCATCGGGGGTGATCGCCAGCCCGTTCGGGAAGGCGAGGTCGCCCGCGACCTGCCGGACAGTGCCGTCCGCGGTGACGAGCGCGATGACGCCCGGCGCGAATTCCCCACCCGGGAAATCGAATCCGATGTTGTCGACATAGGCGTTGCCGCGGGCGTCGACGACGATGTCGTTCCACGGCTGCTCGGAGATCGCGGAAAGATCCGCGTGCTCGACGAGCGCGCCGGACGGCTCGCGACGGAGCAGCCTGCGCCGCGCCGAATCGACGATCAGTAGTTGCCCGTCGGGCAGAAAGTCGATGCACATCGGGAACGAGTCGACACTCGCCACGACTTCGTGCCGCCGGTCGTCACCGACCGCGATCACCTGCCCGGCCCCCCAATCGGAGAACCAGAGCCGCCCGTCGTGCCACCGCGGCGACTCCCCGAACACGATGCCTTCCAGCAGAACCTCAGGTGCGGTCACGTCCGGACTACCTTTCGTCGTAGATATGAATGCAGACGGAGCCGAGCCCGAAAACTCATCGCGCCGAATGGTCAGCGGGAACTGCGTGCACACCGCGGTCGTGAATCTTTGTCCGGCCCGGAAAACTCGTGCAGGCCTGTGAACTGCGAATTCTCCTGAATGGCCCGCTGTCCCAGCGGGCGGATAGCTCCGCTGCTCCGTAGCGTTCCGCGCAGCCCGCCGAGTCGGGCCGGCCGTCCGGGCACTGCAGGAGGGGAGTGCCCGGGCGGTCGATTCTCATGTCAATGCTGTGTCTGATTCCCGCCAGCTGTGGTGGCTGGGGTGCTGCAGATTGGGGATAGGACGTTGACGAGAGGAGTCGGAGATGACGGTGTACGCGTACGTGGGCAGCCCGCTGGGGGAGTTGCGGTTGGCCGGGGAGCGTGTCGGCGCCGGTGTTGTCCTGGCGTCGGTCGCCATGGTGGACGGGCCGGTGCGAGATCGTCGGAACGAGGACGTCGAGGCCTTCGAAGAGGTTGCCGCGCAGCTGCGTTCGTACTTTGCCGGCGAGTTGATGCGGTTCGATCTCGAATTCGCCGACAGTGGCACCGAATTCCAGCGGCGGGTGTGGGCGGCCCTGGACGCTATCCCTTATGGGACGACCGTCAGCTACGGCGAGATCGCCGCCCGCATCGGGGCGCCCCGGGATCGGGTGCGGGCGGTCGCGGCGGCGATCGGGGCGAATCCGCTGCTGGTGGTGCGGCCGTGTCATCGGGTGATCGGTGTGAACGGCGCGATGACCGGGTATGCGGGCGGGCTGGAGCGAAAGCAGCGGCTGCTGGCACTGGAAGGGGTGCTCCTCGGTGTCTGACGCAGTGGGTACGGTTGTCGCCGAACAGGATTGGCCCGCGATCGCCGTGGAACTCGCCGAGCACGGCCACGCCCTGACCGGCCCGCTGCTCACGCCCGGCGAATGCCGGGAGATCGCCGGATATTTCGCGGAGGAGCACCGGTTCCGCACGACCGTCGAGATGGCCCGGCACCGCTTCGGCTCGGGCCGCTATCGCTACTTCACGCACGATCTACCGCCCGTCGTGGCGGAACTGCGCCAGGCCTTCTATCCGAATCTGCTACCGGTGGCCCGGGATTGGGCGGACAAGCTGGGGCAGGCGGCACCCTGGCCGGACACCCTCGACGAGTGGATCGCGATGTGCCACAGCGCCGGTCAGCGCAAATCCGCGCAGATCCTGCTGCGCTACGAATCGGGTGACTGGAATGCGCTGCATCGGGATCTGTTCGGCGACATGGTCTTTCCGCTCCAGGTGGTGATCGGCTTGGACGCGGACTACACCGGCGGTGAATTCCTGATGGTCGAGCAGCGTCCGCGTGCCCAGTCGCGCGGCTATGCCACGACCGTCCCGCGCGGGCACGGGCTGATCTTCACCACTCGCGACCGTCCGCTGCCGAGCGCGCGCGGCTGGTCGGTGGCGCCGATGCGGCACGGCGTCAGCGTGCTGCGTTCCGGCACCCGCCACACCCTCGGGCTGGTGTTCCACGAGGCGACCTGACCGATTTGCCCGAAGAGGTTGTGCTCCAGGTCACAGTCGAATATGTTGCACCAAACAACATTCGCTCGACTCGACCGCCCGGCGCACCCGGGGCGGTCCGATGAAAGGCCCACCATGCGCAAGGGCATTCTCACCATCACCGCTGTTTCGGCCGCGCTGCTCACCTCCCTCACCGCCTGCGGCGATGACGAGAGCGGCTCGGGCTCCGGCGCCAAGATCGGGGTGATCCTGCCGGACAGCAAGACCTCCGCCCGCTGGGAGACCGCGGACCGGAAGTATCTGCAGGAGGCGTTCGACAAGGCGGGGGTGAAGGCCGATATCCAGAACGCGCAGGGCGACAAGGGCGCGTTCCAGACGATCGCCGATCAGATGATCACCAACGGGGCGAATGTTCTGCTGATCACCAACCTGGACAGCGGCACCGGCAAAGCGGTGATCGAGAAGGCCCGCTCGCAGGGTGTCACCGTCATCGATTACGACCGGCTGACCCTCGGCGGCGGCGCGGAGTACTACGTGTCGTTCGACAATGTGAAGGTCGGCAACCTGATCGGGGAAGGCCTGGTCAAATGCCTCACCGAGAAGAACGCACCCAAGCCCACCGTGGCGTACCTGAACGGCGGCCCCACCGACAACAACGCCACCCTGTTCCGCAGCGGTTACGACGGCGTGCTGAAGCCGAAGTTCGACTCCGGTGAGTACCTGAAGGGTCCGGATCAGGCGGTGCCGGAATGGGATAACACCAAGGCGGGCACCATCTTCGAGCAGATGCTCACCGGCACACCGAATCTCGGTGGCGTGGCCGCGGCCAACGACGGCATGGCCAACGCCGCGATCGCCGTGTTGAAGAAGCAGAAGCTCAACGGTCAGGTCCCGGTCACCGGGCAGGACGCGACGGTGCAGGGCCTGCAGAACGTGCTCGCCGGCGACCAGTGCATGACCGTGTACAAGGCGATCAAGCAGGAAGCGGCGGCCGCCGCGGAGCTGGCGATCGCCTTGACCAAGGGCGAGAAGGGCACCACCAACGGCAAGGTGGCCGACCCGGAGTCGAAGAAGGATGTGCCTTCGGTGCTGCTCGAGCCCAAGCCCATCTATAAGGCCAACGTCAAGGACGTGATCGCCGACGGGTACGTCACCAAGAGTGAACTGTGCACCGGCGATGTCGCGAAACTCTGCGCGGACAACGGAATCTGACGCACACCCCCCGCACCAGCTCCTTCCGCGGTTTCGATGAGGGGACCGCGGAAGGAGCAGTAGGAGTTTCTTGATGACTGACACCCCGATCATCGAATTACGGGGCATAGACAAAAGTTTCGGCGCGGTCCAGGTGCTGCACGACGTCGCCTTCACCGCTCGCTCGGGTGAGGTGACCGCACTCGTCGGCGACAACGGCGCGGGTAAGTCCACGCTGGTGAAATGCATCGGCGGCACCCACCCCATCGACGCGGGCGAGTTCCTGTTCGAGGGTGCGCCGGTGCACGTGCACAGTCCACGCGACGCGGCCGCGCTCGGCATCGAGATCGTCTACCAGGACCTCGCGCTCTGCGACAACCTCGACATCGTGCAGAACATGTTCCTCGGCCGGGAACGCCGGCGCGGGCTCGTCCTCGACGAGTACGGAATGGAAGAGCTGGCCGGAAAAACCTTGGCGGGCTTGTCGGTTCGCACCGTGAAGTCGGTGCGCCAGCAGGTGTCGAGCCTGTCCGGCGGGCAACGCCAAACCGTCGCGATCGCCAAAGCGGTGCTCTGGAACAGCAAGGTCGTGATCCTGGACGAGCCGACCGCCGCGCTCGGCGTCGCCCAGACCCAGCAGGTGCTCGAACTGGTGCGCACCCTCGCCGACCGTGGCCTGGCCGTAGTCCTGATCTCGCACAACATGAATGACGTGTTCGCGGTGTCGGATCGGATCGCCGCGCTGTATCTGGGGCGCATGGCCGCCCAGGTGCGCACCTCCGATGTCACCCACGCCCAAGTCGTCGAACTGATCACCGCCGGACGCAGCGGTGAGCTCGGCATCAGCACGAACGGAGCCGGCCGATGAGCGTGGCGCTCACCAAAGAACCTGCTGCCGCAGCCCCTTTCAGCGATCTGGCCAGGACTTATGTCGATCGGGTCCGCAGCGGCGACATGGGCGCACTGCCCTCGGTGATCGCGCTGATCGTGCTGTCGGTGATCTTCTCCGTGGCCCGTCCGGTGTTCCTGACCCAGGCCAACTTCGCGAACCTGCTCACCCAGGGCGCGGCGATCGCGGTCATCGCGATGGGCTTGATCTTCGTGCTGCTGCTCGGCGAGATCGACCTGTCGGCCGGATTCACCAGCGGCGTGTGCGCGGCGGTGCTGGCGGTGCTGCTCACCGACAAGGGCTGGCCCTGGTATGTGGCCGTAGGTGTTTCGCTGCTGACCGGCGTCGCGATCGGGTTGACGATCGGCGCGGTCGTGGTGCGGATCGGCATTCCGTCGTTCGTGGTCACCCTCGCGGCCTTCCTCGCCTTGCAGGGCGTCGCCCTGAAGATCATGGACAACGGGCGCAACATCTCGATCACCGATTCGACCATCGTGGCGATCGCGAACAAGAACGTGCCGCCGCTGCTCGGCTGGATCATGTACGCGATCCTGCTGGCCGGGTTCGCGCTGATCCAGTTCCGAAAGCTGCAGGCGCGCACCAAACTCGGGCTGACCGGGGAGACGTTGCCGGTGATCGCCCTGCGGATCGCGGCCGTCGCGCTCGTGGTCGGCATCGTGGTGGGCGTGCTCAACGACGAACGCAGCCGCAACCCCGCGATGAACTCGCTGCAGGGCATGCCGATCGTGGTACCGCTCATCGCGGTGCTCCTGCTGCTGTGGACATTCGTGCTGCGCCGCACCGCGTTTGGACGGCACATCTACGCGGTCGGCGGGAATGCCGAGGCCGCCCGCCGGGCGGGCATCGCGGTCGATCGCATCAAAATCACCGCGTTCGTGCTGTGTTCGACCATGGCGGCGGTCGGCGGGCTGATCGCGGCCTCGCGCGCCAACTCCGTAGATCCGAACACCGGCGGCAGCGATGTGCTGCTCACCGCGGTCGGCGCGGCCGTCATCGGCGGTACCAGCCTGTTCGGCGGCCGGGGCCGGATGCTCGACGCGGTGCTGGGCGCGGCGGTGGTGGCGGTGATCAACAACGGCATGGGGCTGATGGGCTTCAGTGCGGGCACGAAATTCGTTGTGACAGGATTCGTGCTGCTGTTGGCAGCGGGTGTGGATGCGTTGTCGCGCAAACGAGCTCAGTTGCACAGCTAGAAGGGCCATCGATAGACGCAGGGAGAGGGGACGATCAGCGTGCGAGCGGCCCCTTCACCCGAGGAGATCCGGCGGCGGAACCTAGCGGTCCTGCTGCGGCACATCCATCGCGGTGGCCCGATGTCGCGGGCGGTGCTGGCCGAGCGAATGGGCTTGAACCGCAGCACCATTCTGGCGCTCACCGCGGATTTGGCCGCGGCTGGTCTGGTCAGCGAGGAACTGCCCGGCCAGACCGGTAAGGCGGGCCGCCCTTCGCTGGTCGTCCGCCCGTCCGAACAGGTCTACGTGGTGGCTCTCGACGTCGGCGCGGACCGGCTCGCCGCCGGGCGGGTCGGTTTGGGCGGGGCGGTTCTGGACCGCACCGAAACCCCGCGCACCAGCCGCACTTTCGACCCGGACGAGGTGACCACCGCGCTGGCCGCCATGGCGCGCACCATGATCGACAGCGCGGGCCCGGACACCCGCTGTGCCGGAGTCGGCGTCGCGTTCTGCGGAATGGTCCGCGAATCCGACGGCGTCGTCCGGTACGGCCCGAACATCGGCTGGGTCGACGTCCCGATCGGCGCGCGCCTGTCCGAGGAACTCGGCCTCCAGGTCACGGTCGGCAACAACGCCAACCTCGGCGCGCTCGCCGAACGCGAACGCGGCGTCGGCATCGATGTGGAAAACCTGATCTACCTGCACGGCGATGTCGGGATCGGTGGCGGAATCATCTTGGGCGGCAACCTGATCGGCGGCGAAGGCGGTTACTGCGGCGAAGTCGGGCACATGATCGTGAACCCGGGCGGACGGCCGTGTGCCTGCGGCTCGCGGGGCTGCCTGGAGGCCGAGGCCGGTGAGCTGGCTCTGATCGCGGCGGCGGGACGCACCGACCCGCCGGGCCGCGCGGTGGTCGAGGCGATCGTCGACGCCGCCGGCCGCGGTGACGCCCGCTCCCGGGATGCCCTGCATCAGGTCGGTGACTGGCTCGGCTACGGCGTCGCCAACCTGGTCAACATCTTCAATCCGTCGGTGGTCGTCTTCGGGGGCGTGCTGCGCGAAATCTATCTGGCCTCCGCCGCGCAGGTCCGCAGCCGCCTCGCCGTCGACGGCCTGCTCGCGCTGCGCGAACCCGTCCGCCTGCGCACCTCGGCCCTGGCCGCCGACGCCACTCTGCTCGGCGCCGCCGAACTCGCTTTCACCGATCTGCTGACCGATCCGCTGCGGTCACCGGGCTGAACGTGCCGTCGGCCCGGGCGCGCCGGGTCATCAACCACCCCGCGGCCAACGCCAGCGGCAACATGTTCACCCCGTAGACCCCGGCCGGCACAGCCATCCGGATATCGCCGAGCAGGCTGATCGCGATCGTCATCGCCAGCGTGCTGTTGTGAATGCCGACCTCCATCGAACACGCGATCGCCTGCGCGTGCCGCACCCCCGCCACCTTCGGCACCCAGTACCCGATGGCGAGGCTCGCCACCGCGAACAACAGCATGACCACCCCGACTTGCAGCAGGTAGTCGAGGATATTGGCGCGCTCAGCGAAGATCGCGGCGAGCGTGATCAGAGCCAGGAACACGATCGAGGAGATCCGCACCGGCCGATCCATCGCCCGCGCGAACCCCGGCGCCCAGCGTCGCGTCAGCATGCCGGTGACCACCGGGACCAGCACGATCAGGAACACCTGCACGACCTTGCCGAACTGTAGTCCGAGCCCGCCCGTACCGGCGGGCTCGAAATACTCCAGGGCGAAGTTGGTGACCAGCGGTAGCGTCACAACCGCGATCACCGAGTTCACGGCTGTCAGCGTCACATTCAGCGCGACGTCGCCGTGGAACAGATGACTGAGCAGATTCGCCGTGGCCCCGCCGGGGGAGGCGGCCAGCAGCAGGACGCCCACGGCCGGCTGCGGCGCCAGATCCAGCAGCAGCACCAGGCCGAGGGCGATCGCGGGCAGCAGGACGATCTGGCAGCTCAGCGCCACCACCACGGCCTTCGGGTATTTCACGACGCGGGCGAAATCGGCGACTGTCAGGGCCAGGCCGAGCCCGAACATGATGAGCGCCAGGGCTATCGGGAGTGCCACGGTGACCTGCCAGCCATCCATGCGTCACCTCGCCATGTCGAACGTGTCAACCACAGTAGCGGCTGTCTCGGACGTAACCGTTGTTCACACGAATCTGGCTGCACCAGAACGTGTTTCAGCACAGGAATTGGCACCAAGATCAGCAGGGGGAGCGATACACTCATTTGCAGGCCAGTTCTCCTGTGAATTGCCGAATTGACCTCGAGCGCAAGAACGTTAGACCGGGAGGCCTCGCCTCCCCCGGGCAGCAACCGGAGGTGCAAGATGATCGACAACACGTACTCGGACGCGGGAGACACCGCCGATCCTCAGCAGCACCCAACCGGCAATCGCATGTGGACCGTCTCGGCCGTCGTCGTGCGCGACGAGTATTCCAGACCATTCAGTGGTGTGGTCGCCGCCGCGCATCTCGGTGACGCGGCCGAGCAGCTCTGTGAATACCTCCCCGAGCCCCAGGATGAGGGCGACTATTACCTTGTGGCGCAACAGGTTCCGTTGATGGGGCGAGGGCAGCGAGCGGCCACCATGCCGCGGCCCACCTGGGTCAGCCCGATCCACCGCGACGACGACACCGGCGCGAAGACCTACGGCCGGTGGACCGTCGCCGACCAGCTACCCGGTTTCCGCAAGCACGGCCAGCGCAGCGCGAGTTAACCTCTGGCCCGGTGCTCCGCCACATGAACTCGGTTGGAGCACCGGGTGGTACAGAACCGTCGCCGCCCATTGCGCGAGGTATCCACGAACACCGATTCGCACCCTTCCCGGGCGCACCGCCCGATCCGTTCCGGCGCATCGCAGAACAGCTCCGCGAGTCCCATCGCGGTGTAGGCCTTGACGCGTTCGACCGTCGGCAGGTCGATGCGCGAGAAGTGCATGTGCGGCGCCCGGCCGTCATGCGTGGAGATATAGGGCTCACTGGTGGTCTCGGCCAGCAGCTCGTTGAGCAGCTGCACCGACGGCGCGTCGAACGCGGCGTCGAGTCTGGTGATCCACCTGCGTAATTCCCGGATCTGCCGCTCGTCCAGCGAACCCAGCGGCTTGTAGTCCGCGTCGTCGAGCAACTGTTGCAGATCGGTCTCCGACGTCGAGTTCACGAGCTGAGCCGCCAGTTCCGCCGCCGCGCCACCGTAAGGGTTGAAATGCACTAACTCATTACATCAGGCTGTTGACATGGATACCAGCTGCCCCACCTGCCAGTGGCCCGCACCCACCCTTGTCTCGGCGCACGGCACGACCCGCTACCTGCGGTGCGTCTGCGGGCAATGGCTGATCAGCGAACACGCCGCTGTCGTTGCCACCGCCGGTGCCAGCGACTTCCTGCTGGCCGAGGTGGATTAACGGTGCCGCGCCTGCGGGCCGCCACCGGCGGCCTTGTCGCGGTACATCGCGGTGTCGACGGTGTGCATGAGCGCGTCGATATCCCGGGGCTTCTCCTCGGCGAACACCGTGCCGATGCTCGCGCCCACCGTCACCGGCTGCCCGGCCACCTCGATCGGCGCGGCCAGCGCCGCCCGCAGGCGCCGGGAGATCGCCGAAAGCTGGTGCTCGCCCTCGCACCGGTCGACCAGCACGATGAACTCGTCGCCGCCGATGCGGGCGGCGAGCCCACCGGCCGGCTCGACGGCGGCCCGCAGCCGGTGCGCCACATCACGCAGCACCCGGTCGCCGACCGTGTGGCCCCAGTGGTCGTTGATCTCCTTGAACCCGTCCAGGTCCAGATAGCAAACCCCCAGCGGCGCGGTCGCATTCGCCAGCCGGTCGAAGAACAGCACCCGGTTCGGCAACCCGGTGAGGTTGTCGTGATTCGCGTCGTGCCAGAGCTGATTCGCCAGTTGCTGACGTGCGGTGACGTCGATGGCGACGCCGATGACGAACTGGATCTGCCCGCTGCTGTCCCGCACCGCCGACATCGACAGGTCGATATAGGCGAAACCCCCGTCGGGGCGCACATGTTCGGTTTCCAGCCGGAACCGGTCGATCCGCCCGGACAACATCAGCTGCATCTGCTCGAAGGCGTAGCCGATATTGTCCGGGCCGAGTAGTTCCGCCACCGAACGTCCCGGCATGAGATGTTCGGGTAGACCGAGCATTTCGGCGAAGGCGCGGTTCACGTCGAGCACCCGGCCCATGGTGTCCAGGGTGCCGATACCGACCGAGGCGCCCTCGAAGACGGCCTGGAACCTGGCTTCGGACAGCTGTCTTCGCGCCTCGGCCTCCTGCGCCGCGGCCAGGGCCGCCGCGAGCGTGGTTTCCTGCTCGCCGAGCGCGGCGCTGCGGAGCGCGGCGGTAAAGCCCGCCGCGAATTCGGCCGCGACGGTGATGGCGCGCTCGCGGACCCGCTCGTACTCGGGACCGGTGCGGCCCGGGCAGATCTCGGCCACCATGTCCCGGCAGATGATGCCGATGGACCGGCTCACCGCCACCGGATCTCGATAGTTCGCCGCCACCAGCACGGCCGCCGCGTCGTAGGCGACCTGCGCGGCGGCCTCCTCGCGCAGGGTGGCGAGGAGGATCTCGGCCAGGTCGGCGAGCAGCGCTTCGATCTGGGTGCGGGTGCGAGTGGGGGCGACTACGCCGTCGAGCGCGTCGGCCCAGCGCACCGCCAGCTCACCCACTCCACTCACCGTCCCCCTGCTCCTAGAGCAGTTTTCAGCTCTTCTGGCCGACGCCCGCCAAGCCCAGCGACCGGCCCGGCGCCTCGTGCTGGTCGCGCTCGGACTCCGGCCGCCAGGCAGGCAGCTCGACGACTCCGGGTTCGACCAGGTCCCACCCGTCGAACATAGTCTCGATACCCGCACGGCCGCGGAAGTGGATGCCGATTCGATTCTGATTTGCCGCGTTTTCGCCCAGTTGAGCGGCATCTTCGGGCCGCATTTCGGAGGTCAGATGCGAAATCGCTACGTAGCTGCCGGTGGGGACAACGGCTCGTAACGCGGCGACCTTCTCGGTGGGCGCGTCGGCGTCGGCGAGCAGGTGCAGCACGGCCACCAGCAGCACGCCGACCGGCTGCTCGAAATCGATCAGGCCCGTCTGGCGCACCTGGTCGAGCAGCGGTTCCGGCTTGCGCAGGTCGGCTTCGGTGGCGGCGGCACGGTCATTGCCCAGCAGGATGGCATTGGCGTGCGCGACCGCGACCGGATCGATGTCCACATAGTGGACGCGGATCTCCGGGTCGATGCTCTGCGCGACCTCGTGCACATTGCCCGCGGTCGGGATGCCGGAGCCGATGTCGAGGAACTGCTTGATCCCGGCGTCGGCCATGAATCGCACCGCCCGGCGCAGGAACGCCCGGTTGCTCAGCGCTACCCGGGGCAGATCGGGTACCAGTCGCTTGCCCATTTCGGCGGCTTGGCGGTCGATCTCGAAGTTGTGCGAGCCGCCCAGCAGGGCGTCGTACATGCGTGCCGGGCTTGCCTGCTGCATATCCACGCCCTCGGGCGCCCACGCCGGCCTATCCATTCCAACCCCTTTGACCTCATCCGAAAGCCTCGAAAGGCAATGTCCGAATAGTAGTCGGGTAGTTGAATCCCGGTGCACCCCAGAAGATCACGATTGCGCACGGAGCAACCTCTGAGACAGTTACCCGAATGCAAAAGATGCAGACATGCGCATGGTTGCACACTGAGCTAGGCTGTCCGGCGGAAGCCATACACACGAAATGAGGGCGCTGGGTTATGGGTGGAGATCACTGCGGGTCGGAGCAGCCGGAGGCGTCGGCCGTCATCGCGCCGCCGTCGTCCCATAATCACAGCAAAGGCGCAGATCACGGGCACAGTCATGACCACGGCGTGTCCGCCGACGCGGACCGGCGCTGGCTCGGTATCGCGCTCGCCCTGATCACCACGTTCATGGCCGCCGAGGTCGTCGTCGGCCTCCTCGCGCACTCGCTGGCCCTGATCTCCGATGCCGCGCACATGCTCACCGACGCCGCCTCGATCGTGCTCGCACTCATCGCGATCCGGCTGGCCAAGCGCCCGGCCGGCGGCAAGTACACCTACGGCTACAAGCGCGCCGAGATCTTGTCCGCGCAGGCCAACGGCATCACGCTGCTGCTGCTCGCGGCGTGGTTCGTCTACGAGGGCATCCAGCGCTTGATCGATCCGCCCGACGTCGAGGGCCCGCTGGTGCTGATCACCGCGCTGTTCGGGATCGTGGTGAACATCATCGCCGCCTGGTGCATCAGCAAGGCCAACCGGACCAGCCTCAATGTCGAAGGCGCGTTCCAGCACATCCTCAACGACCTGTACGCGTTCATCGGCACCGCCATCGCCGGCGCGGTGGTCTGGCTGGCGGGGTGGCCGCGCGCCGACGCCATCGCCGCCCTCGTGGTGGCCGCCCTGATGCTCAAGGCCGGCTGGGGCCTGGTGCGCGAATCCGGCCGCATTTTCCTCGAAGCCGCCCCGGCGCACCTCGACCCCGACGCCATCGGTGCCCGCCTGGTCGGCATCCCGCAGGTGGCGGAGGTGCACGACCTGCATGTCTGGGTGATCACCTCGGGTCAGCCGTCGCTGTCCGCGCACGTCCTGGTCGACGACGGCGCCGACTGCCATGCCCTGCGCTCGGTCATCGAGACGGTCCTGCACGACGACTTCGACTTGGAGCACACCACCCTCCAGGTCGACCACGTCGGCGAAGCCGCCCGGCCCGCCGACGACACGCATTGCGCCGACTCACACGGCCCGGTGCACCGCTCCTGAATCGCCCAGGCGGGCATCGACCGCGGGCAGCCGGTTGATCATGTCGATCGCATAGTCGGCCAGCAGGTCGATGAGGGTGGGCTGGTCGACGGGGAGATGGCCGTCGATCCAGGTCAGGACGAGCTCGGCGGCGCCCCCGGTGATGAGCTGCGACACGGTGGCGACGGCGGTGTCCTGGCCTTCCGGGAGGTCCAGCACCAGGCGGGTCTGTTCGATGATGACCTCGGAGACGCGATGCATGCCCGCGAAGCGCGTGCGCATCAGCGCTTCGTTCCCATAGGCCTGGGCGAACACGAGTTTCGCCCGCCGCGGGTCGTCGGTGAGGTCGGTGATGAGCGCGGCGACCCCGGCCCGAATTCGGTAGGCGGGCTCACCCGCGGTTTCCGCGACGGCGGCGCGGGCGCGGGCCAGGGCCGAATCCTGGATCTCCACCAGCAGTTCCGCGGCGAGGGTATCGAGATCGGGGAAGGCCTCGTAGAAGAAGCGCGGGCCGACGCGGGCCTGTTCGCACAGGCCGCGGACGGTCAGGGCGGACAGGCCGTGGGTGCCGATGATGTCGAGGGCGGCATCGAGCAGCCGCCGCCGCCGATCCTCGCGGCGCTCTTCGGTGGAGGTGCCGCGGTAGGTGCCGGTGAAAGCTCTGCTCACCCTGCCCAGCTTGGCACGGAAGAAGTTGGGAAACAAACGTTTACGGAAACCTCAGTTTCCGATATGGTCGAGTGACTCGCATCACACGAAGGGTGCTGATCATGAGTCTTCTTGCGCCACCGGCAATCAACGACGTTTCCGGAGCCGTGCGCCAGGTCCGAGCACGCGTGGCGGGGGAGGTGCAGCGGGTCGGCGCCCGCCTGACCGAGCGCTATCCCGCCTCCGCGCGCCCGTTGGCCGAGCCGCCGCCCGGCAGCGGATTACGGCCGATCATGGGCAATTTCGGGCCGCCCGGCATCGGCTACACACTGAGCACGCTGGCTGATCCGATCCCGTTCGCCCGCAGGCGTTTCGAACGCTACGGCCCGATCCAGTGGTTCGGGATCCTGGGGCGGCGCGCGGTCACCATCGGCAGTCCGGCGGCGTTGGAAGCCGTCCTGCTGGACCGCGACAAGGTCTTCTCCGCGCAACGCGGCTGGGAATTCCTGATCGGCCCCTTCTTTCACGGCGGACTGCTGCTGCGCGATTTCGACGAGCATCTGTTCCATCGCCGGATCATGCAGCAGGCATTCACCCGGCCCCGGCTGGTCGGCTACCTGGACCTGACGACACCCCGCATCGCCGAGGGCATCAGCGCCTGGCAGCCGAGCCGGAACTTCCACGCCTACACCGCGATCAAGCAACTGCTGCTCGAACAGGCGACCGCGGTGTTCGCCGGGGCGCAACTCGGACCGGAGGGCACCCGCCTGGCCCGAGCCTTCGAGGACGCCGTCGCCGGTGGCAAAGCCCTTGTCCGGGCGAATGTTCCGGGCGGCGTGTGGGCTCGGGGCCTGCGCGGCCGCCGCCTGCTCGCCGGCTATTTCCGCCGCGAACTGCCCGCCAAACGGGCGGGCTCCGGTGCCGATCTGTTCAGCGTGCTCAGCCGCGCGACCACCGAGGACGGCCATACCTTCACCGACGACGAAGTGGTCGAGCACATGATCTTCGTGATGATGGCCGCCCACGACACCAGCACCATCGCCGCGTCGATGCTGATGTACGAACTCGGCCGGCGCCCGGAGTGGCAGGACCGGCTGCGCGCCGAATCCGTTGCGCTGGGCAAGGATGCACTCGACTACGGGGACCTGGACCGCCTGCCCGCCATGGATATGGCGTTTCGCGAAGTGCTGCGGATGTACGCGCCGGTGGCGCAGCAGGCTCGCGAAACCATCGCCGACACCAATGTGCTGGATTACTTCCTGCCGCGGGGCACACTGGTTATGTGCAGCCCATACGCGATGATGCACACCGACGAATACTGGCCGGACGCACACGTTTTCGACCCGGAGCGCTTCGCCCCCGACCGCCGCGAGGACAAATCGCACCGCTTCACGTGGGCCCCGTTCGGCGGTGGCGCGCACAAGTGCATCGGCCTCTACTTCGGCGGGATGACCGTGAAAGCCGTGCTGCACCAGGTACTTCTGCGGTACCGGTGGAGCGTGCCCGCGGATTACCGGGTCCCGCTGGTGGCGGGCACCGGGCCGACACCGGCCGACGGGCTGCCGATCCGGTTGGAGCGCCTATGAGGGTCGTGGCCGACCGGGAGCGCTGCGAGGGGCACGGTATGTGTGAGGCGGTGGCGCCCACGCTGTTTCGCGTGGCCGACGACGGGATCACCGAGCCGCTGGTCGATACCGTCGCCGATGCGGATCGCCAGCTGATCGCCCTTGCGGTCGACAGCTGCCCGGTCCAAGCGCTTCGCCTCCAGTCATCCTGAGTGACCTTGCCCCGCACTACTCGCGTTCTGCTCGCGGCTCGCCGGCCTGCGGTTCCTGAAAGAAGTTGAGCACCAACCGGGTGATGTCGGCGAGGAACCGCTCCCGGGTAATGGGCGGATCGTCGAGCACATAACGGGTGGTGAGGTGCTCCACCGTGCGCACCAGCATCCACGAGGCAGCGTCGAAATCCAGGTCCGCGGGCAGTAGATGCCGCCGCATGACGAGCGCGGCGCGAGCGAGTTCCCCGATCTGCTGTTCGAACGCGAACACCGCGTTGCTGGTGCTCAACCGCGGGGTTTGCTCGAGCACGGCGCGCAGCAGCGCCGGATGTTCGCCCAGGGCGTCCAGCAGCACCGAAATCGCTTCGGGAATACCGACTTCCGGCGGCGCGGTCAGGTTGGCCAGCGCGTGCCGGAGTACCTGGGTCGCGACATCCTCGTTGTACCGCTCGATGACGGCACTGACGATGGCATCTTTGTTGGGAAAGTACTGGTACAGCGAACCAGGGCTGATGCCCGCGGCATCGGCGATCCGATTGGTGGACGCACCCTCGTATCCGTGCGCGATGAGCACCTGCTGACCCGCGTCGATGATCCGCGCCACCATCGCTCGCGAACGGTCTTGGCGTGGAGCCTTTCTCGGCGCTGCCCGGCGTCTAGGCGGCATGGGTGACAAACGCGAATTGAATGCGAGTAAAAGCTCGTGTCAGCATCGGTCCATGGTGTCACAGACAGTTGTCCCTCGCGAGCGGTCCGAAGCTGTACCGCTCGGCCCGGACTCGTTGACGTGGAAGATCTTCGGCTCCCTGTACTTCGCACCGACGGGCTTGTTCCTCGGGATGGTGCAGAACATGCACCCGGGGCTCGGCGCGGGCGTGGAGTTCCATTCGAAACTGAGCGAGGAGTTCTACCAGCGGGTGCTCCGGTCCGCCTACCCGATCACCGGCGTCGTCTTCGACGGGCCGCGCGCCGTGGACACCGCCCGCGAGATCGTCGACTATCACCGCACGATCAAGGGCGTCGACGCACAGGGCCGCCGCTATCACGCACTGGACCCGGGCACCTTCTATTGGGCGCACGCCGTGTTCTTCATGCAGACCCTGCGCACGGGGGAGCTGTTCATGGGCGGGCTCACCGAAACACAGCGCGAACAACTCTGGCGCGAGCAGTACCAGTGGTACGAGCTGTACGGCATGAGCATGCGGGTGGTGCCCAAGAGCTGGCCGGAGTTCCAGGAGTACTGGCGCGACATGATCGATAACGTCTTGGAGCCGACCAATGCCGCCTGGGAGGTCTACCACCTCGCCGAGCAGGTGCCGATTTTCCCGATTTTCCCGATTGTGCGGCACACCCCGAAAACGCTGTGGAACAAGGCGATACGGCCGTCCGGTGCCCGGTTCTACCAGTTCCTCACCATCGGACTGTGTGACCCCGCGATCCGAAAGACCATGGGCTTCACCTGGTCCGAGCGGGATCAACGCCGGTTCACAGCCTGGTGCCGGGTGTTCAGTGTGATGAACAGATGGACGCCGGACGAGGCCAAGTACTTCTTCCCGCGCATCCGAGCCGGACTGCGCCGCGAAAACGGCCGCCGCCCCGCCGATCTCGCGCCGCCGGAAGCGCCGGAACTGCTCTGGCCCGCACCGGAATTCCGCGACCAGCCCCAGCACTACTGCCCGGTACACGCCGACTACGGAACGGACACGAAGTCCAAATTCCGTCAGCTGACAGGATTTTGAGCGATGCAGGCCCTGGAAAAGCACCACAACGATTACTACTACCGGCCCGGGATGGCGCTGCGTCCACCGCCGCCGCGGGCGGTCGCCTCGGATCTTTGGTATCAGCCGCGCAAGAACATGCTCGGGCACTGGATCGATGTCCGGCCGGTGCCGGCCGAGACGCCGCGTACCCGGCTGATGGCCGATCATCTGTGGCAGGGCGACGAACAGATGGACGCTGTGGTCGCGGCGTTCCGGCGGATCGGCACCGCCAAGGGGCGGCGCATGCTCGAGCAGGCTCTCGACCACGGGATCGAATCCGTAGACGGCCCACCAGCGGAGCTGGTCACGCTGTTCGAGCAGCTGGACAACCCGCCGGAGTGGTACGACCCGGAACTGTGGGAGTACGGCCGCCAACTCTGGATCAACGTCTCCACCGCCGGGAAGCTGGCGATGGGCGTGCAGGACTTCATGGGCACCTTCGTCGGTGCGGAAGTCGCCTCGGCCACCGGCGCGACGGGGCGGTTCGTCAACGACCCGTATCGCCGCAACCTGGAGACCGCCACTTGGTTCCGCAATGTCACCCGGGCCGGCGGCATGGATCGCTGGTCGCCGGTGTTCAAGGACACCGTCCGGGTGCGGCTGATGCACTCCCAGGTTCGTGCCGGGCTCCGAAAGTCTTGGGGTGAAGAACATTTCGCCCACCACGGCAACCCCATCTCGAACGCCACCATGATGGGCGCGGCCGTCACCTTCGGGATCTCACCGATCTGTTTCGACCACACCCACGGCCGCCCCGCCACCGACGCGCAACTCGACGCGGTCATGCACTACTGGGCTTACATCGCCTACATTTTCGGCGTCTCCGAGACCCTCATCCCGCGCACCGCCCGCGCGGGCATGGAGCTGGCCGACTACATGGTCGCGACCGCGGGCGTCGCGCCGGAGTGGACGGACCTGATGGCAGGCGCGGCCACGCACCGATTCGCCGGCACGCGGCTGCGGGACCGGGCGAAAATCCTCGCTGCCGCACCGGCGCTGGGCCTGCTGGCCTACTTCAGCAGCGAAGGCTTGGTGCGCGCGCTGCTCGACAGCACACCCCTGCGCGCGGTGCCGGTGCGGCCATGGGACCGAATCGTCGGCGCGGCAGCTACTTTCGAGGTGCGGCTGCGGGCACTGGATGACCAGTTGCCCGGAGCCGCCCGCCGGATGCGCTGGCGGGCAAGAGGTTACGACCCGGCATGGCGGCGCAATACCCAGATCGCCAAAGCGCTGGCGGCCCGGGTCGGTATCCACGGCACCCCCTACGACCAGCACGACGCCACCGCCGACGGCGTGGCCCGCTGTCCGATGCGCTGATGGATCGCCTCGTCGTCGAACTGCGCCGCTCCGGCCGCACGGTAACCGTGGCGCCGGAGCTCACAGTTCTGGAAGCCTTGGAGGACAACGGGATCGAGGTCCCCTCGATGTGCCGGGCGGGTATCTGCGGCACCTGCGAAACCCCGGTGCTGGCCGCCGAGTTCGCACCAGAAGTCCGCGCGCCCGCGACACTTCGGCTGTGCGTCACCGAATCCGGGACGATGACCCGGCTGGCCCTGGATCTGTAGGCCCGATTTAACTCGCGCACGAGGCATTTTGCGCGCAAATGAACGGCAATCGCGCCCGCCTCGGCTAGCGTGAGCTGGTGCGACGCACCGGTCAGCTCGAGTTGGTCACGGCATTTCTGGCCGCCGTGATCGGTGGACTGGCGCTCACCACACCGATCTCCATGGCCTGGGCCGAGGGCACCTCCACCCTGCAGATGGAGCTGCTCGGATACAGCATGCCCCGCGCCACCGCGATCGGCTGCGTCGCCGCGGTGATGGTCGCGGTCTTCGCGAGCACCGCGAATTCGGCCGTGGTGGCCTGGTGGGTGGCAGTGGCCGGCACGGTGATTCTGCTGGCCAATCACATCCTGGGCAGTCTCTCCGCCACGATGGCGCCGCTCACCACCTTGAACTATGTCGACTCGCTGGCCGGCGGGGTGCTGCTGGGCGGTGTGGCCGCCGCCGCGTGGTCCCGGCTGGCGGCGATCGCTGTCTTCGTCCTCGGCTCGCTCTTCAGCATCGCGCTGGGCGACGTCAGCGTCTCGGAGACCGAATACGGCGACCCGGCCCGGCACTCGCCGGTCCTCGAGTTCATCGTCGGCTCCCCGCCGATGTGGCTGATCTGGCCGGTGGCCGCCCTGGCCATGCTGTGCGCACTGCGCGGTCAGCGCAGCGAGCCGGCGGAGATCTCGGTCGAGCTGCCGTTGCGGCCGATCGTGGCGGCGCTGGTGACCACGTCGGTGCCGCTGTTCGGCTCGGAGTGGCTGGCTCAGCACGGCAGCACGTTCCTCGACATCGCGCTGGTCGCGGTGGCGACGGTGGTGGCGGGCACGATCGCGGCGCTGCTGCTGCCGGGCCGGGACGGGCTGCTGCTGACCCTGGCCGTGGCGCTGGGGGCGGTGGGTGGTGTGATCGCGTTCTCCGCGCAGACGAACTGGCTGGTGCCGGCACTGTTCGCGGCCTGCGCGGGCGGATTGTGGGCGGGTGCGCGGTGGCCGCTGCCCGCGGTGGGGATGGCCGCGCTCGTGGCGCTGGCACTGCTCGCCGCGCTGAGCGGGGTATCGCACGGCACCGCGCTGGCCATTGCCGGCGTCGGCCTGGCCGCGATCACCGGCTACTGCTTCACCGCGGCGCTGCCCACCCACAGCGCGAGCCTGATGCTCTGTATCGCACCGCTTTTCGTGCCTGGACTGGTGGTGGCGATGCGCGGGCGGGTGTTCCAGGAAAACGGCCGGCCGCAGATGCATGCCGAGCCGGGCCTGCTCAGTGATGTCGCTCCGGGGGTGGCCGCGCTGCTGGTGACCATCGGGTGCGCCGGCGGCTTCCTGCTGGTGCGCAAGCTGCGGCCGCCCGGCGTGGAGTAGTCAGCGGAACGGGATGCGGGACCGGGCGGCGGGCGGAATCACCCGCAGCACGATCTTGGCGCCGTCGATCCCGAGGATGTAGACGATATTGCCCAGCTCGAAGCGCTGCGGGACCAGTTGCACCGCGCGCTCGCCGAGGCGCAGCATCCGCGGCGCGCCCAGGGTCCAGCCGTGCGGGTTGTAGGCGACCCGCCAGGGCGTCCCCACGTGCGGCTTCAGGGCGTCCAATAAAAGCGGGAGCTCGGCGGTCAGATGCCTGGTCCGGGGCCACCACACGCCGTCTATCCCACCGAACTGCGGAGGGGTAGGGGTGAATTTCACCTGCGCGGTATTGACCGAGGGCAGATGTTGGCGGCCGCAGAGCAGCCGAAGGTGGTTTGGCGCCATATGGCGGCTCCTTTTCCGACGAAATCCACCCTACACGCGGTTCATGATCAGCTATTCGGGGCTGCGTGGAAACAGCGAAACAACATGGGGTGTCGAAGATTTCGCACCGGGCGAACAATTAGCCACGGGCGGGTACGCTAGCTTGTAGTAGCCAGTGGTCACACTCCCCGGTCCAGTCCTCGCCGTGTGGAGCCGCTTTACGGTCTGATCACCGAGCTGCCCCACTCCTGGAGGACTGGAAATGGCCATTACCGATGTCGCTGTCTACGCGCATCTCAGTGCCGCGGATATCGAGGCGCTCGGGCAGGAGCTGGACACGATTCGCCGCGATGTCACCGAGCAGCGCGGCGCCGCCGATGCCGCCTATATTCGCCGCACCATCGCCTGCCAGCGCGGTCTCGACGCCGCCGCGCGGCTGCTTATCGCGTGCAGCCGGGGCAAGGCCGGCTGGATTCTCGGCACCACCGCGCTGGCGGTGGCGAAAAGTATCGAGAACATGGAGATCGGCCACAATGTCTCACACGGCCAATGGGATTGGATGAACGATCCCGAAATCCATTCCACCACTTGGGAATGGGATATGGCGGGGTTGTCGAGCCAGTGGCGTTTTTCGCATAATTACCGGCACCACGTATTCACCAACGTCCTCGACCTGGACGACGACATCGGCTTCGGCGTCATACGGGTCACCCGGGATCAGGCGTGGCGGCCCCGGCTGCTGCTGCAACCGCTGCAAAACCTGCTCCTGGCGGCAACTTTCGAGTGGGGCATCGCGCTGCACGACCTGTACTCCGAGCAGGAGCGAGTCGAGGGCGAAGCCGCGAAGAAGGCGCACACCAAGGCGCTGCTGGCCAAGGTCGCCCGCCAGACCGGCAAGGACTATCTGTTGTTCCCGGCGCTGAGCGGACGACGTTGGAAGCGCACCCTCGCGGCCAACGTAAGCGCCAACACCATGCGCAACCTGTGGGCGTATGTGGTCATCTTCTGCGGCCATTTCCCGGACGGCGCAGAGAAATTCACGCCGGCGGCACTGGTCGACGAGACCAAACCCGAATGGTATCTGCGCCAAATGCTGGGCACCGCCAACTTCGACGCCGGACCGGTACTCGCCTTCATGAGCGGGAATCTGTGCCACCAGATCGAGCACCATCTTTTCCCGGACCTGCCGAGTAACCGCTACGCCGAAATCGCGGTGCGGGTGCGGGCGCTGTGCGACAAGTACGACCTGCCCTACACCACCGGCTCGCTGCCGCGTCAGTATCTGCTGACGCTGCGCACGATCCACAAATTGGCATTTCCCGATTGGCTGCTCACCGCGACCTCCGACGATGCACCGGAAACCGCCTCCGAACGACGCTTCGGTGTTGTCGAGCCCCCTGCCCAGCCGGGTGCGCTGCGCCGCGGCTTACGTACCGCCTTGCGAGAAACGCACCTTCGCCGCAAAGGTTTTCGTGCTGTCGTCAATTAGCACCCGAGGCGCAGTGCGTTCGCGGGAGTGCTTTCGCGAACATGTTTATCTGTGCGTGCGGAGGGTAATCTGAGTAGGTTGCCCCAGACCCCGGTAGCCGTGCAACAGCCCAGTTGCGTGTTCATCGTGCGTCGGGGAGATAGGGAGGCAGCTATGTCCGGCCCGGCTGCACAGTTCCACATAGACCCAACCACTGGCGAGGCGCGTCCACGCGAGCGGCCGCCACTGCTGACCCTGCTGCGAACGCTGGTCGATGGTAACGAGATTCGGGAACGCCGAATCCCGTTCGCCGGCAACGAACCGGGACATCCGCGCGGTCGCGACGACAACTGAGTCAGCGACTCGCCGTCCACCCGATCTGCGCCCAGATCCCCGCGCGCCCAGGAACAATCGAGGAGTGAATCTCAGGGAGCGGGCAGTAGATCTCGGTTATGCGGCGGGCTGGCGGATGGTGCGTGCGCTGCCCGAGCGCTGGGCGGTCGGGTTGTTCGACGCGGGCGCGGACTACGCGGCCCGGCGAGGCGACTCGGAACAGTTGCGGCGCAATCTTTCCCGAGTTCTCGGTGTCACGCCCGAGCACGTCCCGGACGAACTCGTCCGCGCCAATCTCCGCTCCTACGCCCGGTATTGGCGGGAGGCGTTCCGGTTGCCCGGTATGGATCCGGTGGCGCTGGTCGAAGAGATCGAGAGCTCGGCCACCGGCCTCGAGCACATCCTCGACGCCAAAGCCCATGGGCGCGGCATCATTCTGGCGTTGCCGCACAGCGGCAACTGGGATTTGGCCGGCATCTGGGTAGTGCGGCGAATCGGCACACCCACCGTCATCAACGAACGCCTGCGGCCGGAATCGCTGTTCCAGCGGTTCGTCAGATTCCGCGAGGGGCTGGGCTTCGAGATCATTCCGCTCACCGGCAGCGCGGCCCCGCCGTTCGACCTGCTCGCCGATCGCTTGCGCGCGGGCCGCCTGGTGGGTCTGCTGGGCGAGCGCGATATCTCGGGCACCGGCGTACCGGTCAGCTTCTTCGGCGAGCCGATGCGCATGCCGTCCGGACCCGCCCGCCTGGCCATCGAAACCGGCGCGGATCTGCTTCCGGTGCACTGCTGGTACACCCGCGACGGCTGGGGTTTCTCGGTCGGCGCGCCCATCGACACCTCGGGTGGGGTGGACGGCACCACCCAGCTGCTGGCCGACCGGTTCGCCGAGAACATCGCGGCCCACCCCGCCGATTGGCACATGCTGCAGCCGCTGTGGACGGCCGATTTCTCCGAGGCCCGGCAGGCCAAGATGCGAGCGCGCCGGCAGTCCGCCGGAATGCCCGACTAGAACAGCGTCATCGGCTCGGTCGGCTCGGGTTCGGGCAACGGCTCCAGCTCGGGTAGTCGCGCGCGGACTTCCGCGTGGAAACGGCGGGCCAGCGGCAGCGAGCTCGCGTTGTCGGGCGTATGGATGAACACGGTGGGGGAGCGACCCTCGCGCAGCCAACCCGTGACAGTGTCCAGCCACGGTTGCCAGCCCGCGACGGTGCGCTCGGCATCGTCGCGTCCGTGATATCGCACGACGGGAAACTCGGTGAGCGCCAAGGTTCTTCGCGGCACCCGTGGCTTCTTCGACCACGCCTCCTGCTCGGCCGCGCTCTGCGGTAGACCCTCGAAAAGTGTTGTGGTGTCGAAGGTTACCCACTCCGCGCCCACCTGTCCGAGGACGTATTCCAGCTGTCGTGCGGCGCGCTCGTTCTCGAAGAACGCGGGATGGCGGACCTCCACCGCCGAACGCGACGGCAGCTCCCGCAGGAACCCGGCCAGCGCCCCGAGCTCGTTCGGCCCGAACGACGCCGGTAACTGCACCCACCAGGCATGCACTCGTGGTCCGAGCGGTTCCATCGCGGTCAGGAACTCGCGCAGCGGCCCCTCGGCATCGATCAGCCGGCGCTCGTGCGTGATCGGCTTCGGCAGCTTCACCAGGAACCGGAAATCCGGCCCGGTCTGCGCCGCCCAGGATGTCACCGTGCTCCGCGACGGTGTGGCGTAGAACGTCGTATTTCCTTCCACCGCAGTGCAATTACTGGCATAGACCCGCAGCGCCGCGCTCGCGGGCAACTGCCCTTCCTGCCACGCCGCGTGCCGCCACATCGCACATCCCACGTGAAGCCGCATGTCACCGACGCTATCGCACCCCCCAAGCGGCCATTGCCGTAGGCACGGAGCGGGATTCGTGGCGCGTTCGTGCGTTGCCACGCCAGGTATCGCCAATACCCGCGCACCGGCCCGCGGCGCGTGGCACGATCCCGCCATGTTCTCACCGCGGTACCGCGCGCGTTATTGCGGGTCGGCCACAATCGAGTGGCGTATGCGCCCAATGCGGTATGTCACCGCGATGCAGCGGATACTTGGTCAGTGACCGAGATCGGGCAGCTCGACCCAGATAGTGCGAGCGTCGTCGAACGAGTGATTGCTGGACATCCGCAGAACATCGGCAGTTTTCGTTTCTGGTTCGCCGATCAGTGCTGGGAGTGGTCCGACGAGGTGGCGGCGCTACACGGTTACGAACCGGGCAGTGTCGTCCCGACGACCGAGTTGCTGCTGTCGCACAAGCACCCGGACGACCGCGCCGAGGTCGCGCACACCCTGGCCGCGGTGACCACCACCGGCGAGGCCTTCTGCTCGCGGCACCGCATCCTCGACACCGGCGGTGAGATCCACGAGGTGATCGTCGTCGGCGACCACCTGCTGGACGAGGGCGGCGCGGTGGTCGGCACCACCGGCTACTACATCGACGTCACCGACACCCTGCAGGAGAGCCGGCGCGCCACCCTGGACGAGACCTTGCCGGACCTGATCGAGGCCCGGGCGGTCATCGAGCAGGCCAAGGGGGTGCTGATGCTGGTCTACGGGGTGGGCTCGGAGCAGGCGTTCAAGGTGCTGCAATGGCGGTCCCAGGAGACCAACACCAAGCTGCGGCGGGTGGCCGAACAGCTGGTCAGCGCGATCGGCGAGCTCGGCGGCGCACCGGTCGGTTTCCGGTCCCGATTCGATCATCTGCTGCTCACCATGCACGAACGCCCGTTGTAGATTTCCATACGTGTGTACCCGGGTTGCCTGGGTAGTGCGTAGGTATGACTGGCGTGGATGGGGAGCTACTTGATCCAGAGGCCTCGCGGGCGGTCATCGAACAAGCCAAGGGTGCGCTGATGCTGGTGTACGGCTTGACCGCGGAGCAGGCCTTCGACGTGCTACGGAAGCGTTCCCAGGAAACCAACACCAAATTACGGGTGCTGGCGAGCAGACTGGTAGCGGAGTTGCCGGAAATGTCGCGCTCGCGGGCCGCGGTGGCCTTCCTCCGCTCGCGTTTCGATCAATTGCTACAGCACGAGTTCCTATGGGTGACGTCGGAAGCGAGAGTGCGATGAACGAACGAGCCGGGCACCGATCCATCGGCGTGGTCTGCGCGGCCGCCGCGATCACCGTGGCCGCCGCCGGAACCGCGCTGGCGGGTAGTGAACCACCGGTGGTGGGTGGCGGGTCCGGCATCATCATCGACAACCAGGCGCAATGCACGCTGACGACGGTCGGCTACGACCGCGCCGGTCGGCTGCTGGGGCTGACCGCCGGGCACTGCGGTGACGCCGGGGCCAAGGTGGTGGCCGAGGCCAACCCCAATTTCGGTGTGGTCGGCCGCTTCGTCTACTCCAATCCGGATCTGGATTACGCCCTCATCGAATTCACGCCGGGGCGGATCAATCCCGTTGCGCGGATGGGGGATACGACGATCACCGGGATCGGCGCGCCGGCGCAGTTCCCGGCTGTGGTGTGCAAGAAGGGGCGGACCACCGGCACGAGTTGCGGTGTGGTGTGGGGCAATCTGCGCGCGGCGCACCACGAGACGTGGACCCAGATGTGTGTGCTCGAAGGCGACTCGGGCGCGCCGGTGATGGCGGGCTCGACCCTGGTCGGGATGGTGAACGCCTACCTCGGGGTCGGGTGCCTGGGGCCGGAGGTGGGCACGAACATGGCGGCGATCAGCGCCGATCTGGAGGCGCGCGATGAGGTCGGCGCCGGGTTCCACCCGATCCAGTAATAGTTCGCCACCGCAAACCTGAGCGCAGCGACGGAGACCGTCGCTGCGCTCAGAATTACCGCGGGGCTACTTGTCGGGGTTGCGGTGCATGGCGTCCTTGGCCTTGTCGGCCAGGCCTCCGAGGGTGTTCTTCACCTCGTCGAGACCCTCCTTGGCGCCTTCAGCAGCGTCGTGGAGCACACCCTTGACCTTCGCCTCGGCCTGATCGGCCTTGCCTTCCTGGCGCAGGCCCTTGTCGCCGGTGGCGTGGCCCGCGGCTTCTTTGGCTTTGCCGCCGGCTTCGTCGATCTTGTCGCGAAGAGACATCGAAAACCTCCGATCGATTCCGCGCCCGCGGTGGGCGCAGTTCCGATACTGCCTCGCATTGCACCAGCGCGCACACGGCAATCGATGAGAAGCCGGTCACCAAGGCCGGTCATCGCAGGTTTCCGGGCGCTATTGCGACCCAATGGTGTCTCTACCGTTACTTCCAAGCAACTACTGCTCTGGCTTTTCGAACTGGCTGCGCTTCCAGTCGCCGTACGGTTCGTCGCGTTCGCGCACCGCTTCCCGGAAGCCGGTGGTCGCCGCGCGCAGCTGGAAGGCGTAACCCTCGCGGGTGTGCCGGGAGATGCCGTCGAAAACGGTGCTGATCATGCCGGAGTTCTGCACACCCTGGGCCAGTAGCGCGCTGTTGAGCGCGAGTTTGGCCATGATCAGCTGGTTGACCGGCATCCGCGCGATGCGCTCGAGCAGGGCCTCGGTGCGCTCGTCGAGCTGGTCGGCGGGCGGCGCCTCGACCGCCAGCCCCCACTCCTCGGCCTGCTTGCCGGACAGGCAGTCGCCGGTGAACAGCAGCCGTTTGGCGCGCTGGTCGCCGAGGCGATGCGCCCACATGCCCGCCGCCGGAATGCCCCAGACCCGGGTGGGCGGATAGCCGATCTTGGTGTCGTCGGCGCAGATGATCTGGTCGGCGTACAGCGCGATATCGGTGCCGCCGGCCACCGCGAAGCCGTGCAGTTTCGCCACGGTCGGCTTGTTGGCGTAGAGCAGGCTGGCGAAGCCCCGGTTGAAACGGCTCATCATGGCGTAGTCGACCATGGGATCCCAAGTGCCCCAAGGGTTGTGGTTGGCGGCCTGGACGCCGGGATCGAGCACCGTGCCGGCGGTGTCGTGTGTGCCGACGCCGAGATCGAAGCTGTTCTCGGCGAAGATCGACAGGTCGTAGCCGCCGCAGAAACCCTTGCCGCGGCCCGAGACCACCATGACGTGCACGCGCGGGTCCAGGTCGGCGCGTTCGACGGCGTGCGCCAGCTCGATCGGGGTGTCGGCGGTGATGGCGTTGCCGTGCTCGGGGCGGTTGAAGGTGATGCGCGCGATCCGGCCGTCGACCTCGTAGGTGAGGGTGCGGTAGGTGGTGCTGTCGTCGGCGGGTAGCGGGCGACCGGCCCAGGGGGCGTCGGGGCCGTCGGTGAGGCCTTCGTACCAGGCCGCGGGGCGGGTGCCGGAGTGCTTCTCGGAATCCATGCCGCCATCGTATTACATACTTATGTCGAGTGATCATGTATTGTAATACTGAGGTCGGCGTTAGGAGCTTCCATGAGTACGCACGCGGTGACGAATCAGGTTCCGCCCCTTGTCGACTACGACCTCGCCGAGCAGCCGGTGCTGCTGGAGGCGCTGGGTCGGGCAGGCGCGGAGCACGCACTCGACGAATTACACGAGATCGGGCGGCTCGCCGGCAGCGCCGCGGCGCAACAGCTGGGTGACCTGGCCGAAGCGCATCCGCCGGTGCTGAAGACGCACGACCGGTACGGGCACCGCGTCGACGAGGTGGTCTACGACCCCAGCTACCACCAGCTGATGACCCATGCCGTGGGCTTCGGACTGCACGGCGCGGTGTGGGCCGACACCCGGCCGAATCCACACCTGACCCGGGCGGCGAAGCTGAGCGTGTGGGGTCCCGTCGACGCCGGGCACGGCTGCCCGATCTCGATGACCTACGCCGTGGTTCCGGCCTTGCGTGCCAACCCTGAGCTGGCCGCGCAGTACGAGCCGCTGCTCACCGCCCGCGAATACGATCCGGGGCTGCGCGCGCCGCTGACCAAGCGCGGACTGATCGCGGGCATGTCGATGACCGAGAAGCAAGGTGGCTCCGATGTGCGGGCCAACACCACCACCGCGGTGCCGCAGCCGGACGGCAGCTACCGGATCACCGGGCACAAGTGGTTCACCTCCGCGCCGATGTCGGACCTGTTCCTCACCCTCGCGCAGGCGCCGGGCGGGCTGTCGTGCTTCCTGGTGCCGCGGGTCCTGCCCGACGGTTCACGCAATCACTTTGCGCTGCAACGACTCAAGGACAAGCTCGGCAACCGCTCCAATGCCAGTAGCGAGGTCGAATACGACAACACCCTCGGCTGGCTGGTCGGCCCCGAAGGCCGGGGTGTGCCGACCATCATCGAGATGGTCAACCTGACCCGGCTCGACTGCACGATCGGCGCCGCCACCGCCATGCGCACCGGCGTGGCACAGGCCGCGCATCACGCCGCGCACCGGAAAGCCTTCGGCGCCAGTCTGTCCGAGCAGCCGCTGATGCGGAATGTGCTGGCCGACCTGGCGGTCGAAGCCGAAGCCGCCAGCACCGTCGCGATGTGGCTGGCCGACCTCACCGACCAGGCCGTCGCCGGTGTCGAGGGCGCGGACCAGCTGCGCCGAATCTCGTTGGCGGTCAGCAAGTATTACGTGTGCAAGCGCGGGCCGATGCATGCCGCCGAAGCGCTGGAATGCCTGGGCGGCAACGGCTATGTCGAGGAATCGCGCATGCCGCGGCTGTATCGGGAAGCGCCGCTGCTGTCGATCTGGGAAGGGTCCGGCAATGTCGCGGCCCTGGATACCTTGCGCGCCATGGCGAAACAGCCGGAAACCCTGGCCGCCTACTTCGACGAGGTGAAGCGAGCCGCGGGCGCCGACAAGCACCTCGACGCGGCGATCACCCGCCTGGAAGGGCAGTTCGGCGACTTCGACACCATCCAGCACCGCGCCCGCCGCGTCGTCGGCGATATGGCGCAGGTATTACAGGCCTCGCTGCTGGTGCGTTACGGCCATCCGGCGGTCGCCGACGCGTTCACCGTCAGCCGTTTGGGCGGTGAACACGGCGATGTCTTCGGGACGCTGCCCACCGGCCTGGACACCGCCGCGATCATCGACCGGGCAACTCCGAAAGTCGGCTGACGGCGCGGGTCACTGGACGAAGTTCTGCTCCGCGAAAGCGATGAATTCCGTTCGGAATCCCTCGTATTCGGCGCGCAGTCGCATTCCGGGCCAGTCGGCGGGCAGCAGTGGTTCGGGCAGCAGCGGATCGTCGAGAATGTGGCGCACCGCCGCGGCCGCCACCTCGAAGCGATCCGCCATCGTCTTCCCGGACTCGAACGCCCGCAGCAGCCGTTCCGCGTCCCGAGCCCAATTCTTCGGCGCGAAAAGGGATTCCGCGAGCTTGACCGGAGCGGTCTGCGGTTCGGCGGTGAACTGAACGATGCGCCGGGTGGCGTCCCGCCCGAGCGCGATGTCGATATTGCCTGGCCGGGTCCACACCCCCTCGCGCAACTCGGCCACCTTGTTGGCGCGCATGGAGTCACGGAACGCGATGCGCGCACTGGCCTCGGCGCCGACCGTCGTCACCACCGCCATGTACCAGCGCCCGTCCCATTCCCGCTGCACCGGGCGCAGCGCCGCATCCTGGCGGCGCTGCCGCTCGATCAACCGTTGCGAGAGCCGATAGACGCTGTTGCTGCGCTCCAGATCCCCCGCGGCCACCATCCGCGTCAGCGCCACCCGCACCGCCGACTGCTGCAACCCCAGCTCCTCGGCCACCGTCACGATCCAGCTGACCGGCGCCTCCGCCGGATGCGCCCCCAGCAGCGCACTGAGAATCGCCGACCGAGCGGTCAGCTTCCGCATCGCCACTGTCGTCCACCTCGCCTGGGAAAGGGCCGGGAATCGGCCAGCCGGAAAGTCTACAGAGCTGCACCGATCCCACGATTCCCCGATCGCCCCAGCCGGTCGGAAATGTGCGGGTGCGTTGCTGGGGCGGGCAGCTGGCAGGCCGGATACGGGGGTGACCCCGGTGATCTTGGCCCCGGTCGAGTATGGCAATCTGAGACACGTCATTTTCGTTGCTGCCCAGGGGCTTTCGATCAGACTTCGTTTCACTTCCGATTTATGGAAAGTGTCCGCAATGCGCTGCCGTAATGGTCGTTCCGTATACCGCAGCGGACCGTGTGTCGCCGCGCGCCACGCCGAGTTTGGCGTGCCATTGGCAAATCAACGGTTTCGCAGGCGGCGGCCATCGACTATGAATGCTTGGGTGCCGAACCCAACCGCGACTACAAGTCTCCCCCCGAGCGTCCGCAGTGGGGGGCCCCGATGACCATCGAGCATCCCATCGAGGACGAGGTGACACAGCTGGCAAGGCGGGTCGAGAAGGCCCGGGGCCGGCTGGCCTGGCAATTCGATCCCGCGCTCACCGAAGCGCTGTCCGAGGACGAGCTACACGCAGAACGTGAACTCGCCGAACGGATCCGGGAACAAGATCGGGGCCAGCGCTGGAAGGAAGTGCAGGCACTGGCCGGGGCCGCCGACCGCGCCAGGCAGACCACCGAAGCAATCGAGAAGGCCGATATGCGTGATCTTCTGGTCGCCCGCAAGGCAATTGCCGCGCAACGGCGCGAATCCAGCCCGCATGCCCGGCTGGCCTCGCTGTACCGGCATCGGGCCTGGTCACTGCGTGCACTGGCCGGCGTGGTCGGCGCGGGCATGCTGTGGTCGGCGGTGAATGTGCAGCACAATATCGCGCCGGGCGGGCCCTCGGATCCGCTGTTCTGGTTCAGCTATCTGCTCGAAGGCATGATCAGCGTCTGTTTGATCATCATCATGATCGGCACCAACAAGGTGTCCGAGTGGGGGGTCGTCGACAATCGCGGGCAGGTTGCCCTCGCCGAGCTGGCACTGCTGGGCCTGACCGTCTGTCTGAACACCTATCCGTACCTGCGGGTCGGTGAGTGGTACGAGGTGGCCGTGCACGCCATCGCGCCGGTGATGATCGGTGTCGCGCTACTCATTCACGACGCCGCGAGCGCGCGCTACGGACTGGCCATCGCCCGGGCCACCGAGCAGGTCAAGGAGATGCCGGACCCGGTCGAGCGCATTCGGCGGCAGTTGCCCTCGCTCGCGGGGTACACGCGCAGTGCCACGGCCAAGGTGGCCGCGGCCAAGGAAGCCGAACCTGTCGTCGAACCGGAGCCGGTCGACGAGGTCGTGGCAGAACCGGTGGCGGAAGCCGCGGTCGAGGTCACCGAGATGCTCCCGCCGCCTTTGCCGCCCGCGGCGCGCAACGGCAAGCGCAATGGTGCGCCGGTGCCGAACGGTGTGCACGTGGCCACCGCGCCGCGTCCGGCGCCGGAGAAGCGCCGTGCGCCAGTCGATTCCGGCAAGGTCGCCGCAGTGCTCAATACCGACCAGCCGGTACAGGCGAAGATGAACGGTCGGCCCGCACCCGCCGCGAGTGCCGAAAAGCGGGTCGCGCCAGTCGTTGTCGAGAACCGGCCGAAGGTGGCCGAGAACCGTCCGACGGTGGTCGAGACGCGTCCGGTAGTGGTCGAGACGCGTCCGGCGGCAGAGACCCGTCCAGTGGTGGCCGAAAGCCGCCCGGCGGTAGTCGAGGCTCGTCCCGTGGTGGCCGAGCCGCGCCCGGCCACGCGCGTGAGCACGCAGAAGCCGGTCGCGGCGGTACAGGTCGCCTCGGAGCCGGCCCCGCCGGCGAAGGCCCGCAAGGTCGAAGCGCCGGTGCCGCAGCCGGAGGTCACCGTGGTGGCCGAACGCAAGCCGTCGAGCAAGCCCACCCCGGCCGAAAAGGCAAGTGCCCCAGAGCCGGATCCGCTCTACGACACCGGCCAGTTCCGGGTTGCCGACATCCTCGAACAGGAGCTCGCCGAGCTCCAGGCCGAGCGTCGCAAGGCCCGCACGAGCAAGCAGCGGACGGCTACCCGCTGAGCATTCCGGCACCGTGACACCCCTGCCCCCGCACCTGGACGAGGTGCCGGGGGAGGGGTGTCAATGCGCACTCGATGCACGGTCTCTATAGTTGCCCGCAGATCGCTTGTGGCGCTTGGCGCTACCGCGTGCGCATGTTCGAGATGTACCGCACGACTTTGATTTACCGCAGACCCCTTCCGGATGGTCGATCGAAGCTGAGGGCCCCTACATGACGAACTCGACAACCACCTCGCTGTCGCACCGGCAGGTCCTGACCATCCTGTCCGGTTTGTTATTGGGCATCTTCCTGGCCGCCCTGGACCAGAACATCGTCAGCGTGGCGATCGTGCCGATAGCCAACGACCTGCACAGTTTCGATGAACAGGCCTGGGCCACAACGGCATACCTGATCACCGCGACGGTCAGTACGCCGCTGTACGGCAAGCTCGCCGACATCTACGGCCGGAAACCCTGCTACCTCATCGCGATCGGGGTGTTCGTCCTCGGCTCGATCGCCTGCACTTTCGCCACGTCCATGTACGAGCTCGCGGCCTTCCGCGCCTTCCAGGGCTTGGGCGCGGGCGGTTTGATGTCGCTGGCGTTCACCATCCTCAGCGATATCGTGCCGGCCCGCGAAAGAGTGCGCTACCAGGGCTATTTCATGGTGGTCTTCGGCTCTTCGACGGTGTTGGGCCCGGTGCTCGGCGGCTTCTTCTCCGGCTACGACGAGCTCGTGCGGCTGGACGGCTGGCGCTGGGTGTTCCTGGTGAACGTGCCGATCGGCGTGCTCGCCTTCGTGGTCGTCGCCAAATTCCTGAACGTTCCGCACGTGCGTCAGAAACAACGCATCGACTGGTTCGGTGCGCTGATGCTGACCGTCGGTGTGGTGCCGCTGCTGATCATCGCCGAGCAGGGTCGCGAGTGGGGCTGGGAGTCCCAGCGCGCGCTCATCTGTTACGGCGTCGCGGCCTCGGGTGTGCTGCTGTTCATCATCGTGGAATTGCTGATGAAGGACGCCGCCCTGATTCCGATGCGGCTGTTCGACAATTCCACCTTCAGCGTGTCCATTCTCGGCGGCTTCATTGTCGGTGTCGCGATGTTCGGCGCCATTGTCCTGGTGCCGCTGTATTTCCAAGTGGTGCGCGGATATTCACCGACGAAGTCGGGTTTGCTGATGCTGCCGCTGGTGGTCGGTATCATGATCGGCGCGCAGATCTCGGGGATGGTCACCCAGCGCACCGGCAGATACAAGATGCTGCCCGTGGGGGGCTGTTTCCTCATCACGATCGGCGCGGTGCTGCACGCCCAGGTGGAGTTCGACAGCCCGCTGTGGCAGCCGCTGGTCTGCGGCGGTGTGATCGGCGCCGGGCTCGGCTTCTGCATGCAGACGCTGATCATCGCCGCGCAGAACGCCGGACCCCTGCAAGACATGGGCGTGTCCACCGCCGCGGCGACCTTCTTCCGGCAGATGGGCGGCACGCTCGGCGTCGCCATCTTCCTGACGATTCTGTTCAATCTGTTGCCGCACAAGATCATCGACGCGTTCGGCGGGCAGCTGCCCGCGGGCTTCGACACCACGCAGCTCGGCGGCATCACCAGCGATGCCAGCGGCATCGGCAACATGCCCGAGGAGTTGAGAACCCCGGTCCTGATCGGCTTCACCGATGCCATGAACGGCGTGTTCTATACCGCCGCGGGCGTGGCCCTGGTCGCCGGTCTGGTGCTGCTGTTCATGAGAGAGCTTCCGCTGCAAGACGATCCGGTCGAACTGCTGATAGTTTCCGACGCCGCGCGCGAGCCGCACCCGGACGACGAGCACGACTGGGACGGGGCGGCCCAGGCCCTGTTGTCCGAACCCGAACCTGAACCGGCCGGCGACGAAGAAGAGGACGAGGACGTGGACGAAGCGGCCTTCGCCGAAATCGAGCACGGGCATCCGTCGCTGACCGGCCGCATTCATCACGAAGACGGCAGACCCGTGCCCGAGGCCGCGCTCACCCTGATCGACAAGCGCGGCCACCAGGTCACCCGCGCCACCGGCGACAGTTACGGCGACTACGCCATCTACGCGCCCGAGCCCGGCACCTACGTCCTGATCGTCTCCGCCGCCGGCCACCAGCCCACCGCCATCAGCGTGGTCGCCGGCCCCTGGCCCCAGCAGCTGGATCTCACCCTCATGGGTTCGAGCGAGGTATCGGGCGTGGTGCGCTCGGTCGTCAGCGGCAATCCCATCGACGGCGCTACCGTCACGCTCACCGATCGGCGCGGCGAGGTGGTCGGCGCCGCCATCACCACCGAGGACGGCCATTTCGTCTGCCACGACGTGGTTTCCGGCAGCTATACCCTGGTGGTGATCGCGGAGCACATGCGTCCGTACGCGGCCGCGCTCACCGTGCCGCACACCGGCCTGCTGCGCCACGACATCGATATGGATCCGATGGCGGTACTCGCCGGGATCGCCGTGGCCGACGGAAGAGCCGTGCCGGACGTGCAGATCATGGTGCTGGATGTAGCGGGCGATCTCACCGCGACGGTGCGCACCGATGAGGAAGGGCTCTACGTCGTCCCGGATCTGCCCGAAGGCGAATACACCGTGGTGGCGCGAGGATACCCGCCGATCACCAGCCGCGTCACCGTGTCCGGCGGGGAAGTCGAACACAATGTGCGCCTGGGTTATGGCCGGGAGATCGACGAGGAGTTACTCGATCGCGCCGACGCAAACGGGTAAACCGCGATTGGCGCGTGGACGCCATTGCGGCGCAACGAATTCGGCTACATCGGAGGCATTGTCGTGCCATAGTTGGGCGATGTCGTGGCTACGCAATATTGGTGCCATCGCGATCGCTCTGACCGCCGTAGTGGCGGTGGCCTGTGGTGATTCCGACCCACCGCCGCCCGCGGATAAACCCGGGCCGGGTGACCAGACCGTCGACCTCGAATTCGACGGTAAGGCAAGGGCTTACACGGTGCACGCACCGCCGGGTTATGACGGCAAGACCGCACTGCCGGTGGTGGTCGTAATGCATTACCGCCCGGGGACTTCCGCGGAGATCGCCCAGACCTCCGGGATGAATGCCAAAGCGGATCAGGAGAATTTCCTCGTCGTCTATCCGCAGGGACTGAACGAGGCCTACAACGCTTTGGTCTGCTGCGGCTCCGAGGATGACGTCGGGTTCATCAAGCAGGTGGTCGCCCGGATGACCGAGCAGTGGAAAGCCGACCCGAAACGCGTTTACGCGACCGGCATTTCGAACGGCGCGGACATGTCGTACAAGCTCGCGGTGGAAGTGCCCGGGACCTTCGCCGCCATCGCGCCGGTGAGTGGTGGGTTCATCGGTGACAAGGCGTTGAAAGACGCGGCCTATAAACCGGCCACACCGGTTTCGGTGATCACCTTCCTCGGCGGCAAGGATCGGGCCGCCGCCCAGCTCGGTCTCGGGATCGAAACCTGGCAGCAGCGGCAGGGCTGCGCGGCGGAACCGGTGCCGCAGGCACTTCCGCGGGGGATCACGCTGACCGCGGGGAAGTGTGCCGATGGCAGCGACGTACAGGTCTACAAGATGCCGGAGATGAACCACTCGTGGCCCGGCGGGCAGCGCGGCGGTCTGGTGGATCCCGCCGCCGGAGTCAGCGCCACCGACCTGATGTGGGAATTTTTCAAAACACACACCAGGTGAACTGGCACTCTGCCGAGTCGCACGGCAAACTCGATGGGGTGTTTCGCAAACTCCATGGAGTGGCAGAAAACAGCGGAGCGAACCGGTGACCGCGCTGGCTCGCGGTGAGAACCGGCCCGCACCCGGCGACCAGCTGACGGTCACTGTTGCCTGCACCGATCCCGTCGATGTGTCCGCGCTGCTGCTCGGCGCGAACGGCAAGGTGCGCTCCGACTCCGACTTCGTGTTCTTCAATCAGCCGGTCGGGCCGGGCGTCACCTACCGGCACGGCGGCGGCGGGCCCGACGTGGTCGAGGTGCGGACCTCCGCGCTGCCCGCCGACGTCGACAAAGTCGTGGTGACAGCGAGCCTGGACCGGCCCGGCACCTTCGCCGCAGCGGGCTCGCTGCTGGCGACCATCGGATCATCCTCCGGCACATTGACCTTCCCGATGACGGGGCTCAGTACCGAGACCGCTGTGGTGTGCGTGGAGATCTATCGGCGCGGCGGCGCGTGGAAGGTGCGCGCTGTCGGGCAGGGCTACGACAACGGATTGGCCGGTATCGCAACGGCATTCGGGGTCAATATCGACGACGAGCCCGCAGCGCCTCCCTACCAGCAGCCACCGCCTCCGGCCTACCAGCAGCCACCCGCCCCGGCGTATCAACCGCCGCCGCAACCCGCCTACTCGGCCCCGCCGCAATTCCAGCAAGGAGCACAGCCGATGCAGAGCGATCTGTTCAACCCGAGTTTCGCCGAAGCCACCGGCCCCGGCATCCAGAAGCAGGGCGGCAAGATGATCAAGGTCGCCGTCGCCGGGGAGGTGATGGCGCGCACCGGTTCGATGGTCGCCTACCAGGGCGATCTGCAGTTCAAGGCGCTCGGCTCGGGCGGCATCGGCCGCGCCATCCAGCAGCGCCTCACCGGTGAGGGCGTCCCGCTCATGAAGGTCACCGGCCGCGGCGACCTGTTCCTGGCCAACGCCGCCGCCGACGTGCACACCGTCGACCTGGACGGCACCGACGGGCTCACCATCAACGGATCCAACGTTCTGGCTTTCGACTCGAGCCTGCGCTACGACGTGAAGATGGTCTCCGGCGCCGCCGGAGTCGCCAGCAACGCAGGCCTTTTCAACTGTGTCTTCACCGGCCGCGGCCGCATCGCCATCACCACGCACGGCTCCCCGGTGGTGCTTCAGGTGGACCAGCCCACCTTCGCCGACCCGCAGGCCGCCGTCGCCTGGTCCTCCAGTTTGAGCACCGGCATCAAACGCAACGATTCCTTCGGCCTGAGCCGCCTCATCGGCCGCAGCACCGGCGAGGGGTTGACGCTGTCGTTCTCCGGCCGCGGTTTCGTCATCGTGCAGCCTTCGGAGCTGCCGCCCGGCGGACTGCTCGGCGGCACCGGCGGCGGGCAGCAGGCCGGTCAGTCCGGCGGCGCCCTCGGCGGCCTGTTCAGCTGAGATCGAAATAGGCTGGCTGCCCGGCCGTTCCCGCTGGCATGCTGGCGAGATGAGTGAATCGGGGATCACCATCGAGTTCGCGCCGGAGCTACACGTGTTCGTCGCGGCGGCCTTGCGCAACGGCGGCGCGTCGGTACGAACCGACGGCGCCTCGACCCTCGGCCATGTGGTGGAGTCCCTGGGCGTCCCGCTAACGGAGGTGGGAGAACTGCTGGTCGACGGCCGCACTGTCCGGCCCGCACACGTCCCCGCTGCCGGTGAGTCCATCGCGGTCCGGGCGTTCCCGCGCCCCCAAACCTGCCCCGCGCCCTTACGTTTCCTCCTCGACATCCACCTCGGCACCCTCGCCCGCCGCCTGCGCCTGCTCGGCCTCGACGCCGCCTACGAGAACCCCGACATCGGCGACGCCGCCCTGGCGACCCGCTCCGCCACCGAACGCCGCATCCTGCTCTCCCGCGACCGCGGCCTCCTGCGCCGCCGCGAAATCTACGCCGGCGCCTACATCTACAGCCACCGCCCGCCCGAGCAACTCGACGACGTCCTCACCCGCTTCGCCCCGCCGCTGTCGCCGTGGACGCGCTGCACCACCTGCAACGGCCTGCTCCGTCCGGCTCCGCACGCCACCCCCCGAACCTCGGGAGCCGCCACTACGTTCGCCGAATGCGCCGACTGCGGCCAGACCTACTGGAAGGGCGCGCACCACAGCCGCCTCGATGCCATCGTCACCCACGCCACTGCGCAGATCGCCCGGCTCCGCTGAGCTACTCGGCTACCACACCCCCGCGACGTCAGGCGCGAAGCAAGGTGACGATCCGCCCGGACGGCGTCTGCGCTTTGTCGAACCCGGTGCGTTCGCCGATCGGCGCAGCCGTAGGCCGCCGATCGAAGATCACCAGTGTGCCGGTGTCGAGGCTGAGCCGGTCGAGGTAGCTGTCGATCTGGGTCAAACCCTCAGCGAGGGGGTCGGCCTGATGTCCGGCCCATACCTTCAGCTCCAGTGCCTCGCGCTGCTCGGCCTTACGTCCGTGTTCATCGGAATAGGGTTGGCGAACAAGCAGATCGATGCGTCCTCGGCCGACGCCGAGCTCGCGGTCCACAAATCCCGCGCCGTTGACGATGCGGTGCAGATATGCCATCAGCACCAACTGTGCGGCCGCCTCGTGATAGTTCTCGCGAGCTGCGAGCACGTCGCCGTGCTGAACCCAGAAGGTCGCGAACTCCTGCAGCAAATGCGGAAAGTCGATTCGGCCATCGGGCAGGCGAAAGCTCGACGGTTGAGCCGAGATGCTGCGCTCGGTGTTGTCACCGAGCACCCGCACGATCACTTCCTGATAGATCGGGTTCGCGATCCGCAACTCTTTACCCTGCGCGATCAAACCCAAATCCCTGGTGTAGGAGACATCGTTGTCGAATTCGGGAACCGACCTGGCAACCTCGCCGACAATGATCGGCTCGAGCACTCGCCGCACGCGCGGATCGTTGAGCTTGTCGATCAGTGAATCCAAATGGGTTGCCCGTGCGAGGATCAGCCGTTCTTTGGCTTGCTCGACGTGATCGATCGTGATCGCCTCACGAACGCCCATCTCACCCAGGATTTCCCAAGCCAGCGCGTTCACCAACCACGGTTGGCCCTGGGTGTACCAGAAGGCCAGATCTATGGCTTTGCTGTCGAATTCCTGTCCCGTAGCGGCGGTGTGCTGACCGTAGAGCTGGCTAACCTCGAGTTTGGTGAAGTCACCGACGCGAAGGGACTTGATCTTGATGTTGAACGGGCTCGCCCCACCCAGCCGCGCCGGGTCACCTCCGGCGGCGGCCTTGTAGTCCCGGACATCCCGCATGCCGCAGAGAACCACCGAATGCACAAAGCTCCTACGGTTCTCGATGAATCCGGTCCGCAGCTGCCGCAGCACGCTGATCAGACCCTCGCCGCGCAAAGCGTCGATCTCATCGAGAAACAACACCAGCGGACGCGGGCATTGGCGCACCCATTCCCGCAGACCGAATTCCAGCCGGTTGCCTGGAGGCGCGTCCGGCCATGGGTCGGGTGGCTGCAACTCCGGGGGCACGCCATGGCGCCGGGCCGCCTGCCGGATCCGGTGCAGCAAGGTCAGCTCCACAGCGGCGTAGTCATCGCCCATGGGGCCGCCGCACTCGCAGGATGCATATAGCGCCGCGTAGTGCCCCTCGGCATTCAACTCATCGGCCAGGCTCAACAGCGCCGTAGTCTTGCCCGACTGCCGGGGCGCGTGCACGACGAAGTAGAAGCCGAACTCAACGTAACCCTGTGCCTGGGGCAACCGTTCGTCGGCGGGGATCATGTAGTGCAGGTCCTGAAGACACGGACCTGCCGTGTTGAAGTACCTCACCCGGCACACCCTACTGACCTGGCTACTCGACACGCCCGGCGATCTTCGATCCCCGAAAGTTGTGTAACGGTTCCTCGGTCACGGACGAGTAGAGGGCAACTCATGCGGAATCCGTATGAATCCCGCGGTGTTGGCGCTCGGTGGCGGGGCCGGGCTCGAGGATGGGGAAAGTTGCCGTGAACGAAGCTCGTAGGTACTTACGGCCGGCACCGAATTACGAACCGCCCCTGCGGAATTGCGGCTGCGGGCCGCGCCGCCGGGTGGAGGTGGAGGCGGCCTGGGTGGATCCGCCGGTGGTGCGGGAGGTGCCCTGCGCGGCCGATCGCCGCGCTATCTCGCCGCGGATGCGGAAACTGGCGGCGGGGCAGCCTTCGCCGGTGGTGGGGGAAGCCCGTTCCGCCGCAAGGGCATTCGCCGATCGGGTGTTACGGGCCACGTTGGAGGTGCTGGATCATCGCCGGCCCGTGACACAGCTTCGGGGCATGGTGAGCACGCAGGTACTGGAGGCGCTGCGCACCATGGTGGCCTGTGATTCGGCGCCGAGCAGGGAGCTCGGGGCCGCCGCGCTGGGTCCCGTCGACGTGATCATGGTCGATGCCGAGAACGCCGAGATCTGCGCACGATATGTGCGCGGGCACCGCACGCTCGCCATCGCTGCCCGGGCCCGGTTCGTCCGCGGGATCGGCTGGCAGCTGACGGTCTTCCGGGTGCTGGGGGTCTAGCGGTGCGTGGATCGATTCCGCTGCCGGGGCGGTGAGCCGGATGCCGAAGCGCTATTCACCGCAGGTGCGGGCGGAAGCGGTCCGTCTGGCGCTCGAGTACGTCGAGGCGAACGGGTCGGCCTATGCCGCGGCGCGGGCGATCGGGCCGATGGTCGGGGTGCACTACGAGACGCTGTGGATGTGGACCAAACAGGCGCTGTCGGAAAGGGCTTGGCGCGCCCGGCCCGGGCACTCCGGCGTGGCAACCGCACCCGACAGTTAACTAATGGTTTGCTCGAATTCGCATCATGCATGCGGAAGGAGCAAATCTCATGGTCCGAAGTGTTTCATTGACGGCTGCTGCCTTCTGTGCGGTGTTGCTGAGTGCTGCTCCCTCGGCCGCCGAGCCCGGTAGGGGCGGTCCTACGGCCGCCGAGTACGCCGCCGCCCAGATACCGAACTGCGAGACCCCGGAGTGCGCCGCCGCCGTCCGGCAGGCGGGCATGACGATGGCTCTGGTCCGCGCGACGAACAAACTGATCGCGCTGTCGATCGTGCCCGTCCATCAGTTCCATGCCTTCGACATGGTCATCACCCGCGAAAGCGGCTGGAACCATCTGGCCCGCAACCCCAGCAGCGGCGCCTACGGCCTCGGCCAGGCCCTACCGCCGGAGAAGATGTTCACCCACGGCCTCGACTGGATGGTCAACCCGGTCACCCAGATCCGCTGGACCTACGACTACATGAACAAGCGCTACGGCGGCCCCGCCGGCGCCTGGGCGTTCTGGCAGGCCAATCACTGGTACTGAAAGGCTGACTGGATCAGGCCTCGACCGGACGACGGATGCTGTCGATCGGCATCTGGTCGACCGGGGCGTAGGTGACGTCCTGGCCCGAACTCGGGGCGTGGACGACCTGGCCGTTGCCGGCGTAGAGGGCAGTGTGCGAGCCGCCGTTGTAGATCACGACGTCGCCGGGCTGCGCGTCTTCCAGGGCGACGGGGGTGCCCACGTTCTCCTGCTGTTCGCTGGTGCGCGGCATATCGACGCCTTCCTGGCCGTAGGACCACTGCACCAGGCCGGAGCAGTCGAAGCCGCCGGGCTGGCTGCCGCCCCACACGTACGGGGTGCCGATCTGGGATTCCGCGGCCTGCAGGGCGCGCAGGCCTCTGGACGCCGACGGCGCCGGAGCGATCTGGCCGACCACGTCGCGCGCCTGGTCCTGGTACGGCTGCGGCACCTGGTTCAGCAGGTCCTGCGCCTGCGGCGAGGTGATCTGATCCTTGATGGGCTGCGGCACGTCCGGGATTTCGACGGCGCCGAAGCCGGGAACCTGGATGGTCTGGGCGAGCGCCGGGATGGCGGGCAGGGCGGCGGATCCGACGATGGCGCCTGCGATGACGGCGGCACGAAAACTAGGTTTGGCCATGAGGTTCAGCAATCTCCGTATTCGTCGTGCACCCGCGGTCCAGCGCTCGGGAAATGCGCAGACGGCTGCCGGGTCGGACCGGAAATCGGCCCTTCGCGACCTGGCTTACGCACGCGGCCGCGATTACCCCCGACGCCTGGGCGGGTGACTTGCTTGATCGCAAGATTGCTTCAAGTTTACTACGATACGGTAACGGGATTCAAACCGGTGTTGTTTCAGAATCCGATAACACCAGGTCATAACCGATAAATTGATCGTTATGGAGGCGGCGCACCGAGGGACGCTCGAGGATTGCCAATCCCGACATTCTGCCCTATAAGCGGCGCTTGTCGGTGCCGGCTCGTAGCCTCGGGATATGTGCCGAAACATCACCGCGTTGCGCGGGCTCGAGCCTGCGGCAACCCCAGAGGAAATTCAGGCGGCGGCCCTGCAGTATGTGCGCAAGGTCGGTGGCCTCTCCAGCATTTCCGCAGCAACTAAACCGGCGGTAGAAGAGGCGGTCGCGGACATTGCCGCGGCAACGGCTCGGCTACTGGCGCAGTTGCCGGATCGCAAGGTGCCGCCGAAGACGATCCCGCCGCTGCGCCGCCCGGAGGTCCAGGCGCGTATCCACGCGCACGACTGAGGCGTCAGGCCAGCTCTTCGAGATCGGCCAGTTGCGTGTGGACATAGGCCGCTATTCGATGTCGGGCGGCCGGTGGGAGTCGCGCTATGTCAGCGGCCGTCAACACCGGCTCGCTGGGCACCTGCACGTGATACTCGTCGGGTTCTGGCGTTTCTGTGACCACCGATAGGTGGTCCGGCCGGGGCACCGCCACGGGACGTTCAGGTTCGTCCGGGTCGGCTCCGGCTAATGCCGTGCGCACCATGTGAATCAGAATATTGCTAATCCGTTGGTATTGCGGCAAGTTCGCCATCGATGCAGGAAAGTGGGGTTGCCAGCAAACCCGAGGTTTGCAAAAGGAGAATTCGTTACGAGGTGATGCGTTCGGACGCGAACCAGGTGCGGTAGAAGGTGATTGCCAGAATGGCGAACAGCCCGAGGATCGCGACCCCCGACGGGAACGGATGGTTCGCCATGGTCAGGGGCAGATAGCGGATGGCCAGCAGCACGCTCGCGAACGTCGCGACACCCAGCGCCACCACCCGCACGCGAGCACGATCCCAGCCGCGCTCGGGGTCGCGCAAGATGGATTCGATGGTCAGGCACAGTGCCGCGCCCACAACGAGATCCACGCCGTAGTGCGCACCCAGGCCCAGGGTTGCGATGAGAGTGCAGACCAGCCAGAACACACCGCCCCAGCGCAGCCAGGCCGGCCCGCGCCGGGAGTGGATGAACAGCGACAGCGCCCACGCCGTGTGCAGTGACGGCATGCAGTTGCGGGGCGTGATCCCGTCGAACGGCATTGCCTCGAGGGTGGCGGGCACGGGCGGGACGATATTCGGCCAGACATTCGCGAGTTCCATGCCGTTGCCCCAGGGCCCGAAGGCCAGGATCGGACCGACGACGGGGAACAGCAGGTAGAACAGCGGCCCGACCAGGCCGATGGTCAGGAACGTGCGCACCAGGTGGTGCCGCGGCCACCGGCCCGCGGTGACGCCGCGCAGCTGCCAGACGGCGACCACGATGGCCGCGACCGGCAGCTCGAAGTACACCCAGCGCACCAGGCTCTCGAACCACGGCGCGGCCTCCAGGACCTGCCCGGCCAGCCAGGACGGATTGCCCAGGGCTCGATCGGCCACCTGCACATAGGGATCGAGCACCATGGGACGGGCCCACGCGGTGATGTCCAGCCAGATCTCGCCGATCTTCGTCGCGAGGATCAGCAGCGCGCCGAGCGCGATGGTGCGCAGGGCGGTCTCGCGCTGGATGCCGGACCAGCGCACGGCGGCGAGGATCGCCAGCACGGTCAGCACGATGGTCGGGCCGTTGCCGATGGTGAACTTCGCGCCCTCGATCGCCCGGATCGCGACGAAGACCAGATCGAGCGCGACCGCGGAGGCCAGCGCGGTGACCCGCACCCGGTTGGTGACACCGACCAGCGCGAGCAGGAACCCGGCCCACGAGGTGCTCGCGGATTTCGGTATGCCGACGTAGTCGCGCGCCAGGCTGGTCAGCGGACCCAGCGCGTTGATGTGCAGCGCCATGGCCTGTCCGGCGACGAGCACCAGTACCGCGGCGGCGATGCCGCCCCAGATCGTGAGAGGACGGAAATGCCCTTCCCGCCGAACAATCCCGGCAGCGGGGGTCGAACGTTCGTGCGGGTCGAGAATGAGCATTCGGACATCGTAAACACGATGCGAACACCGCCGTACTTCGTGGTTAACAATCGGTACTGGTATTTGGGTCACGAAATGGCGTGTGCGCCAGACGAACCAGCTTCGCGATCGCCCCGCGCGGCAGTCACGGATGTGATGCGAGCAACGCGTCCGACCCCCTGAGCTCGCCGCACTGCCAGGATTGCCACTAGGTAAGGCTTACCTTAGTATTTGGCGGACGGACTCTCTCGGAAGGTGGGGCTACTCGTGCCGCTCGTCGACGCCTATCGGCGGCTAGGAGGACTGCTCCCCGTGGTGCGGGTCGGAGTGGGCCGTGCCGCGGGCGGTCAGTGGGTTCAAGGGGGTTCGCTCGCAACGGATTTCGCGGTCATCGAGCGCATGATCGAGGCGGAGGAGCAACGCGCCGTCGAGGCCTACGGTACGGCTCCCCGCCGGGATGTCGCCGCCACCTGGGTGCTGCGCCGGTACGCGTTCACCGCGTGCCTGGCCATGAGCGCGCCGTGGTTCTTGGAACGGCGCGTGCCCCGGGTCGCGCTGGATCGCGTCGCCTACGCCTGGCAGGACCGGGAACTGGTCGTCGAGGCCGACGAAATCATTTGCCTGCCAGGGGATTCCATTGCCCGGCGGGCCGACGTTCGCGCCGTCGCGGACGAGGAGGCGCTGGGCGCGGAGTTGCGCGGAGTTGTCGCCGCGCATCTGGCCCCGGTTCTCGATGCCTTCGGTCCGGTCATGCGCCGCCGGCCCCGGAGCATATGGGGCTTGGCCACCGACCAACTCGCGAGTGGGCTCTGGCATCTCGGCACCGCCCTCGGCCGGCCCGCGGCCGCCGCGGCGGCCGCGAACGTCCTGCTGCCCGGCGGGACTCCGCCGTACCTGGGCGGCGCGGGTTTCCGGCCCGGTCCGGACTCGGCCCGTACTCAGACCACCTGCTGTCTCTTCTATACGGTCCGGCCGGACGAGCTCTGTGCCACCTGCCCCCGCCTTGCGCAGATTAGGCATGCCTAACCTATACTCTCCGTCCATGGCATCGGTAGACACGGCCCGCGGGCCCTCGATGCGGTACCGAATACCGGTGCTGCTCCTGGCGTTTGCTGCGCTGCTGCTGGTCTGCCTGCTGAGCCTGGCTTTCGGGGCGCGTTCGGTGCCCCTGGGCACCGTGGTCGACGCGCTGCTGGGCGATGCGCAGGGGCGCGACGCGATGGCCGTCACGGGCTTGCGGCTGCCACGCACGATCGTTGGTCTCGTGGTCGGTGCGGCCCTCGGGCTGGCCGGCGCGGTGCTCCAGGGTGTGACGCGCAATCCGCTGGCCGCGCCGACCACGATGGGGATCAACGCGGGCGCGAGTTTCGCGGTGGTCGTGGCGATTTTCGCGTTGCACCTCGCACATCCGGTCCAGTTCGTGTGGTTCGCCTTCGCCGGCGCCGCCGGGGCCGCGCTGTTCACCCTGACGCTGGGTCGCCGGGCCGGAGATCTGGACCCGACGCGACTGGTTCTCGGCGGCACGGTGCTGCACCTGGTGCTGGTCTCCTGGACCTCGGCGGTGCTGTTGTTCAGCGAGCGCACCCTCGACGAGGCGCGCTTCTGGATCGCCGGGTCGATCGCCGGGCGCGATTTCGACGTGTTGACTCCGATGTTGCCCACCTTCGCCCTCGGTGCGGTGGCCGGGCTGGCGATCGCGCCCGCGCTCAATACTCTTGCCCTCGGTGACGAGGCGGCCGTGTCACTCGGTTTGCCGGTGGCCCGGATTCGTTTGGCGGGCATGGTGTCGGTGGTGCTGCTGGCCGGTTCGGCGGTCGCCGTCGCCGGGCCGATCGCGTTCATCGGTCTGGCCGCGCCGCATCTGGTGCGGTTGGTGCTCGGCAACGACCAGCGCCGAATCCTGCCGGGCTGCCTGATCGCCGGGCCGCTGCTGTTGCTCGGCGCGGACATCGTGGGCCGCGTCATCGCCCGGCCCGGGGAGCTGGAGGTCGGCATCATCAGCGCGTTCCTCGGTGCGCCGCTGCTGGCCCTGCTCGCCCGCCGCCGGGAGGTGTGATGAACAACGTGCGTGCGAGGCGGACCCTGCTCGTCGGCGTGCTGTGCGCCGCCGCGCTGGTGGTACTGGCGACGATTGCCCTGACTGTCGGCGAAGTCCAGATGTCGGCGATGACTGCGCTACGCGCCGCGTTCGGGTCGGGCGACCCCGGCGAGGTGTACATCGTGCAGGAGTTCCGGGCCCCGCGGCTGATCGCGGGTGTCCTTGCCGGTGCGGGCCTGGCCGCGTCGGGCGCTGTGCTGCAACGACTTTTCCGCAATCCGCTGGCCTCGCCCGACGTGATGGGCGTGACCGGCGGCGCCTCGCTGGGTGCGGTGGTGGTGCTCGCTATCGGAGCGAGTCAAGCGCTGATCCCGGTGGGGGCGTTGGCCGGTGGCTTCCTCGCGGTGCTGCTGCTCGCGGCGATCGGCTGGCGGGCCGGGTTTCCGGTGACGCGGCTGGTGCTGGTCGGTCTGGCGGTGCAGGCGGGTCTGGCGGCCGCGGTGAACTTGATCGTGGTGCGGTTCCCCCGGGAGCTGGCGGGCGCGGCGGAGCAGTGGACCGCGGGTTCGCTCTACGGGCGCACCTGGCCCGAAGTGCAGGGCGCCGCCGTCGCGTCGGCGCTGGTGCTGGGATTGCTGTTCCTGCAATACCGGAAGCTCGCCGTGCTGGATCTGGGCGACGAGTCGGCCGGCACGCTCGGCATCTCGGTGTCCTCGGCGCGGTTGCAGCTGCTGGTGACGACGGTGGCGCTGGCCGCGCTGGCGGCGGCACTCACCGGGCCGATCGCGTTCGTGGCGCTGGCCGTGCCGCAGCTGGTGCGGCTGCTGGTCGGTCCGCCGACCGCGGCGACCCTCGCGGTCACCGGCCTGGCGGGTGCGGTGCTGCTGGTGGGCTGCGATCAGGTGGTACAGCACCTGCTTCCGGTCGAGGGACTGCCGGTCGGCATCCTCACCGCCACCATCGGCGCGCCGTGGTTGTTGTATTTGATGCTGCGGGAGAGCAGCCCGGTCAATCGGAGAACCGCATGAGCCCCAACGAATTGGCCGCGCGGGACCTCGGCCTGCGCTACGGCGATCGCGCCGTGATCGACGGCCTGGATCTGGAGCTGCCCGGCGGCGCGGTGACCGCGATCGTCGGCCCGAACGCCTGCGGGAAGTCCACACTGTTGCGCGGGCTGACCCGGCTGCTGCGGCCGTCCGGCGGGACGGTCACCCTCGACGGCGCCGATATTCACCGGATGCCGGCGCGGGCGCTGGCGTTGCGGCTGGGATTGCTGCCGCAGCAGCCGATCACGCCGGAGGCGATCACCGTCGAGGCGCTGGTACGGCTGGGCCGGTATCCGCATCAGCGATTGCTGCGACCGTGGTCGCCCGTGGACCAGGCCGCGGTCGAGGACGCGTTGCGCCGCACCGGCACCACCGAGCTGCGCGCTCAACAGGTGGACCAGCTCTCCGGCGGCCAGCGCCAAAGAGCTTGGATCGCAATGGCTTTGGCGCAGGACACCGAGGTGTTGCTGCTCGACGAGCCGACCACCTTCCTGGACCTGCGCCATCAGCTCGACGTGCTCGACCTGGTCGCCGATCTGCATGCCGAAGCCGGGCGCACCGTGGTCATGGTGCTGCACGACCTCGGCCAGGCCGCCCGCTACGCCGATCACCTGGTGGTCCTGCACGACGGCCGCCTGGCCGCGGCCGGTCCGCCCGCGAAGGTGCTCGACGCGGACTTGGTGCGCACCGTGTTCGGTGTCGACGCCCTGGTGATACCCGACCCGGAAACCGGGACCCCGCTGGTCGTTCCGCGTAGCAGAGCAGCCCGGCACACCGCCGCTCGTGTCTGAGCGGTTGCCCCGAACCCCAACCAGAAATGAGGACGAATCATGTCCACCCGACGATTTCGCCTGCCCGGATTCGGCCGCCTCGGCGTCGCGCTGATCGCGGCCGGCCTCGGCCTCTCCGGCCTGACTGCCTGCGGAAGTGACTCCGCCGCAACCGATTCCGGCGCCGCCGCGGTCGCGCAGGGCGCCTTCCCGCGCACCCTGGACACCGTGAAGGGTCAGGTGACGATCCCGAAGGCGCCCAAGCGGGTGGTGGTGCTCGACACCGCCGAGCTCGACTCGGTGACCCTGCTCGGCATCAAGCCGGTCGGTGCGGTGGTGCCGCACACCAAGACGCGCGGCGGATTCCCGGCGTACCTGGGCGACAAGGCCGACGGGGTGACCGATGTCGGCCCGCTGCTGGAGCCGAATCTGGAACGCGTCGCCTCCTTGAAGCCGGACCTGATCCTGTCCTCGAAGGTGCGCCACGACAAGATCTACGACAAGCTGAGCGGCATCGCGCCGACCGTGTTCACCGAAACCACCGGTGGCCCTTGGAAAGCCAACCTACTGGTGCACGGTAAGGCGCTGGGCTTGGACGAGCAGGTCGCGACGGCCCTGAAGAACTACGAGGATCGGGCCCGCGCACTCGGCGCTGCGATCAAGGCCAAGAACGGTGCGCTGCCGACGGTTTCGGTGATCCGCTTCCTGGCCGGACCCACCCGGCTGTACATGAGCAATTCCTACAGCGGTGTGGTGCTCGGTGATATCGGTCTGGCGCGTCCGCAATCCCAGATCGCCGACGGCCCAGACGCGAAGATCATGAAGGAGATCAGTCCGGAGCAGATCGATCTGGCCGATGCCGAGCTGATCTTCATCGCCACCATCGACGACCCGGACAAGACCGAGAAGAAGGGCGTCACCGCGGGCCCGATCTGGCGGGATCTGCCCGCGGTGAAGAACGGCAAGGCAATCGAGGTCGACGACGAGATCTGGATGTCGGGCATCGGTATCCAGGCCGCCGAGGGGATGTTCGCCGACATCGCCGCGGCGACCGGCGTCGAGCTCCCCGCCAAGTAGCCGGCCGCGCCGGCGCCGGGGTGTGGTCAAGGTCTCCGTTTGTGGCACCCGATCTCGCGGGTATGGCACGATCACCCGGTTCGTCGCTCGGTTGCAGGAGGCTCTGGTTTGGATGCGCGTGTGGGACCCAACAGGTTTCGATGGGTCCGGCGCGCCGCCTCGGCTCTGGCGCTGGCAGTCGCCGTCCTCGGGATGCCGGTACCCGCCGCCGCGAACGACGCCGATTCCTATGTAGATCCGCTGGCCTCGGCTGCCTACACCCCGGTGCTGGGCTGGTCGGACTGCCAGGACGGGTTCGAATGTGCTTCGGCGCGGGTCCCGTTGGACTACAACCAGCCCAACGGCGCGCAGATCGACCTGGCAGTGATCAAGCTGCCGGCCGCCGATCCGGGGCGTCGTATCGGCACGTTGTTCGTCAACTTCGGTGGGCCCGGCCCGTCCGGCGTCGATCGGTTGCGCGAGCGCGCGCACTGGCCGTGGTTGTTCTCCGACGAGCTGCGCGCGCAGTTCGATCTGGTGTCCTGGGATCCGCGCGCGGTGGCGCGCAGCTCGGCGGCGCGGTGCTTCTCGACCGTGCAGGAGCAGCTGGCGTTCCTCGGCTCGGTGCCCGAAATGCCCACGGCTCCAGGCGAAGAGACCGCCTTCTACAACTGGTCCCGGGAATTCGGCGAGCGGTGCAAGCAGCAGGCCGGTCCGATCCTGGACCACGCCTCCACCGCTAACACCGCCCGCGACCTGGAACTGCTGCGTCGCGCGGTGGGCGACCCGAAACTGACCTACCACGGCATTTCCTACGGCACCCAGGTCGGCGCGGTCTACGCGAACATGTTCCCGAGCCGGGTGCGAGCCATGGCGTTCGACGGGTCGATGGACTTCGAGGGCAATGTCGACGGCCACGAGGGACAGGGCACCGTCGTACCCCTGGACACCAGACAAGATGTAGCCCAGGGCATCTCGGAAACCTTCGACGCGTTCCTGCGGCAGTGCTCGGCGGCGGGACCACGGTGCGCGTTCGCCGCCGGGGAGCCGAAGCTGAAGTGGATCGTGCTCGCCGAGCGGGCTCGACTATCCCCGATCCGGCTGGACGGCCAAGCCTGGACGTATTCGGCGATCATCAATGCGGCAGCGGAACTTTCGCAGTCCGCCACCTACCCGGAACTGGCGAGCCTGCTGCAGCAGCTGTTCGACGCGGGCACCACGCTGCCCGGCATCCTGCCGATCGCCAAGGGCGCGTCCTACACCGGCAACCGCACCGAGGCCTTCCATGCCATCCAGTGCGCCGACAGCACCGTGCCGACCGATCCGGAGATCTACACCCGCGCAGCGGTTTCGGAGGATCTGCGGGTGCCCTACTTCGGGCGCATTCCGGTATTCGGCAGCGCCACTTGCGCTTTCTGGCAGGGCCGCGACGCCGACCGCTACACCGGTCCGTGGGATCGCCGCACCGCCGCACCGATCCTGGTGCTCAACAGCCGATTCGACCCCGCGACCCCGCTGCACGGCGCCTACGCCGGCGCCGACCAGCTGGCCGAGGCGCGCGTGGTGGTGATCGAGGGCGCGGGCCACAGCAGCATGTACGTGCCGAGTTCCTGCGCCGAGCGCATCAAACGGGAGTACCTGTTCACCGGCGTGCTGCCGCCGGACGGCACCCGCTGCGGCATCGACCGCTCACCTTTCGACTGAGTTCCGGGCACCGGCGGCGCGGGTCCCCGTCGCCTCCGCGACCGGGCGAGCTGCCCGGATCGCAGCCGGGCCGACCGGGCGCGGCAGACTGATCGGTGATGAACCTGCCCGAACTTCCCGACCTGCCCGTGCGGCCGCATCTGACTCGGATCACCGAGACGCTGGCCGCCGCGGGCACCGCGGTGCTGGTGGCGCCGCCCGGTACGGGAAAGACCACATTGGTGCCGCTGGCCCTGGCGGCGGCGACCGGCGGCCGAATCGTGGTCGCGGAGCCGCGCCGGTTGGCTGCCCGTGCGGCGGCGGCCCGGATGGCGGCGCTGCTGGGGGAGCAGGTCGGGGGCACCGTCGGCTACTCGGTGCGCGGCGATCGCCGGGTAGGGCCGAAGACACGGATCGAGGTCGTCACCTCCGGCCTGCTGGTGCGCCGGTTACAGAACGATCCGGAGCTGTCCGGCGTGGACGTGGTGGTACTGGACGAATGCCACGAACGCCATCTCGATGCCGATCTGCTGCTGGCGCTGCTGCTCGACGCGCGTGCGGGCCTGCGTCCGGATCTGCGGGTGCTGGCCACCTCGGCCACCGTCGCCGCAGACCGGCTGGCTGCTCTATTAGGGCGCAGTCCCACTGCCAGCGACAACCCTCAGCCAAGGTTCGGAGATGTCGCTCAGAGTGGGACGAGCACGGTCCCCGCCCCGGTGCTCGAGGTGCACGGTCGAGCGTTCCCCGTCGAATTCGCCTATGTGCCGCCGCTACCGCGGGAGCGGATCGAAGCGCAGGTGGCGCGCGCGACGCGCAGCGCACTGGCCGAAACCGACGGTGACATCCTGGTTTTCTTGCCGGGCGCGGCGGAGATCCGCCGCACCGCGGACCTGTTGTCGGGTGTGGCCGACGTGGATGTCGTCCCGCTGCACGGCCGCCTGTCAGCCGCGCATCAGGACAGCGCATTGCGCCCCGGTGCGCGGCGGCGGGTCGTCCTGGCCACGGCGGTCGCCGAATCCAGCCTGACGGTGCCCGGAGTGCGAGCGGTGGTCGATTCGGGGGTCGCACGGGTGCCGCGCATCGATCACCGGCGCGGCCTGTCCGGGCTGGCGACGGTCCGGGTATCGGCGGCGGTGGCCGAGCAGCGGGCGGGTCGAGCCGGCCGTGAAGCGCCGGGCAAGGCGTGGCGCTGCTGGCCCGAGCACGAGCACGCGACTTTGCCGGCCTATCCCGAACCGGAGATCCGCACCGCCGACCTGACTCGCCTGGCTTTGGAACTGGCCTGCTGGGGCACGGCCGATGGGCAGGGGCTGGCGTGGTGGGACGCGCCGCCCGCCGGTGGCCTGAACGCGGGGCGTGCGGTGCTGAGTGCGCTGGGGGCGGTGGAATCCGATGGGGCGGTGACAGATCGGGGCCGCCGGATGGCAGCGATCGGCCTGCATCCTCGGCTGGCGCGTGCGCTGCTCGATGGCGCGCCCGTGGTGGGTGCGCGGGCGGCCGCCGAGGTAGTGGTGTTGCTGGACGACGACACCTTGTCGCCCGCAACCGATCTCGTCGCCGCGATCCGATCTCTCCGCCGGGACCAACCGGCGCGCTGGAAGCGAGAGGTCGAGCGCATCGCCCGGCTGGTGCAGGGCGCTTCCGTAGGTGAGGATGATCCGGCTTATGTTGCCGCACTTGCCTATCCGGAGCGCCTGGCCCGCCGTCGCGGGCCGGGTTCGACGAGCTATCTGATGGCAGGTGGAACGGCGGCGATGCTGCCGCCCGGTTCGGGTCTGGGCGACGCGGAGTGGCTCGCGATTGCCGGTGCGGCCCGAGATCCCGGTCGCTCCGAAGGCCGAATTCGCCTGGCCGCCAACGCCGATGCCGAGCTGGCCCGCCGGGCGGCGCCGAATCTGCTCGGCACCGTCGACGAGGTGGACTGGATCGACGGCGACGTGGTCGCCCGCCGGGTGACGCGCCTGGGCGCGATCGTGTTGTCGGAGCAGCCATTACGCGACCCCGATCCGGCGCTGGTCGCCGCCGCCGTCCGCCGCGGCTTCGCCCTCGACCTGCTGCGGTGGAACGACGACGCGCTCGCGCTGCGGCAGCGACTGGATTTCCTGCACCGCACGCTCGGCGCCCCCTGGCCCGCTGTCGACGACGCCGGGTTGCTCGCCGACTTCGACAGCTGGCTCGGCCCGGAGCTCGGCGCCGCCCGCCGCCGCGCCGATCTGGAACGCATCGACGCGGAGCGGGCATTGCGCCGCCTGCTGCCCTGGCCGGAGGCCGCCCGCTTCGACGAGCTCGCGCCGGAACGGCTCGAAGTGCCCTCCGGCAGCCGGATCCGCCTCGACTATGCCGCGGATCCACCCGTTCTGGCGGTAAAAGTCCAGGAGATCTTCGGCTGGACGGACACCCCGCGACTGGCCGGCGGCCGGGTCCCGGTCGTGCTGCATCTGCTCTCCCCGGCGCGCCGTCCGGCCGCGGTGACCGCTGACCTCGCCTCCTTCTGGCGCACCGGCTGGCCGCAGGTCCGGGCCGATCTGCGCGGCCGCTACCCCAAGCACGCCTGGCCCGAGGACCCTGCCACCGTCACCGCCCATCGCGGCACCGCCCGCAACGCGTCCCGAGGCTGACCCGCGCCGCTGGCTATGGCCTGGCTACCAAAGCCCGCTGTTGTCGCAGATCACAGAGCTGGCGCGCCAAGAGTGTGCGGACTGTGGTCTGATAGGGGACCGATCTGCCCCGAAAGCTTCGGTCTTGCGTTGTTCGTTTCGGGGATTTCGGAACAAGATCGGGCTCGGCGTGAGAGGGATGTAGTACTCGAATGGATGGGGTTCGTCGCGCTGTTCGAGGTCGAAATCGTCGCCGGTCCAGCAGTCCGCTGTTCGTTCAGTTGCTCACCGCCGCTGTCGAATCCGCGGCCGGTTCGATAGCCGTTCGCTACAACTCGACCGGCGCGCCCGCGGATCAGCGCCAGCTCACCTACACCGAACTCGACGAAGCGTCGTCGCGGCTAGCCCGGGAGCTGATCGAGCGCGGGGTCGGCCCAGGCGATGTCGTGGCCGTCGGATTCACCCGCTCGATCGAATCGGTGCTAGCGGTGTGGGCGGTCGCCAAGACCGGCGCGGCCTATGTGCCGGTGGATCCCACGCTGCCCGCCGAGCGCATCGATTACCTGCTCGCCGACTCCCGGGCCGTCCTCGGTGTGACCGGCTCGGCGCATCGCGCGCGCCTGGACGACGCGCAGCGGGAGAGTGTGGGCACCGAGTGGCTCGCGATCGACGAGCCGGGGCTCCGGGAACGCATCGCGGCACAGCCCGCGCATCCGGTCTCCTACCTCGACCGGGTGCGCACGCTCAGCGATCAGCATCCGGCCTATGTCATCTACACCTCCGGGTCCACCGGCCGCCCGAAGGGTGTCGTGGTGACCCACGCCGGTCTGGCCACGCTGGTCACCGCGCAGCGCGAGCGGTACGCAGTGCACGGGGATTCCCGTGTGCTGCACGTCTGTTCGCCGAATTTCGACGTGTCGGTGCTGGAGTTGCTGCTGGCCTTCAGTTCCGGTGCGACGCTGGTTATCTCACCGCCATCGGTGTTCGGCGGTGCGGATCTCGCTGATCTGCTTCGGGCGGAGCGGGTTACGCACCTGCTGATCACCCCGGCCGCGCTGGAGTCCGTGGATCCGGCCGGGCTGGACGCGCTGCGCACCGTGGTCGTCGCGGGCGACGCGTTCGGGCCGGGCCTGGTCGAGCGGTGGGCGCCTGGGCGGTCCTTCTTCAACGGCTACGGGCCGACCGAGGCCACCATCCTCGCCACCGGCACCGGCGAGCTGCGGCCGGGCGAGCCGATCACCATGGGCGCCGCGCTCGCGGGAGTCGGTGCGGTCGTGCTGGATTCGCGCTTGCGGCCGGTGCCCGCCGAGGTGACCGGTGAGCTCTATCTCTCCGGGCCCGCGCTCGCGCAGGGGTACCTGGGGCGGGCGGGGCTGACGGCCGAGCGGTTCGTGGCCAATCCGTTCGGCACGCCGGGCGCGCGGATGTATCGCACCGGTGATCTGGTGCGCCGCCGGGGCGACGGGACGCTGGAGTACCTCGGCCGCACGGACTTCCAGGTGAAGGTGCGCGGTTTCCGCATCGAACTCGGCGAGATCGACGCCGCGCTGACCGCGCATCCAGACATCGACTACGCCGCGACCCTCGGCAAGACCGCGCCGTCGGGTGCGACGCTGCTGGTGTCGTATGTGCTGCCACGCAACGGGTTCGAGCTGGACAAGGCGGAGCTCGCGCGGTTCGTCGGAGCCACGCTGCCCAGCCACATGGTGCCGTCGGCGTTCGTGGCGCTGGACGCTATTCCCCTGACCCCCAACGGAAAACTCGACCGGCAGGCGTTGCCGGAACCGGTATTCGAGGCGGCGGCCTCCCGGGCTCCGGAGGGCGCGCTGGAAACTCGGATCGCCGAGTTGTTCGCCCAGGTCCTCGGAGTGGACCGAATCGGTGCCGAGGATTCGTTCTTCGCCGCCGGCGGGGACAGCATTCTGTCGATCCAGCTGGTGTCGCGGGCGCGGGCGGCGGGGATCGTGTTCACGCCGCAGGATGTGTTCGAGCAGCGCACGGTGGCAGGGCTGGCGCGAGTCGCCGTGGCCGGGACCGAGGCGGTGCCGGCGCTCGCGGAACTGCCCGGCGGCGGGGTCGGCGACATCCCGCTGACGCCGGTGCTGGCGGCCTATCTGGAGCACGGCAGCTCCGACCGGTTCACCCAGCAGATGGTGCTGGAGCTGCCGGCGGATATCGATCGAAAAGCTTTGGTGGACACGCTGACCGCCGTGGTCGACCACCACGACACGCTGCGTGCGCAGCTGGGGCCGGTGGCGGGGGAGTGGCGGCTGCGGACACTGCCGCCCGGTGCGGTGGATGTGGACGCGCTGCTGACCCGCGTCGAGGTGCCCGCCGGGCTGGTGCCCGCGGAACTGTCCGTAGCCGCTTGCGCCGCAATGGATTCCGCGCTGAACACCTTGGACCCGGCAGCGGGGCGCATGCTCGCTTGCACCTGGCTGGCGCGGCCCGACGGGCCGGACGCGCTGATCCTCGCGGTGCATCACTATGTGATCGATGGCGTGTCGTGGCGGATTCTCGTCTCCGACCTGGTTGCCGCCTGGGCCCAGCTGCGCAACGCTCAGCCGGTCACTCTGCCCGCGGTCGGCACCTCTTTCCGGCGCTGGGCGCACGGTCTGGCCGAGGCCGACCGGAGCGCTGAATTGCCGTACTGGCAGCAGGTTTTGGCCGTCGCCGATCCGCCCCTCGGAGCCCGCGATCTGGATCGGGCGCGCGACACCGTGGCTACGGTGCGCCGATTCACCGTCACGGTGCCCGCCGCTGTCACGCACGCGGTGCTGACCGAGTTACCCAGCCGGTACCGCGGCGGGGTCAACGACGGACTGCTCGCCGCACTGGCCTTGGCGGTGCGGACCTGGCGGGCCGACCGCGGCGTCGACGCGGCGACCACCCGCATTCGCCTCGAGGGCCACGGCCGCGAGGAAAACGCGGTCGCCGGTGCGGATTTGACGCGCACCGTCGGCTGGTTCACCACCATGTACCCGGTGGCTCTCGATCTTTCCGGCCACCCGGCCGATGGTGCGGCGCTCGGCGCGATCCTGAAATCCGTCAAGGAACAGCTGCTCGTAGTGCCGGACAAGGGCATCGGTTTCGGCATGCTGCGCCATCTCGATCCGGGCGCAGGGGGCCAGCTGGGCGGTTCGCTCGGCCAGATCGGGTTCAACTACCTCGGCCGGATCTCCACCGGCGACGAGGGATTGACCGAGCACAGCTGGCTGCCCACCGGTGCTTGGGGCGAGCCCGAGGCCGCCCAGGATCCGGCGATGCCCGCGGCCGCCGTCGTGGACATCAACGCGATCGTCACCGATGGTGCGCAGTTGACCGCCTCGTTCGCCTACGCGTCGGAGATCCTCGCCGAAACCGAGGTGCGGGAGCTGGCCGAGCACTGGGTGGCCGCGCTGACCCGGCTCGCCGAGCATGTGCAGGATCCGGCCGCCGGTGGGCTGACGCCGTCCGACGTGCCGCTGGTGCGGGTCGTCCAGAACGAACTCGATACCTGGCAGCGTCAGCGCCCCGGGCTGGTGGATGTCCTGCCGCCGTCACCGCTACAGCTCGGATTGCTCTATCTCACACAGATTTCCGAGTCCGACCCCTATCTGCTGCAGTTGGCGGTCGAGCTGGCCGGTGTGGTCGACCTGGACCGGTTGCGGCGAGCCGCGCAGACCGTGCTGGAGCGGCACGCGATCCTGCGCACCGCGTTCGGTGCCACGGCCGACGGCATTCCGGTTCAGCTTGTCGCCGAGGGACTTTCGGTTTCCTGGCAGGTGCGGGACACGGCCGACACCGATCCCGAGTCGCTGCTCGCCGCCGAACAGCTGGCGGGATTCGATCCGGCCGTCGCCCCACTGCTGCGATTCACGGTGTACCGCACTGACTCCGGCCGCACGCACCTGGTACTGACCGCGCATCACCTGCTGCTGGATGGCTGGTCGATGCCGCTGCTGATGAAGGAGCTGCTGCTTTCCTATGCGGCGGACGGTGATTCGGCGGTCCTGCCGCGCGTCCGGCCCTATCGCGACTACCTGGCCTGGCTGGCGCGCTACGACCGGGACGCCACCCTGGACATCTGGAAGGCGGCGCTGTCCGGCGCGCGGCCTACCAGGCTGACCGAAGCCCTTGCCCCACCCGTGATTCCGGCCGACGGCCACGGAATGTGCGCCGCCGACCTGACCGCCGCCGAAACCGCGGCGCTGCAAGCGTTCGCCGCCACCACCGAGGTCACGGTGAACACGGTGATCCAGGCGGCTTGGGGTCTGGTGCTGGCCTCCTGCACCGGCGTCGAGGACATCGTCTTCGGCGCGGTGGTGTCCGGGCGGCCGCCGCAGCTCGACGGTGTCGACGCGATGGTCGGCCTGTTCGCCAACACGATTCCCGTGCGGATGCGTTTCGACGCCCAGGCGCCGGTGCGCGAGCTGCTGAAACAACTGCAGTCCGAACAGGTTTCGCTGCTGGAGGCGCATCACCTGGGCCTGGCCGAGATTCAACGCGTCGCCGGCGCGGGCGAGCTGTTCGATTCACTGCTGGCCTACGAGTCGTATCCGGTCGACGCCGACGGTCTCCGCCTGGCCTACGGGTCGATCGACGGCCTGGAAATCGTCGGCCTGCACGGCGGCAACCTCACCCACTACCCGGTCGCGGTGCAGGTCGAGCTGGGCGCCGAACTGCGGATCGGTGTGCAGCATCGCCACGACATGGTCGACACCGCGACGGCCGAAGCGCTCGCGAACCGATTGCGCGCGGTGCTCGCCGAATTCGTCGCCGCACCCGAGCGCACACCCGCGGAGCTGGAGCGGCACTTCTGTGAGCGCAACGACCTGATCGCGCAGACGCGGTACTGGCGTGCCGCGCTGGCCGACCTTCCGGAGGAACTGAACCTCCCGGTGGATCGCCCGAGAACGACGGCGGTCGCCTCCGCTGACCAGCACGTAGCCGTCGATATCGCGGCCGATCTCCACCTTCGCCTGCACCAATTCGCGCGCAGCCGCGACACCACGGTCTTCACCGTCGCCCATGCGACTCTCGCGCTGCTCCTCGCGCGACTATCGGGTGCCGACGATATCCCCATCGGAACTCTGGTCCGCTCCGTTGGCGCGGGCGACGACTGGGCCGATGGTGTGGTCCTGCGGACCCGGATATCCGGGCAGATGTCTTTCGAGTATCTGCTCGCGGAGGCGAAAGAGGTCGCACTTCAGGTCTTCACGCGCACCGACCTGTCGTTCGGTGCGCTGGCCGCCCTGGTGGAATCCGAGCGGTCCGCCACCGGCGTGGTCGCGCGCGGGTCTCTCGTGCAGGTCATCTTGTCCGACGGCGAGCCTCCCGTCCGCCGGAGCGGCACGGCGCTGCCGAAACATGAACTCGCCCTCCATATTCGGGAAGCGCACAACTCCGCGGGCATCGCCGCGGACTTCGGGTTCGCCTCCGAGTTGTTCGACCGCCACACAGTCGAGGTCCTTGCCGAGCGGTTCATCCGCCTGCTCGCGGCCGCCGTGCGGCAGCCGGAGACTCCCGTCGGGGATCTGCCGCTACTCGGTGGTGACGAGCTGGCCCAGCTGACCCGGGTGACCGAGGACAGCGTGATGGCCACCGGGCTGCTGCCCGACCTGATGACCAGGGGAGTAGCACTCGGGCGGGATCGGGTTGCCGTGCGCGACCGCGGCCGGTCGATCACCTACGGCGAACTCGATGACCGCAGTTCGCGATTGGCGCGCGTGCTGATCGAACGCGGTGTCGGGCCGGAAGCTCTGGTGGCGGTGTCGCTACCCCGGTCCGCCGAGATGGTGACAGCGGTGCTGGCGATCGCCAAGGCCGGTGGCGCGCACGTGCCCGTCGACCCCGGTTACCCGGCGGATCGGGTGCGGCACATGATCACCGATTCCGGTGCGGTGCTGGGCATTACCACCGCCGAGTACGTGGACGGCTTGCCCGGCGGAGTGGACTGGCTACTGCTCGACCATCCCACGACGGCCGAACTGTGCGCCGCACAATCGGATGCTCCGGTAGCGGACGCGGATCGTATTGCGCCGCTGCACCTTCGGCACCCCGCCTATGTCATTTACACGTCCGGTTCCACCGGGCTGCCCAAGGGCGTCACCGTCACCCACACCGGACTCGGTGGCCTGCTCGACGCGGCGGTCCGCGGCTACGAGCTGGAATCGCACCATCGGTTCCTGCACATCTGCTCGCCCAGCTTCGATCCCTCCGTGCTGGAGTGGATGTGCGCGTTGGCCGTTGGCGCGACGCTGGTCATCGTGCCGTCATCGATCGCCGGAGGCGCCGAACTCGGCGACCTGCTGCGCACCGAGGCGGTCACGCACTCGATCATCACTCCGGCGGTGCTCGGCACCGTCGATCCGGCCGGTCTCGACCAGTTCGAGGTGGTGTTCGTCGGCGGTGATGTGCTGACCCCCGAGCTGCTGGCGAAATGGCAGCCCGGCCGCCGCTTCCTCAACGCCTACGGGCCGACCGAGGCGACCATCATGTCGTCGTTCGTGGAATTGGTGCCAGGGCAGCGGATTACCATCGGTGCGCCGTTGCGCGGCATGTCCGCCCTGGTGCTCGACGCACGATTGAATCCGGTGCCGCCGGGCGTCGCGGGCGAGCTGTATCTGGCGGGTGGCGGCCTGGCGCGGGGCTACCGCAACCGGGCCGGGTTGACCGCCGAACGGTTCGTCCCGAATCCGTGGGGTGCGTCCGGCGCGCGGATGTATCGCACCGGCGACATCGTGCGCTGGTGCGCCGGGACCGGAACCGACTGGCAGCTCGACTATGTCGGGCGTTCCGACGCGCAGGTGAAGGTGCGTGGCTTCCGCGTCGAACTCGGCGAGATCGACGCGGTGCTGAGCGGGCATCCGGATGTCGAGTTCGCCGTCACCCTCGGGCGGACGCTGCCCTCCGGATCGACGGCACTGGTGTCGTATGTCCTTGCGGCCCAGCAGCATACGGTCGAACCAGCCAGGCTGACCGAGCACGCCGCGGCGGTCCTGCCCGCGCATATGGTGCCCTCCGCGATCGTCGTTCTCGACGAACTCCCACTCACCAGCAACGGCAAGCTGGATCGAAAAGCCCTGCCGGAACCGGTCTTCGAACCCGCGACATCGCGCGCACCGCTGGGTCCTGTCGAAGCGCAACTGGCGGAACTGTTCGCGCAGGTGCTGGGTGTGCCCGAAGTCGGCGTGGAGGACTCCTTCTTCTCGATCGGCGGCGACAGCATCATGTCGATCCAGCTGGTGTCGCGGGCCAAGGCGGCCGGGATCGTCTTCACCGCCCGGGATGTGTTCGAGCAGCGGACCGTTGCCGGATTGGCCCGCGTCGCGGCCGTGGGTGGCGAGGCGCCGATTGTGCTGGCGGAGTTGCCCGGTGGGGGCGTCGGAGATATCCCACTGACGCCGATCCTGGCGGAATACCTGACCACCGGCTCCTCGGATCGGTTCGCCCAGACGATGGTGCTGGCGCTGCCCGAAGGTATCGACCGGGCCGGTCTGGTCGCCACGATCGGCGGTGTGCTCGATCGGCACGAGATCCTGCGCTCCCGGGTCTGGTCCGAGGACGGGCGCTGGCGGTTCGAGACACTGCCGCGCGCGGCGGTCGATGCCGGAACACTGATCTCGGAACTCGACGCGCGCGCCGTGGCCGACGGCGCGGAGCTCGCGCGAATCGGCAGTGCCGCAATGGCTTCCGCGCTGGCCGCATTGGCCCCCGCGGCCGCCCGGATGCTGTCCTGCACCTGGATCCGCCGTGCCGGCGGCCAGGACGTGCTGGCGATCGCGGCACACCACTACGTGATCGACGGGGTGTCCTGGCGCATTCTGATCCCCGATCTCGCGCTGGCCTGGACCCAGCACGCGGCGGGGCAGCAGATCACGCTGCCCGCGGTCGGCACCTCCTTCCGGCGCTGGGCGCACGGCCTCGCCGAAGCGGCGGTCGCGCCCGCCCGCGCGGCCGAGCTGGATTTCTGGCAGCGAGTACTGGCCACCCCCGATCCATTGCTGGGTGCGCGAGCCATCGATCGCTCGGTCGACACCGCCGCCACCATGCGGTCGCTCACCGTTTCGGTGCCGGTCGAGGTCACCACGGCGGTCCTGACGACACTGCCCGCGCTGTACCGCGCGGGTGTCAACGACGCATTGCTCGCAGCGCTCGCGCTCGCGGTGCGTAGCTGGCGCAGGCGCCGCGGGGTCGACGCGCCGGTGACGCGGATCCGACTCGAAGGCCATGGCCGCGAGGAAACCGTCGTCCCCGGAGCCGATCTCACGCGCACCCTCGGCTGGTTCACCAGCCTCTACCCGGTCGCGATAGACCTGTCCGAGGTCGAAGCCGTCGATGCCGCGGGGCTCGCGACGCTGCTGAAGTCGGTCAAGGAACAACTGATCGCGTTGCCGGACAAGGGCATCGGGTTCGGTCTGCTGCGCCACCTGAACCGGGAGACCGCGGAGCTGCTCGGCGGCGATCCCGGGCAGATCGGCTTCAACTATCTCGGCCGGGCGTCGGCGGGCGCGCCCGCGGACCACACCGACTGGATGCCGACCGGCGATCTCGGCGAGCTGGATATCGAGCACGACCTGCCGGTCGGGGCGGTCGTCGACATCAATGCGATCGTCGCCGACACCGCCGCCGGTCCGCGCATGGAAGCGAGCTTCCGGTATGCGGCGGAGATCCTGGACGAGGCGGCCGTGCGGGAGCTGGCCGAGGAGTGGTCGGCAGCGCTGACGGCGTTCGCCGACCATGCGAAGCACCCGGCGGCGGGCGGTCTCACGCCGTCGGATGTGCCGCTGGTGCGGGTCTCCCAGTCCGAGCTGGACCAGTGGCGGTCCGACTACCCCGGGCTGACCGACGTGTTGCCGCTGTCGCCGTTGCAGGGTGCGCTGCGGGTGCTGATGGAACTCTTGGACGGATCGGTCGAGGCCTACATCATCCAGTTGGCGGCGCAGCTGGGCGGCGAACTGGACATGGCGCGGTTGCGGCGGTCCGCGCAGGCCATTCTGGATCGGCACGCGAACCTGCGGACCGCGTTCGTCTCGGCGCACGGCGGGACGCCGGTGCAGCTGGTGGTCGAGGCGGTCGAGGTGCCGTGGCAGGTCGTCGACGGCGTCGCGGCGGCGGATCTGCCCGGGCTCCTTGCCGACGAGCGTCAGCGCGGATTCGACCCCGCGATCGCGCCGCTGCTGCGATTCACGGTGTACCGCAACGACTCCGGTCACAGTCACCTGGTGCTGACCGGGCATCACATTCTGCTCGACGGCTGGTCCATGCCGCTGTTGATGAAAGAACTCCTGGTTCTCTACGCGGCCGGCGGCGACGCCGGAGTGCTGCCCGCGGTCCGCCCGTATCGCGACTATCTGCGCTGGCTCGCCCAGCAGGACCGGAACGCGGCCGAACGCGCGTGGTCGGACGTCCTGGTCGATGTCACGCCGACCATGCTCGGGCCCGAATTGCCCGCTCCCGCGCGCCCGGGCACCGGATTCGGGCTCTGCGAATTCACCCTGTCCGCAACGGAAACCGCTGCGCTGACCACCTATGCCTCGGGTGCCGAGGTCACCGCCAACACGGTGATCCAGACGGCTTGGGGTCTGGTCGTCGCGGGCACCACCGGCCGCGACGACATCGTCTTCGGCGCCACGATCTCCGGCCGCCCGGCGCAGCTCGACGGGATCGGCGACATGATCGGCCTTTTCGTCGACGCCATCCCGGTGCGGATCCGGTTCACCGCCGACACCACGGTCGGTGCGCTGGTGGATTCCGTGCAGGCCGAACAGGTCTCGCTACTGGATCACCACCACCTCGGCCTGAGCGCGATCCAGCGCATGGCCGGACAGGGTGAATTGTTCGACACCATGCTGGTTTTCGAGTCCTACCCGGTCGATGTCGAAGGGCTGCGGCAGGCCGGGGGCGCGCTCGACGGACTCCGGGTCGAGGGCCTGCAGGGCGCCGACTTCACGCACTATCCGATCACCGTCCTGGTCTTCCTCGGCGCGCAGACGCTGGTACAGCTGAAGTACCGGCGCGATATGGTCGCCGACGCGACCGCCAAAGACGTGGCCGATCGACTACGCCGGGTGCTCGCGGGCATGGTGGCGCGGCCCGCGGCCCGGGTGATCGATGTGCCGTTGCTGGCCGGGAACGAGTACCAGCGGCTGACCCGGATGGGTGGCGGCACACCTGCCGATACCGGGTTGCTGCCCGAACTGCTCACTCGCGGAGTCTGTTTCGGGCAGGACCGGGTTGCGGTTCGCGAGACCGGGCGCTCGTACACCTACGGCGAGCTCGACGCGCAGTCGTCGCGTCTGGCGCGGGTCCTCATCGCGCGGGGGGTCGCGCCGGAAACCGTTGTGGCGCTGGCGCTGCGGCGTTCCTACGAGATGGTTGTCGCCGTGTGGGCGGTCGCAAAGGCAGGCGGTGCGTACCTGCCGGTCGATCCGGGCTATCCGGCCGATCGGGTCCGGTACATGCTCACCGATTCCACTGTGGCTGTGGGGATCACGACCGGCACGCCGGGTCAGCCCGATGCCGTCGATTGGCTGGTGCTCGACGACCCGTCGACCGAGCGGTTGTGCGCGGCACAATCTGCTGCGCCGATCTCAGATGCCGATCGCACTGCGCCCCTGCGGCTTTCGAATTCGGCCTATGTGATCTACACGTCCGGTTCGACCGGTCTGCCCAAGGGCGTCACCGTCACGCACGCCGGTCTCGGCGGCCTCGTCGCCTACTCGGCGAACCTCCTGGGGCTCGGCCCGGACCATCACATGCTGCACGTGTGCTCACCGAGCTTCGACCAGTCGGTGGAAGAGCTGTGCACTGCCTTCTACAGCGGCGCCACCCTGGTCATCTCGCCGCCGGACATCGTCGGCGGCGCCGAGCTGCACGACCTGCTGCGGGCGGAGCGCGTCACCCACACCATCATCACCCCGGCCCTGCTCGGCACCATCGACCCCGCCGGCCTGGACGACCTGGAAGTCGTCTCCGCCGGCGGCGAGGCCAGCACGCCCGAACTCCTCGCCCGGTGGCAGCCGGGCCGCCGCTTCATCAACGGCTACGGCCCGACCGAAGCGACGATCGGCGCCACTTACACCACGCTGGTTGCGGGACAGCGGGTCACGCTCGGCCACCCCGTGCCCGGGTTGTGGGCGGCGGTGCTCGATGCCCGGTTGCGACCGCTCCCCGCCGGTGCCACCGGCGAGCTCTACCTGGCCGGCCCGGCGCTCGCACGCGGCTATCAGGGGCGGTCCTGCGCGACCTCCGAGCGTTTCGTCGCCAACCCTTGGGGTGCTCCGGGGGAGCGGATGTACCGCACCGGTGACCTGGTGCGCTGGGTCGGTACCGACGCGGCCGCCTGGGAGCTGGAGTACCTGGGCCGCACCGACTTCCAGGTGAAGATCCGCGGTTTCCGCATCGAACTCGCCGAGATCGACGCGGTGCTCACCGCGCACCCGCAGGTCGACTACTCGGTGACCGTCGGCTGCGAAAACAACTGCGGTGCGACCGTTCTCGTCTCCTACGTGACCGGCGATGCGATCGACCCCGGCGAACTGGTGCGGTTCGCGGGCCGGACGCTCCCGCCGCACATGGTGCCCGCCACGGTCGTCGTCCTCGACGAAGTTCCGCTGACAGCTGTCGGCAAGCTCGACCGTAAAGCGCTGCCCGCACCGGCATTCGCGCCCCGGAACTACCGCGAGCCGGCCACGGCGGCGGAGCGGACAGTGGCTTCGGTCTTCGCCGAGGTGCTCGGCATCGAACGGGCCGGGGCCGACGACGACTTCTTCGCTCTCGGCGGTAACTCGCTGCTCGCGACCCGGGTGACCGCGCGCCTCGGCGAGGCAGTGCACGCCCGGATCCCGGTGCGCCTGCTCTTCTCCGCGCCGACCGTCGCCGAACTCGCGAGCCTGCTCGCCGACCGCACCGGGGGCCGCGAGCGCCGCGCCCTGGTGGCGGGTCCACGGCCGCAGCGCATTCCGCTCTCACCCGCGCAGCAGCGCATGTGGTTCCTCAACCGGTTCGACACCCAGTCGGCTGCCTATAACATTCCGCTCGTGCTGCGCCTGACCGGCGAGCTGAATGTGGACGCCCTGCGCCGGGCCTTCGCCGACCTGATCGAGCGTCACGAGGTCCTGCGCACCGTGTACCCGCAGACCGCCGACGGCCCGACGCAGGTCATCCTGCCGTCCGCGCACGCGGACGTGCCACAGCTGGAACTACGCACCGGTCCGCTCGACGTGGAATCCGCCGTAGCCGAACTGGTCTCGACGATCTTCGATGTCACCACGGAGGCGCCGCTGCGCGCGGTCCTGTTCCAGATCGACGAGCACGACCACGTCCTCGCTCTGGTCGTCCACCACATCAGCGGTGACGGCTTGTCAGGTGGCCCACTCACCCGCGACCTGGTGACCGCCTACGCCGCCCGCACGAAAGACGAAGCCCCACAGTGGGATCCGTTGCCGGTGCAATACGCGGACTACGCACTGTGGCAGCGCGAACTACTCGGCAGTGAGGACGACCCGGCCTCGGTGGCCGCCGAGCAGGTGGCTTACTGGCGTTCAGCTCTGGCCGACCTGCCCGACCAGCTGGAATTGCCGCGCGACCGGCCGCGCCCCGCCGTCCAGTCCTACGCCGGCGACCGCGTGGAACTCCGCGTCGACCCCGCGACCCACGCCGCGCTCGCGGAACTGGCTCGCGCCGAGGGCGCGACCCTGTTCATGGTTGTGCACACCGCGCTGGCCGTCCTGCTGGCCCGGCTCTCGGGTACCGACGACATCGCCATCGGTACCCCGATGGCGGGCCGCGGCGAGGCCGCCCTCGATGACCTCATCGGCATGTTCGTCAATACCCTGGTGTTCCGCACGCACTACGATCCGCACGCGGCCTTCACCGAACTGCTTGCTCGGCAACGGGAAGTCGACCTACAGGCCTTCGCCAACGCCGATGTCCCGTTCGAGCGTCTGGTCGAGCTGCTCAACCCGGCCCGCTCCACCGCCCGGCACCCGCTCTTCCAGGTCGGTTTGTCCTTCCAGAACCTGGACCGGTCGGCCCTGGCGCTACCGGGCCTGACCGTTGCGGGCCTGGACACCAATCGTCAACTGTCCCAGTTCGATCTGCACGCGATCGTCGCCGACGCCTACGACGCCGAGGGCGCACCCACCGGTATCCACGGTTTCCTCACCTACGCGACGGACCTGTTCGACCGCCGCACGGTGCAGGACTTCGCGGACCGTTTCGTGCGGCTGCTCACCGAGATCGTGGCTGCCCCGGGCACCGCCGTCGGCGACCTCGAACTCCTCGACGCCACCGAGCATGCGGCGCTGAGCCTGCGGAATGCGACCGCGCACCAACTGGATTCGGCGGCCACATTGCCTGCGCTGCTGGCCGCTGCGGTTGCCGCGGACCCGAAGGGGACCGCGCTGGTCACCGATGCGGGCACCCAGCTGACCTACGCCGAACTCGGCGCGCGGGTGAATCAGCTTGCCCGCCATCTGATCTCGCTCGGCGTCGGCCCGGAGTCGCGGGTTGCGCTGGCCATCCGCCGGTCTGTCGATCTGGTCGTGGCGATGTACGCCGTCAGCACCGCTGGCGGCGCCTATGTGCCGGTCGACCCGGATCAAGCCGCGGAGCGCACCGATTACATCCTCGAGGTCGCGGCACCGGTGTGCGTGCTGACCAACGCCGACACGGACTTCAGCACCGCCATGGTGCCGGTGGTGCGCCTCGACGAGGTGGACCTCTCCGCGTACGCCACTGCCCCGATCACAGACTCCAGGGCGGCGCAGCCGGAGCACACGGCCTACGTGATCTTTACCTCGGGCTCGACCGGTCGTCCGAAGGGTGTCGCGGTTACGCATGGGGCGATCGCGAACCAGTTGCTGTGGAAGGCAACCGAGTTCGGTCTCGATGCCGCTGATGCGTTCCTGTTGAAGACTCCCGCGACTTTCGATCTGTCGGTGTGGGAGTTCTGGTCGGCTGTTGTGTGTAGTGGTCGTCTGGTGATCGCGGTGCCGGATGGTCATCGCGACCCGGCTTACTTGAATGAGCTGTTGGCGCGGGAGTGGGTCACCACTTTGCATGTGGTGCCGTCCATGCTCGATGCCCTGCTCAGTGCCGGTGGGCTGCCGGATTCGTTGTGGCGGGTGCTGGCTATTGGTGAGGCTCTGCCGGGGGTGTTGGCTCAGCGGTTCCGGGGGGAGTTGCCGCGGGTGGAGTTGTTCAACCTGTACGGTCCGACCGAGGCTGCGGTGTCGATCACCAGCCATCGCGTCACCGATGCTGATGCGGTGTCGGTGTCGATCGGTGCGCCGGAGTGGAACAGTCAGGTCTATGTGCTGGATGCCCGCCTGCGGCCGGTGCCGGTCGGTGTGTCGGGTGAGTTGTACCTGGCGGGTGCGCAGTTGGCGCGTGGTTACTTCGGCCGCCCGGATTTGACTGCGGATCGTTTCGTGGCCAACCCCTTCGGTGCGGGTGAGCGTATGTATCGCACCGGTGACTTGGTGGCTTGGAACACCGCTGGTGAGTTGGATTATCGGGGCCGTACGGACTTCCAGGTGAAGGTCCGTGGTTTCCGGATCGAGCTCGGTGAGATCGAAGCCGCCCTGCTGGCGTTGCCGGAGATCGCGCAGACCGCGGTGCTCGCGAAGTCCGACCCGCGCACCGGTGATCGCCTGGTGGCCTATCTGGTGGGTACGGATATCGATGTGGCGCAGGTGAAGTCGGCGCTCAGTGCTGCATTGCCGTCGTACATGGTGCCCAGCGCTTTCGTGGTCTTGGACGCGCTCCCGCTCAACGTCAACGGCAAGCTGGATCGAAAGGCGTTGCCGGAGCCGGAGTTCGAAACGCAAGCCTTCCGTGCCCCGTCGACTCCGATCGAGGAGATCGTCGCGCAGGTCTTCACCGATCTGCTGGGCAGCGACCGCGTCGGCGCCGACGACGACTTCTTCGACCTCGGCGGCAACTCGCTGCTGGCGACCCAGGTCGCCGCGCGCCTCGGCGCAGCACTGGACACCAATGTTCCGGTGCGCACCGTCTTCGAGTCCTCCACCGTCGCCGGACTGGCCGTCAAGGTCGAACAGCACGCGGGCAGCGGACGCAAGGCCCTCACCGCCGGCCCACGCCCGGAACGCATTCCGCTGTCGCTGGCGCAGCAGCGCATGTGGTTCCTCAACCAATTCGATCCGGATTCGGCGGCCTACAACGTGCCGGGTGCGGTGCGTTTGATCGGTGAGCTGGATACGGCGGCTCTACAGCAGGCGGTCGCCGATGTCATCGCGCGCCACGAGACGCTGCGGACGGTGTATCCGGAACGTGACGGGATCGCGTACCAGGTGATCCTGCCCGCCGATCAGGCGGTGCCCGACCTCACTCCGGTGCCCGTGACCGCCGGCGAACTGGGTGCCGCGATCGGCGGCATGGTCGGCCTCGGGTTCGACGTGACCTCCCAGGTCCCGTTGCGGGCGAAGCTGTTCCAGGTCGCCGACGGCGAGTACGTGCTGGCGTTCGTGGTGCACCACATCAGCGCGGACGGCTGGTCCATGGGCCCGTTGACGCGGGATGTGGTGCTGGCATACGCCGCTCGCGCCGCGGGTACCGCGCCGGGCTGGGCGGCACTGCCGGTCCAGTACGCCGATTTCGCGCTGTGGCAACGCGAGGTGCTGGGCGCGGAAACCGATCCGGACAGCCTCATCTCGGCCCAGGCCGAATACTGGCGCAGCGCCCTCGCCGGGCTGCCCGACGAGCTGAACCTGCCCGCGGACCGGCCGCGGCCGCGGCTGGCCTCCTTCGCGGGCGGACAGGTGCAATTCGCTATCGGTAGCGAGCTGCACCAACGGCTGAAAACGGTTGCGCGCGAGCAGAACGCGACCCTGTTCATGGTCCTGCACACCGCGCTGGCGGTATTCCTGGCGCGTATGTCCGGCACCGCGGACATCGCTATCGGAACGCCGGTGGCGGGCCGCGGTGCGGCCGAGATCGACGATGTCATCGGAATGTTCGTCAACACGCTCGTGCTGCGCACCCAGGCGCCGGGGGACCGGTCGTTCGGCGAATTGCTGAGCGCCACAAAGGAAGCCGACCTGCAGGCGTTCGCGCATGCGGATCTGCCGTTCGAGCGACTGGTGGAACTGCTCAACCCGGAACGTTCCACCGCGCGCAACCCGTTGTTCCAGGTGTCGCTGGCGTTGCAGAACGTGCCGGAAAGTAGCTTCGAGCTGCCCGGGCTGCGGGTCGAAGCGGTCGAATCCGGCGTGCTGCCCGAGCAATTCGACCTGTCGCTGACGATACGGGAAACCGAATCCGGATTGTCGGCGCTGCTGACCTACGCGCGCGACTTGTTCGACGAGTCGACGGTCGAGGTGTTCGCCGAACGGTTCGTGCGCCTGCTGGAGGCGATCGTGCACCGGCCGGAACTTCCGGTCGGCGAACTGTCGCTGCTGTCCGGCGACGAGCATGCCCGGCTGACTCCGATCAGCGGCCCCGAGCCGATCGACCGTGGCCTGCTGCCGGACCTGCTCGCTCGCGGGCTGCGACTGGGCCCGGACCGGATCGCCGTGCGCTATCAGGGCCGTTCGATCAGCTACGGCGAGCTCGACGACTATTCCTCGCGGCTGGCGCGGGTGTTGATCGCGCACGGTGTGGGGCCGGAAACGGTAGTGGCCCTGGCGATCGCGCGTTCCTACGAGATGATCGCCGCGATCTGGGCAGTGGCCAAGACCGGCGGCGCGTTCGTGCCGGTCGACCCCGCCTACCCGCCGGACCGGATCCAGCACATGCTCACCGATTCCGGCGCGGTACTCGGTCTCATCGCGACCGCCGACAGCTCCGGACTCCCGGCGGATCTCACGTGGCTGACGCTCGACGATCCCGCGACCGAGCGGCTGCTGGCCGACCGGTCCGGCGCGCCGGTCACCGACGCGGAACGTACTGCGCCGCTTGATCTTCGGCATCCGGCGTACCTGATCTACACCTCCGGTTCCACGGGCCTGCCCAAGGGCGTCACCGTCACTCACAGCGGGCTCGCTGGTTTCATCGGCTACCTGGCGACCGAGGCCTATCGGATCGGCCCGCACCATCGCATGTTGCAGGTGACCTCGCCGAGTTTCGATCAGTCCGTGGAGGAGTGGCTCACCGCGTGCTACGCCGCCGCGACCTTGGTCGTTGTGCCACCGAGCATCATCGGTGGCGACGAGCTGTCCGAACTGCTGCGCGCCGAGGCGGTTACCCACGCGGTGATGACCCCGGCGCTGCTGGGCACCGTCGACCCGGACGGCCTCGATCACCTGGAGTTGGTGGCGGCCGGCGGCGATGTGACGGGTCCGGAGTTGCTGGCGCGCTGGCAGCCGGGCCGCCGGTACATCAACGGTTACGGCCCCACCGAGATGACGATCGGCGCGGTCTACGGCCCGCAGCAGGCCGGTACTCCGGTGACCATCGGTGTTCCGGTGCACGGTATTTCGGCGTTGATCCTGGACGCCCGCATGCATCCGGTGCCGCCGGGCGTGGCCGGTGAGCTGTACCTGGCCGGTGCCGCGATGGCGCGCGGCTACCACAATCGTCCGGGGCTGACCTCGGACCGGTTCGTAGCGTGCCCGTGGGGCGCCGCGGGCGAGCGCATGTATCGCACCGGTGACCTGGTGCGACTCGTTCCCGGCGCCGCCGGCGGCGATTGGGAGTTCGACTACCTGGGCCGCACCGATGCGCAGGTGAAGATCCGGGGCTTCCGCATCGAGCTGGGTGAGATCGACGCCGTCCTCGGCGCGCACGAGGATCTCGATTTCGTCACCACTATCGGCCGCGAGAACGACTCGGGTGCAACGGTTCTGGTTTCCTACGTGCTGCCCGTACCCGGTCGCGCCGTGGATCCGGCCGCGTTGACCGCCTACGCGGCGCGACGTCTCCCGCAACACATGGTGCCCGCGGCGATCGTTGTGCTCGACGAGATCCCGCTGACCCCGGTAGGCAAGGTGGATCGTAAGGCGCTACCGAAGCCGGAACTGGCCGAGCGGCACCATCGCGCGCCCTCGACCCCGCTGGAACAAGCCATCGCCGACGTCTTCGCCGAGGTCCTCGGCGTGCCGCGAGTCGGACTGGACGACGACTTCTTCGCCCTCGGCGGCACCTCCCTGGTGGCCACCAAGGCGGTCAGCAGGCTGCGCCGGGTGACCGGCACACAGATCCGCGTGCAGTGGTTCTTCACCGATTCCACCGTCGAGGCGCTGTCCCGGCGCATCACGGCTGCCCGCGTCGGCGACGACGCGGACGGCCTGGGGGTCATGCTGCCGATTCGCGCCGAAGGCGACCGGCCCGCCCTGTTCGCCATCCATCCTCTCTACGGATTGTCCTGGTGCTACGCGGGTTTCGCGCAGTACCTGGATCGCCCGATCTATGGCGTGCAGTCCCCGGTGCTGTCGGAACCGGACTATCTCCCGTCCGCGCTGGCGGACATGGTGCACCGCTATGTCGCCGAAATCCGCGCGGTGCAACCGGACGGCCCGTACCACCTGCTCGGCTGGTCCCTCGGCGGTGTCCTGGCCCACGGTGTCGCCGTTGCCCTGCAAGCCTCCGGCGCCGAAGTCGCCTCGCTGGTCATGCTGGACAGCAGGATCGGCGACGACATCGGCGACCTGCGCACCGCCCTCGCCGCCCTCTTCACCGAAATGGGCCTCACCGACTCCGCCGTGGTGGCAGACGGCGAATCCGATGACCTCACCGACGAGGCTTTGGCGGCTCTGCACGCCGCCATCCCCCCGGAACTGGCCGCCATCACCCCGGACCACCTGCGCACCATCTACCGCAGCGCGCTCCGCTCCGCACGTTTGGAATCCACCGCCGACTTCGGCGTCTACCGCGGCCGCCTGGACTTCTTCAGCGCCCAGGGCGCCGGCCTGGCCGCCAGCTGGGCCGAATATGTGGACGGCGAAATCGTCGACCACCCGGTCGACGCCCCGCACGACCTGCTCACCACCCCGGAAGTTCTGCGATCCGTGGGCCCGCGGATCGCGAGCCTGCTCGACTCAGGCGAGGAATCCCGGAGCAGTCGGAAGTCCCCGCACCGCGGCTGATTCGGGGCCGATGGCGAGGTCCGGGATGTGCTCGACGATGGTGCGGATGTCGGCGAGGTGGTCGGCGGTGGCGCGGAGTTGGTGTTCGGTGTGTTCGCTGGTCAGGAAGAAGCGCAGGCGTTCGGTCCCGGCGGGGACGACGGGGGAGAGGATGGCGCCGGCGTTGTAGCCGCGTTGCAGCATGGCGGCGGCGGCGTAGCCGGCGCGGACCTCGCCGGGGACGATGACCGGGACGATGGGGGTGGATTGGGAGTCGGCGAGGTCGAGGCCGTGGGCGCGCAGGGCGTCGCAGAAGAGGCGGGCATTGGACCAGAGGCGGGTCAGCCGGTCGGGTTCGGCGGCGAGGACGTCGAGGCCCGCGAGGACCGCTGCCACGTTCGAGGGTGACGGGCCCGCGGTGTACAGCGCCATCCCCGGTGCGGCGTATTTGATGGCTCGCACCAGGTCGGCGTCGCCGGCGATGAAGCCGCCGGTGCTGCCCATGGCCTTGGACAGGCTGCCGGCCCAGATGTCGACGAGATCGCCTGGGATGTCGAAGTGTTCGCGGCTGCCCAGGCCGTTCGGGCCGAGCACGCCCAGCGCGTGGGCCTCGTCCACCAGGACGGCGCAGTCGTATTTGCGTGCGACCTCGGCTATTTCGGCGACGGGACCGAGGTCGCCGTCCATGCTGTAGTGGCCTTCGATGATCACCAGGGCGCGATCGAACTGGTGCCGGGAGGCGCGCAGCAGGGCGGCCAGGGCTTCGGGGTCGTTGTGCCGGAAGGTGACCCGGCGGCAGCCCGCCCACTGGGTGCCCGCCACCAGGCTGGCGTGGGCGAGCGAATCGCACACCGCCACATCGCCTTCGGCGAGCAGGAACCCGATGACCGCGGCGTTGGTGAGGAACCCGCTGGCGGTGACCAGGGCGTCGCCGGTGTCGTAGATGCCGGCGAGCCGGCGCTCCAGCTGGGCGTAGAGCGGGATCTCGCCGGTGACGATGCGGGTCGCCGACGCCGAGGTGCCGTACTGCTCGGCGGCGGCGTTGGCGGCGGCGATGACGCGCGGGTGCTGCGCCAGCTCCAAGTAATTGTAGGAGCTGTAGTTCACCAGTTCCCGTCCGCCGGAGCGGATCACCGCGCCATTGGGCCCTTCGGGGGAGAGATACAGCGGATGCGGGAGCCCGGTGGTATCGACCAGATGTTGGATGGCGGCCTGCTTGCGCAGGGCGTCCACCACGGCGGGATGATCCGCGAACTGGCGGCCCGGCCCACGTCGCGATCGGGACGCCCGCACCGGAACCGGTTGCCGCCGCGTCGGTCCCGAGGGGGTCGGGATCCCGTTGGCGAGCAGGCGGCGAGCGATACCGCGTTCCGGCTCGGTCATCCGAGCACCTCCCGCTGCGCCGTGTCGCCGACGATGATGTCGGCGATTCGCGCACCCGCCTGCCCCAGGCTGAACGAGCGGCCCAACTGCATGCTGTTGAGCTCCACGCCGAGCGTCTTGGTCACCAGTGCACCCCATTCCACGGCCATCAGCGAATCCAGGCCCAGTTCCGGTAGCGGTACATCCAGGGCGATCGAATCGGCGGCCACCCCCATCACCTCGGCCAGTTGCTCGGCGAGCAGGTAGCCGACCACGGTGGACCGCTGCCCCTCGTCCAGCGCGCTGATTTGCTCGCGAAGCTGTGCTGCCGCCGAATTATTCTGTGCGGCAGCGGCAATCAGGTCGGCAACGCGCGCGGTGTAAGCGGCTTGCGGCGCGGCGAGCACGACCTTGCTCCAATCGACCGGAATGATGGCGGCCTGCCGGACCCCGAGTCGCAGTGCCGCACCGAGGTATTCGGTGCCTTGATCCATATCGATGGCATCGAAACCGGCGATGCGCAGATAGCGCTGCACCGTCTCGTCGGCATCGACCATGCCGCCGCCCGACATTGCGCCCCAGCCGATGCACAGTACTCGCTCGCCCCGGCGGGCCAGCTGCTCGGTGAACGACTGGAGCGCGAGATTAGCAGCGGTATAGGAGTATTGGCCGATTCCGCCCATGATGGCGCTGCCGGAGGAGAACAGCACGAACAGGTCGAGGCGGACACCGGCGCCGGTGAGCGCGTCCGACAGGGTGCGCGCGCCGTCGAGCTTGGGCCGGAACACCTTGGTGAGGCTGCCTCGATCCATGGTGGTGATGCGCTGATCGTCGAGCACGCCGGCGGCATGGAACACGCCACGTAGCGGATGCCGATCGGTGTGCACCCGATTGACAACGGCGCGAATGGATTCGGGGTCGGTGATATCGGCGCGCTCGGCCGAGACCTCGATCCCCTCGGCGCGCCACTGCGACAGCTGCCGCAGGGCCAGCTCGGTGGTCGCGCCACTGCGGCCGACCAGCACGAGATGCCTTGCGCCCCGGCCGATCAGCCAACGGCCGGTCGCCAGCCCGAACGCCCCGTACCCGCCCGTGATGAGATAGCGTCCGTCCGGGTCGATCGCCACCTCGGTGGGTTGTGGTCGCACCGACGGGTTTTCGTCGCCCAGGTGCAATGCGATACGGGCGAGCCGGGTCGAACGCAGCGCCTCCTCGAAGGCGCTCACCACGTCGTCGGTACCGAAGGACTCGACCGCCACCGGCCGGTAGACCCCACCGGCGAGCTTCCCGAACACCTCGGAAACTCGCGCCATGACCTCGGCGGTTCGCATGCCCAGCATGCGGTCCAGATCGAAGGAGTAGTAGCAGACGTTCTTGTCGAAGTTGCGCAGCTCCAGTACGCCACCGGAATAGATGTCGGCCTTGCCGATCTCGACGATCCGGCCGAATTCAGCCACCGCCTTGAAGTTCTGGTGGATGACCTCGCCGGGCGCGGTGCTGATGACGATATCCGCGCCGCGTCCAGCGGTCAGCCCGAGCACGTCGTCGACGAAGTTCAGCGACCGCGAATCCACCACCGCGTCCGCGCCCTGGTCCAGCACCCAGGCGCGGCGTTCGTCAGAGCCCGCCGCGCCGATCACGGTGGCGCCGTGCAGTTTCGCCACCTGGATCGCGCAGCTGCCCACACCGCCGGCGGCGCCGTGGACGAGCACGGTGTCACCCGCCCGCACGCGGGCCAGGTCGAGCAGCGCGTATTCGGCGGTCACCATGGACACCATCGAGGTGCACAGTTCCGGGCGGATGCTGTCGGCCACGGCTCCGATGAGCGCGGCATCGGCCACGTGATAGCGCTCGACCATGCCCGGCGACGCCAGGCCGACCCGGTCGCCGACCTGGAAAGCCTCGACCCCGGCGCCGACGCGGACCACGGTGCCCGCGCCTTCCATGCCCGGCGCGACACCGAAATGTGTGGCGCCGAGCTCGTTCTCGCCGAGCACGCCGAGAATCTTGAGCGGGTCCTTGAAACCGAGGCCGATGGCCTCCATCCGCACCTCCACCGCACCCGGCCCGGGCGCACGGCGCTGGGTGCGCCGCCAGCCGAGCTGGGACAGCAGCCGGGAACGGGGGATGTCTAGTGCGAAATTGGCTTCCGGATCGCCCAGCGGCTCGGGCTCGTCCAGCGCGGCCAGCCGCTCCGCCAAGGCCCGCGTCACGACGATCGACCAGCGTAATCCGTTGCGCAGGAACACCTCATCGGTGTCGCCGGGGGCAAATGCCCCGGGCACCGCGAGCTCGTCGAGCAGTTCACTGACCGTGGTGTCGGGATCGGTGTCGACCAGACGCCAGCGCACCGGCGGCTGTTCGTTGAGCAGCACGCGCCGGGCGCCGGCGAGGGCGGCGTGCTCGGGGTCGGGTTCGGCGGGGTCCTCCGGATGCACGATCGCGCGCTCGGTGACCAGCGTCGCGTAGAGCGAGCCGTCCCCCGTCAGCGGCAGCGGTTCCGGATTGACGCTGTCGGCGAATCCTTCGACAGCCAACGCGAGTTGGCTCAGCGTCCACAGTCTGCCGACGATATCGCCGGTACCCGCCACGACACACAGGTGCAGACGTTCGATGCCCGGCGCGGCATGTGCCGCACGCAGTGCCTCGAGCACCGGAGCTTCGAAACCCGGTGCACCCGAGTCGATTGCGACGAACCGCGCGTGTGGGAGCGCTCGGGTGATCTGCTCGGCGCGGCCCCCTCGTGCCGCGCCGAGCTCGACCACAACCGTCGCCGTCGTCTCGGCCGGGACCAGTGCAACCCGTTCGAGTGGCGCCCGGAGGACCCATCTCTCCTCGTAGTAGATCTGCTCGAGCCGCCGCAGCAGCCCGCCGCCGAACGGCACCGCCTGGAACCGCGCGTCCACGATCCGCAGCACCGGATTGTGATCGGTATCGAGGATGTCGATGTCGGCATGCAGCGCCTCGGTCAGCCGCGCCACCACCAGCACCTCGTCCGGGAGCGCCGCATAGCGCCGCACCGACTCCGCCCCGATGGGAATGACAGCGCCGTCCCGCGCGGGACCGCCCGCGTCGCCGAGTGAAACGACCTGCCAGGCCGCGTCGAGCACGCAGGGATGCGCCAGATGCCCGGAGCCCGCGGCCATGCTCGCGTCGATCCGGGCGACCACGGTGTCGCCGTCCACCCACGCCTGCCGCACCAGCTGGAACGACGGACCGTGCTCGACGCCGGTACCCGCGAGCTCCGCGTACAGCGCGGCCGGTTCGACCTCGGTCATCGCATCGAGGGCCGGAAAGTCGGTCTTGCCGGGTTCGTACCTGCCGTCGACCAGCCGGCCGGTGGCGTGCACCGTCCAGCTGCTGCCCGTGGCGGTGCGAGACCGAATCGTGAACCGCCGAGTCGAATCCTCGACGGTCAGCTCCAGTACCGGCACGTCGCCGGACTCGATGACCAGCGGTGCGACGAAGCGCACTTGCTCCACGGAAGTGCAGGGGCGCGAACCGAATTCGAGTGAGGCGGCACTGAGGGCGGCATCCAGGTAGGCGGCACCCGGCAGGATGCGGGTGCCGTCGACCACGTGATCCTCGATCCAGGGCAGAGTGCCCACCGCGATATCGACGGTCCACCGGCGTGGCTGCTCCAGATCTGGATCGCCGAGCATGGCGGGGATCTCGGAACTGCCGTAGCGGTGCTGACTGAATACCGGTATGTCGGAACGCAATCGAGTGCGTTGCCAGGGATAGCGCGGCAGCTCCTGATGCGGGCTGGTGACCGGGAACAGCGCCGCGATGTCCAGCGTGCCCGCGGCGTACAGCCCCGCGAGAAACTGCCGCATGCTCACCGGGTCAGGCTGCTTGCGTCGCAAAGTGGCTACGGTGGTGCCTTTTTCGCCCGCTTCGATCAGGATTTCCCGAATGTTGGCACCCAGCACCGGATGCGGGCCGACCTCCACGAAAACCCCTGCGCCCGAAGTGACGAGCGTACCGATGGCGTCGGCGAACCGGACGGGTCGGCGCACATTGGCACACCAGTATTCGGCGTCCCACTGCCCATCGGTCAGCGCCCCAGTCACGGTGGAGTACAGCGGAATCGATGCGGGCCGGGGCGCGAGCTCGGCTAGGGCGTTGTGCAACTCCTCGAGAATCGGGTCCATCAACGAGCTGTGATAGGGCACTTCCACGTGCAGCTGCTTGGCGAAAATGCCACGGGCGGTGAGGTCCTCGGCGATCTCGGCGAGGCGGTCCAGATCGCCGGAGAGGGTGCACGCATTCGGGCTGTTGACCGCCGCCAAATCGACGCCGACGTCCAGCCATGCCGCCGCCTCGGCAGCGGGCAGGCCGACCGCGAGCATCCCTCCGGTTCCCGCGGTGCGAGCCTGCAACCGCGCGCGGTGGTAGGCCACGGTCAGTGCCTCGCGCAGCGAGAGAACACCGCTGACATAAGCCGCGGACACCTCGCCGACACTGTGCCCGACGATCGCCGACGGTGTGACGCCCAGGGCGGTCAGCTTCTCGTACAGCGCCACCTGGATCAGGAAATTCGCGGGCTGAGCCACCTCGGTCGAGGTGACGCGCGACAGCTCTTCGGGTTTGCGCAGTTCGTCGAGAATCGACCACCCCGCGATCTCGGTGAACACGTCATCGATGCGGTGCGCGGTGGCCGTGAACTCGGGATCGGAGCCCAGCAGCTCGCGTCCCATGCCGAACCACTGCGGCCCCATCCCGGTGAAGACGAATACCGGTCCGTTCGAGGGGCTCGCGACGGTCCGAGTCGCGTCCCGTCCCGCGCCGTCCGCGAAATCGTCCAGGGCGTCCAGCAATTCGCCGGGGGAGCCGAAGGGGATGCCGATGCGGAACTGATGGTGATTGCGCCGAGTCCAGGCGGCAGCGGCGAGGCGATCCGCGTCCGCGCCACCGCGGAGCAGTTCGGCGTAGGCACCCGCGAGCTCACGCACCGCGCGTGCACTGCGCGCCGAGAGTGGCAGCACCCCGAAATGCGGTACCCCCGTGGTGGTTTCCGGCAGATCGGACCGATACTCCTGCACGATCGCGTGCGCATTGGTCCCGCCGTACCCGAAACCGTTGACCGCCACCGTCATCGGATCACCGGGGCCGAGCGCGCGGGCCTCGGTTTGGATTTCCAAGCCCAGCTCGTCCAGTCCCAGTTCCGGATTCGGCTCCTCGTCCAGCCAGCCCTGCGGTGGCAGCGTCCGGTGGTACACCGCCAGCGCCGACTTGATCACGCCGGCGATACCCGCTGCGGCCTCGGTATGGCCGAGCGTCGACTTTAGCGACCCGACACCGACCCGATCCGCGCGCCCGGTCGCGGCGCCATAGGCCCGGCCGATTGCCCTGAGCTCCAGCGGATCTCCGACCGGCGTACCGGTGCCGTGGGCCTCCACATACCGCACCTGGATCGGGTCGATGCCCGCCCGCCGGGTGACCGACTTGGCCAGCCGCTCCTGCGCGTCGGCATTGGGCACGGTGATCGCCGTGGTCCGCCCGTCCTGATTCGATCCGGTCGCCTTGACCACCGCGTACACCCGATCACCATCGCGCTCGGCATCGGCGAGCCGCTTGAGCAGCACCATGCCCGCACCCTCACCGCGCCCGTATCCGTCCGCGGACGCACCGAAGGACTTGCTGCGCCCGTCCGCGGCTAGGAACCCGCCCTTGCACATGGAGATGAACGTTCCCGGCTGCAGCATCAGGTTCACCCCACCGGCCAGCGCGGACTCGCAGTCGCCGTTGTCGAGGGCCGAGCAGGCGAGATGCAGCGCCACCAGCGAGGAGGAGCACGCCGTGTCGACGGTGTAGCTGGGCCCGGCGAGGTTGAGCGCGTAGGAGATTCGGTTCGACAGCATCGTGTAGGACGTGCCCGCCGACGAATGCATATCGATGTGCGCCAGCGCCGCACCCGTGAATCCGACCGCGAGTTGATCGAGCGTGAACGCACCCACATACACGCCGATCGGCGCACCGGAACTGCGTCCCGCGACGCCCGCGTCGTCCAGCGCTTCCCACGCGACCTCGAGGATGAGCCGCTGCTGCGGATCCATCGCCGTCGCCTCGCGGGGCGAGATGCCGAAGAAATCGGGATCGAAGGCCCACGGATCCCCGGTCAGGAATGCGGCCCGTTTGGTGTACATGCGTCCGGGCGTGCGCTGCTCCGGATCGTAGAAGCGCTTGTAATCCCAACGGTCCGCGGGGATCTCGGTGACCGCGTCCCGCTTGTCGAGAACGAAATTCCAGAAGGACGCCGGTGAATCGATGCCACCGGCGTACCGGCACCCGATGCCTACGATCGCGATGTCGGACAAGGGAGTGCTCCTAATCGAATGTCCCGTCGCGCAAACTGGACGGCAGCCACATCATGACGTTGACCTCGGGCCCCGACCGCCCGATCCGGACCTTGCCGAGCCGCTGACCCCCGAAAGCGGCGTAGAACCCCAGGTTCCCGTCCTTACACAGCCCCAGCAGCGGGACCCGGGCCCGTTCGACCTCCCCGAGAATGAACAGCGACAACGCTTTTCCCACACCGGACCCCTGGAACCGGGGATCGACTCCCAGGGTGATTCCCAAGAAGTGCGGTAGCCCCGGCGCCAGCTTCGCGAGCGCGGCCTCGGTCGAAAGCACCCGGGGCCCAGCCGAACCCATCGCCCAGGTGAACTCGGGTATGGAGCCGAGGTAGCGCAGCAGCCCCACCCGGTAACCCGGCGGCTGCCACAGCAGCGCCCCGGCCACCTGCCCGCCGACGACCGCGACCTGCGCGCCGCCCAGCGGCAGATACTGGTGCCGGATCATCGCCCGATACAGCCGGGGCTGAGCTCGCTTGCGCCGCTCCGGATTCGGGAACCAGTACTCCCCGAACGGATCGTCGGCGCCGAACGCCTGATCCAACGCCACCGTCATGCCCGGAATGTCCCGCCTGACAGCCGAGCGGACCTGCACCCTCGTCTCGATCTCAGGCACGGGCACTGATCCGCATGCGCAGGGGCTGCTCCGGCGAGCCGATGAACGACATCTGCCGGCGGATCGGCTCGTCGGAGGTGACGTCGAGCCGGAACCGCTGCGCGATGGTCGCCAGCGACAGCACCACCTCCATGGTGGCGAAGCTCTGGGCAACGCAAATCCGTTTGCCCGCACTGAAAGCCAGCGAAGCGTGCCGCCGCTCGGTGGTCATGTTCTCCGGGAGATACCGGCTCGGATCGAACTGCTCCGCCCGGTCCCACACACGCCGGTTGTAGTGCACCCCGTGCACGCTGACCACCACGGTGGTGCCCGCCGGCACGCGATATCCCGCGAGCACGTCATCGGTTTTGGCGACCCGGGTCAACCCGATCACCGGCGGATAGATGCGCATGGCCTCGAGGAAGACCGCCTTGCACCACACCAATTTGTCGACGTCGTCGGCGGTGGGGATGCGCCCGGCCAGCACCGAATCCAGTTCCTCGTAAAGCGTTTCGCGCACTTGCGGATGCTGCGCGAGCAGCGCCCACATCCAGGTCATCGCGGTCGCCGAGGTTTCCATGCCCGCGCCGATGAAGGTCATCAGCTCGTCGCGGATCTCGAGATCGCTGTAGCGGTGCCCCGTTTCCGGATCCCGCGCCGCCATCAGCAGTCCGAGCAGGTTGTCCTTGCGCGAGATCCGGCCGCTGCGATGATCGGCGATGAGCGAATCCACCGCGCGCTCCATGCCGCGTAGCTCGAACATGAGGTGCGGCGCCGAGGTCCAGGTCAGCGCCCGCATGGCCCGGATCGACAGGCGCGAACCGGCCCGCCGCTCCGGCGGCTGGGTGTGCTTGACCACCCAGGTGGACAGCGCGCGCAACGGCCGGCTCAGTCCTGAACTGAACCCCACCCCGTAGAACTGCAGCAGCCGCGTCAGGCTGATCTTCGAGATCGGACCCGACAGGTCGGTGCCGAACATGGTGCGCGCCACGATATCCAGCATCAGGCGGTTCATCTCGGGACCGATGTTCACGGTCTGCCCGGTGTCGGCGAGCTGCTGGATTCGAGCCGCCGCGTCCTGCGCGGCGTCGGTGATCGGCTCCGCGAACTGATCGATGTTGGTGCGCGCGAAGATCGGCCGCACCACCCGCTGGTTGCGCTGGTAGCGCTGCTCATCCATATCGGTGACCAGGCCCTGCCCGAAAGTTACCGCCATCATGTCGTATTCGGCGCTCTTGGCCCAGTTGTCCTGGTTCGTCACCAGGATGTGGCGGGCCAGCTCGGGGCTGCGCACCACCAGGTACTTCAGCAGCGGCAGACGGGTGACCAGCACGTCGTCCTGACCCGGCAGCTCCGCGGCCAGGTAGTGCACCAGCGTGCGATCCCGGTAGCGCGGCACCAGCGCCGCCGCCAGCCGCCAGGACTGCCCCCAGGAAACCCGGGTCTGGTGCCACCGCATCGGCGCGGGCAACCATTTGGGCGGATACAGCTTCGTTCCGCCGTCGGCAGACGCGGTCATCTGCCACCTCCACATTCACGAAAAGCCCTGGCCCCGATCGGGTTCATCGCGATGCTATCGCACAGTAATGGATTCCGCAGCATAATCTGCTCTGCGGTGTGGACGGATGTCCAGTTCGGGATTCGCGCCGGTCAGCGATGACTTTCCCAGAATTTCGTGCCTTCTAGACTTGAATGAGTCATAATACGGAATGTGTCCACCAATTCGGAGTTCGAGCGAATGCTGCGTGCGGCCGGACTGCGTGTCACGGCCCCGCGGCTGGCCGTGCTGAATGTGGTGCACAACCATCCGCACGCCGACACCGATTCGATTCTCGGGCTCGTCCGCGAGTCCGTCGGGACGGTGTCCCACCAGGCGGTCTACGACGTACTGCGCGCATTGACCGCCGCGAACCTGCTGCGGCGCATCCAGCCCATGGGCTCCGTGGCTCGCTATGAGACCCGGGTGGGGGACAACCACCACCACGTCGTCTGCCGTTCCTGCGGCGCCATCGCCGATGTCGACTGCGCGGTCGGCGACGCGCCGTGCCTGACCGCTTCCAACAACAACGGTTTCGTCCTGGATGAGGCCGAGGTCATCTACTGGGGCATCTGCCCCGACTGCGCGGCCGCTGAGTCGCGCACCCTGGCTTAGAACACAGCCCGACCCCATTTGAAAGGAAAGTTGCTGTGGCACAAGAACACCCGCCGATCGCCGAAGCCAACACCGAGCCCGCGGAGAATGGCTGCCCGGTCGGAGCCGGTCGGCTCAAGTTCCCGACCGAGGGCGGCAGCAACCGTGACTGGTGGCCCGATCAGCTCAACCTGAAGATCCTGCAGAAGAACCCGGCCGTGGCGAACCCGCTGGGCGAGGACTTCGACTACGCCGCCGCGTTCCAGACCCTGGACCTGGCCGCGGTCAAGCAGGACATCGTCGAGATCATGACGACCTCGCAGGACTGGTGGCCCGCGGACTTCGGCCACTACGGCCCGTTCTTCATCCGCATGGCCTGGCACGCGGCCGGCACCTACCGTGTCACCGACGGGCGCGGTGGCGCCGGCGCCGGCATGCAGCGCTTCGCGCCGCTGAACAGCTGGCCCGACAACGCCAGCCTGGACAAGGCCCGCCGCCTGCTGTGGCCGGTGAAGAAGAAGTACGGCAAGAAGTTGTCCTGGGCCGACCTCATCGTCTACGCCGGCAATGTCGCGATCGAAGACATGGGCCTGCCGACCTTCGGCTTCGGCGGCGGTCGCGTCGACCAGTGGGAGCCCGAGGAGGACGTGTACTGGGGTCCCGAGCGCGAATGGCTCGGCGATGAGCGCTACACCGGCAAGCGCGACCTCGAAAAGCCGCTCGGCGCGGTGCAGATGGGCCTCATCTACGTGAATCCGGAAGGCCCCAACGCCAACCCGGATCCGCTGCTCGCCGCCACCGACATCCGCGAGACCTTCGCGCGGATGGCGATGAACGACGAGGAGACCGCGGCGCTGATCGTCGGCGGCCACACCTTCGGTAAGACCCACGGCGCCGGCCCGGCCGATCACGTCGGCCCCGAGCCGGAAGCCGCTCCGCTGGAGGAGCAGGGCCTGGGCTGGAAGAGCTCCTTCGGCACCGGTGTCGGCAAGGATGCGATCACCAGTGGGCTCGAGGTCACCTGGACCCCGACCCCGACCCAGTGGGACAACACCTTCCTCGAGGTCCTCTACGGCAACGAGTGGGAGCTCACCAAGAGCCCGGCCGGCGCCCACCAGTGGGTCGCCAAGAACGCCGAGGCGATCATCCCCGACGCGTTCGACGGCCCGAAGAAGCTGCCGACCATGCTGACCACCGACCTGTCGATGCGGGTGGATCCGAGCTACGAGCAGATCACCCGCCGCTGGCTGGACCACCCGGAGGAGCTCTCCGAGGCGTTCGCCAAGGCCTGGTACAAGCTGACCCACCGCGACATGGGCCCCAAGGTTCGCTACCTCGGCCCGCTGGTGCCCGAGGAGACCCTGCTGTGGCAGGACCCGATCCCCGCGCGCGACTACGACCTCATCGACTCCGCCGATGCCGCCGAGCTCAAGCGGCGCATCCTGGACTCGGGTCTGACTGTGGCGCAGCTGGTTTCGACCGCGTGGGCGGCGGCCTCGTCGTTCCGCGGCAGCGACAAGCGCGGCGGCGCCAACGGCGGCCGGCTGCGGTTGCAGCCGCAGCGCGGCTGGGAGGTCAACGAGCCCGATCAGCTGACCCTGGTCATCCCGGCGCTGGAGTCGATCCAGGAGGCGTTCAACGCCGAGCAGGCCGGCAACAAGCGGGTCTCCTTCGCCGACGTGGTGGTGCTGGCCGGTAACGCGGCGGTCGAAAAGGCCGCCAAGGACGCCGGTTACGCCGTCGAGGTGCCGTTCACCGCGGGGCGCACCGACGCCACCCAGGAGCAGACCGATGTGGAATCCTTCGCGGCGATGGAGCCCAGCGCCGACGGTTTCCGCAACTTCCTCGGCAAGGGCAACCGCCTCTCCGCCGAGTACCTGCTGATCGACAAGGCGAACCTGCTGACCCTGTCCGCCCCGGAGCTGACCGTCCTCGTCGGCGGCCTGCGCGTCCTCGGTGCGAACCACAAGCAGTCCGCGCACGGCGTCTTCACTTCCGCCCCCGGCACGTTGAGCAACGACTTCTTCGTCAACCTGCTCGACATGACCACCGAGTGGAAGCCGTCGCCGGCCGATGACGGCACCTACTTCGGTACCGACCGCGTCACCGGCAAGGAGCGCTGGAGCGGCACCCGTGTCGATCTGGTCTTCGGCTCGAACTCCCAGCTGCGCGCGCTCGCGGAGGTCTACGCGGAGGACGATTCGAAGCAGAAGTTCGTCGACGACTTCGTCGCGGCCTGGACCAAGGTGATGGACCTGGACCGCTTCGACGTCTGAGGTAGTTCGAACGCAAAGCACCCCACGAACCGTTTCGGTTCGTGGGGTGCTTTGTCGTACGGGGCACGTGTTACGCGGCGAAGCCCAAGCCCATCGCCACCGCGACAGGGATCAGGTACAGCATGGGAAAGGCCACGGTCTTGTACGAGCGCGCCCGCAGCACGGTGATTACCGCGCCCGCGAAGTACAGGATCAGCCCGATTGCCGCGACGACCCCGATAACGGGGACGAACAGTCCGCCCAGTAGGCCGATCGATCCCGCGGCCTTGGCCAAACCCAGAGGGGTCCACCAGGATTCGGGGACGCCGTATTCGACCAGCGGTTCGACCACGAACGCGGCGCGGCGCAGCAGCGAGACGGCCGAGAAACCGACCCACAGGGCAGCGACAACGGTGACGACAAGGTAGGCGGTGTTCATCGGGTTCTCCTCGTGGATGGGGGTTCGTCAGGGAGACGACGTAGCGAGTTCAGGTGTGACATCCCGGATCGGCGCTGGTTGTGGAGGCCCGAAAATCGTTATGGAATGAATCATTCCGTTCTGATAGGCTGATCGAAGACGGACCGCGGGAGAGTGGTTCGCGGCGAGAGGCGAGACCGATGAGCGAGAACACCGTGACCGAATGGGCCATCCTGGATACCGCGCACGAGGCGCTGCGGACCGTGGTGCGCGGGCTGACCGAGGGTGACCTGGGCAAGCCCACGCCCTGTGTGGAATGGACTGTGGCGCAGGTGATTCAGCACGCGGCGGGGGACCAGGTCGGTTATGCCGCGTTCATCACCGGTGGGCCCGGACCGGAGGAGAACCCCTTCGCGCCCTCGGGCACGCTCGGTGAATCGGCCGACGTGATCGTCGATCGGGCGGTGGCCGCGGCCGCCGCGGCGTGGGCCACGGTTCCGGTTGACGCCGAGGAGGTGGCGGTGCCGATTCCGCCGAACAAGCTGACCGCGGAAATGGGGGCCGGGGCCTGCGCGCTCGACGCGGCGGTGCATGCCTGGGATCTCGCGGTCGCGTCCGGCCAGGCGTCGCCACTCACTGCCGAACTGTCGCGCCAGTTGCTGCCGGTCGCCCAAGCGCTCGTCGAGCCGCTGCGGGGGTTCGCATTCGCGGAAGCCTTGAGTGGCAACAACTCCGATGACGTCGACGCGCTGCTGCGCTACCTCGGCCGGGATCCGGAGTGGCGGGCCTGACCTGAGCGACGGCCAGTCGAACCGGCGGAACCGAATGTTTGCTACATAATTGCCAACATGACGCTTCCGATCAGTAGACGTAGGCTGCTCGGTCACGCCGGGGCGGTTTTAGGGCTTGGACTGCTTGCAAGCTCCGGCCGGGCGATCGCGCAGCCCGGTTTGCTGGCACTCCCGCCCCGGGCCGGGCAGACGGTTGCCATGAGCCTCAACGGATTCGGTAGCACGCTGGTCGTGACGATGCCGCCGCCGCTGCCGAAGGTCAATTTCCTCGGATCGCGGGTCGCCGAAGTGCTCGTCGGCGGAACGGATTTCGTGGAACTGCGGATTCGGGGTTTCACCGCCGAAGCCACACACCCGATGTTCGGCAAGATCACCCTCGGGCAACCCGACGTCGACGTCAGCCCGAACAGCATCCTCGCCCTGTCCCCGAGCGGTCTCGGCCTCATCGAAACCTGGCGGCAGAGCATGAATGTCACTTTCGAGCGGTGTGGCGATTGCCCCGGCCCCTTCCGCTTCAGCACCCTCGAGCCCGCGGAATGGACTGCCGAACTGTCGGAATTCCCGCCCGCACCGCAGCGCGCGAAACCGGACGGCGCACCCACCGGCGGCGCGCTCTACCGAATGACCCGCCCCATCCGCCTCGGCGCCCGCGCGGACGCCCGCAGCGCCGCCCACTCCGTCGCCCAGCCCGGCTCCGACCCCTGCCGTTGCGCCCTCGGAACCCCACTGCCCAGCAGCAATTCGCTGACCGGCACCGAATACGTGCGCATCGAAAACCTCCACTTCAACCAGGGCCAGCTCACCGCCTAGCGCCTGTTTTCAAGATCATCAGGCATTGCTGGAGGGCCAGCTCACCGCATTGGGCCTACTCCAAGATCATCAGGCAGTGGTGGCGGGCCAGCACACCGCATAGCGCGTACCTCCAAGATCATCAGGCATTGGTGGCGGGGCATCTCGGCGGATGCCGCCTACAGTGCCTGATGATCTTGATGGCGGTGCCGGGGTGGGGTGTGTGATACCTGAGAGGTACTTCGGAGACCACTCTCGCGCTGGATGTGGCTGTGGGCCTTTGGCTCTAGCGTTGGTGGGGTGCGCGAACACTGGGGACAATGGGGTGCTCGGTGGCCGGGCGTGTCTGGGTGACGGGGTACGTCGTGATCACCCGGAGGTTCGAGAACAGGGACGTATGAAGCGGATCGGCGAAGTCCTGACCGGCGCTCGGCCACTCGGTGGAGTATCGGTGCTGGCCGCCGTGGTCGTTTTCGCGGTGGCGGTGTTCGCGATCGTGCTGCACACGCTGCAATCGGATACCGAGCTGTCGGATCGGCAGGCGATCGGGCTGGCCCTGGCTCAGGGGCTGGCCTTGGTGCTGGTGCTGCGGGCGCCGCATGCCGGGTGGGCGCTGGCGCTCGGTGTGGCGGCACTGTCGGCGCTCTGGGTCGGCGACGGGTTGTGGGTCGACGCGACGCTCAACAGCTACCTGATCGTGCTCGGCTCGGCCGCGCTGCGGGTCTCGCCGCGGGCCGCCGCCGGGCACTGGCTCGCGACCGTGGCGGTGTGCGCGGTACTGGCATCGGTTCTGCGCCCGGCGGATTGGCTGTCGGCGTCGATCACCGTGGCGCTGCTGGCCGGGGTCGTGCAGCTCGCCGGCTCGTCGCTGGGTGGATTGATCGCCGCTCAGCACAGCCTGCGCGAACAGCGTGCCGCCACGCGCCGGGAACGGGAACGCAGCGCGCTGCTGGCGGAGCGCGCCCGCATCGCCCGGGAGCTGCATGACGTGGTGGCACACCACATGTCGGTCATCGCGATCCAGGCCGAAGCCGCGCGCCACCGCGATCCGGAGACGATGCCGGATACCTTGGCGGCTATCCGCTCCAGTGCGGTCACCGCGATGGGGGAGATGCGCCGCATCCTGGAGGTGCTGCGTTCCGGGGATACCGGCGTCTCGCCGCAACCCGGCCTCGGCGACCTCGGCACCCTGGTGGAAGCGGTGCGCGCCACCGGAACTCGGATCGAGCTCGACCTACCCGCTCCCGCGCCGGAGCTGCCCCGAGGCGTCGGTCTGACCGTGTATCGCCTGGTTCAGGAAGCCCTGAGCAATGCCGTGCGGCATGCCCCGGGAGCTCCGGTTCGAATCCGAATCATGCGTAACGGCACCGATATCGGAGTAACGATCGAGAATCCGCACGACACCGCATCCGTCGAGCCCGGGCATGGATTGACCGGAATGCGTGAGCGTGCAACAGCTCTCGGCGGCACCTTCGACGCCGGGCCGGCCGGCGACGGCACCTTCCGTGTCACCGCCACACTCCCGGTCGAGGTCCTGCGATGACCATCCGGGTCGTGATCGCCGACGACCAGCACCTGGTCCGCGAAGGTCTCGCCGTGCTGCTCGACAGTCAGCCCGACATCACCGTCGTCGGCCACGCCGTCGATGGTCAGCAGGCCATCGACGTGGTCGCGGAGCTGCGGCCCGACATCGTCCTCATGGATGTCCGCATGCCCGGCGTCGACGGCTTGGCTGCGACCCGCCGGATCACCGCGGCGGGCAGCCCGGCCCGCATCATCATGCTCACCACCTTCGACCTCGACGAATATGTCTACGCCGCACTGACTTTCGGAGCGAGCGGCTTCTTGCTCAAAGACGCGTCCACGCAAACCCTGGGCGATGCCGTCCGCGCCGTCGCAGGCGGCGACGCCATGCTCGCGCCCTCGGTGACCCGACGGCTGCTCGAACAGTTCACCCGACCGAGCGGATTCACCTCGCCGACGCGCAGTACCGGCCTGACCGCCCGCGAAACCGAGGTTCTCATCCTCATTGCCCGCGGGTTCTCCAACGCTGAAATAGCCGCGGAGCTGGTGATTTCCGAGCAGACGGTGAAGACCCACGTCGGGCGCGTGCTGGACAAACTGCAGCTGCGGGACCGCACCCAGGCTGCCATCTATGCCTATGAGACCCGTTTGATCGAGCCGCGGTGAGCTCCGCCCGTCCCGGTGAATGTGAAACGAATATGTTCACGCCCCTTGTGTCCTCCTCGTCCGAATGTGATCCTGGCCACCACGTCCTTTCCGGGACGGCCAGAGGATGAGGAGCTTTCGTGAAGTTGACGCACTGCTTACCGATAATGGCGATCGCCGCGGTGATGACGGTCGGCGCGGGCCCGGCACAGGCGGCCGGGCAACCGTATGTCGCACTGGGTGATTCCTACGCTGCCGGTGTCGGAATCCCGGCGATCATCGATCAGGCCTGCGACCGCTCCGATCGCAACTACGCGCATCTGGTCGCCGCCAAGCAGGGCTACCTCCTTACCGACGTCACCTGTGGCGGCGCGACCACTTCCGACGTCGCCGCCATTCAGATGTCGGCGGTCAGCGCGAGCACCGAGGTCGTCACGCTCGGAATCTCCGGCAACGACATCGGTTTCGGCGAGATCGTGCGCAGCTGCGTGATCCTCACCGGCGGCGCCGGCTGCCGCAACAAGTACCCCGATATGCCCGCGCGCATCGCCAAAGCGGGCACCGCCGTCGGGAACCTGCTCGACACCATCCGCGAGCGTGCGCCGAAGGCGAAGATCCTGCTCGTCGGCTATCCGAAGATCGTCCCCGACAACGAGGCGAGCTGCGCCGGTGTGCAGCCGTTCGCGGCCGAGGATCTGGCGTGGGCGCGGGACACGGTGATCGAGGGACTGAACTCGATGCTGCAGGGGCACGCGGGCGATCGCGTCACCTATGTCGACACCCAGGCGGCCACTACCGGGCATGACATGTGCCAGCCCGCCGCGCAGCGCTGGGTCAACGGCGTACAGGTGGAGGCCGGCAGCGACGGTCGCACGATTCATCCGAATCGCCTGGGGCACGAGGCCATGGCGAGTCAGGTGCTGGCGAGCCTGGGTAGCGGGCCCGGCATTCCGACCGGCAGCTTCGGGGGCTGAGCGTCAGCCGCTGATACTCGCGGCGAGCTTTTGCAGGGCGCGCAGGAAGGCCTTGCGGTCGGCGGGTGACAGTTGACCCAGCAGGCCTTCCTCTTGCTCCTGGATCTCGTGCTGGGCCCGGTCGCGGACGGTACGCCCGCGGGGCGTCACTGCGACCAGGTTCACCCGGCGGTCGGACGGATCCGGTCGGCGCTCGATCAGCCCGCGTTGCTGTAGCTCGTCGAGCACGCCGATTATCCGGGTCTTGTCGGCGCCGATCGCCTTCGCGAGCGCCGCCTGGGTGTAGACGGGTTCGGCGCCGAGCCCGAGCAATACCGCGTAGCCCCACATGGACAGTCCGTGGCGTTCGAGGATCGGCATTTCCGCGGCCATGAGCGCACGGCCGAGTGGTGCGATCATCGCGGCCAGGTCTGGTCGGCGGGTTTCCTCCATGTCTAGAAAATACTGCCTCGGCAATAATAATCTGTTGCATATAGTAGGCATGAGCGTACGATCTGAGGGACGGCGACTTCGCGCCGAAACGAAAGGATCGCCATGACATCGGATTCGACGGTGCAGGCCGACCTGCGCACGCTGCACGCCCGGGTCATCGAGACCAGCATCGATGTGGTCGACGAGATCGCTGTCGCGGACCTGTCCAAGCCCACCCCGTGCGCGGACTGGACCCTGCACGGCCTGCTCACCCACATGATCGCCCAGCACTACGGCTTCGCCGCCGCGGTCCAGGGCAACGCCGACTTGGAACGATGGAAGCCGCGTCGCCTCGGGTCCGATCCGGCGGCGAGCTACCGTGCCGCCGCCGAGCACGCCCGCGCGGCGTTCGCCGAGCCGGGCGTGCTGGAGCGGCAATGCCCGCTACCGGAGTTCGGCCCCGACGTCCGGGTTGCCGGGGCCCAGGCGCTGAGCTTCCACTTCGTCGACTACGTGGTCCACTCCTGGGACGTCGCGAAGACTTTGGGATTTGCCGTGCACTTCGACGACGAAGTGCTGGCTGCCGCACGACAGGTCGCCGCGGCGGTTCCCGGTGGCGAGATGCGCTCGGCTCCCGGTGCGGCTTTCGGGCCCGAGGTGCCCTGGCCGGACGCTGTCACCCTCGACTCGATCGTCGCCATGCTCGGTCGATCGCCGTCCTGGCCGGACGTGACCGCCTGATCTTTCAGGCTTGCCGGATCGGCCCGAGCTCGCCGAAGAACCCGACGATGCGGCGAATCCGCCCGTCTTCGGAGAACTCGACCAGATCCAGGCCCTCGGGCAAGGCCGAGCCGTCCGCGAGCACCACATGCCAGGCGAAGCGAGCCACAGTGTGGTGGGTATCGATCGCGCTGGTGCGCTGCACGGTGGCGCCGGGACGCCGGGTGAGCACCGCGGCTATGTGGTCGAGCAGGCTGTCGAGGCCGACCGCGTGCACCGTCGGATCGGTGTAGGTCGCGTCCTCGGCCCACACCTGGCTCAGCAATGCACGTCGCCGCTCCGGATCGGACTCGCTCCACGCCGCGCAATAGGTGTTGATGAGCTTCTCGTAGGACATGTCGGGCCTATCAGGGTGTGGCGGTGCGGGCATTCGGGTCGAAGCCGCCGGGGATCTCGAAAATCGCGCCGGTGAAGGTCGCGCCGAACAGGCGGCCCGCGCCGAAACCGCCGGTGCCGCGCCCGTAGCTGACCACGCTGGTCATCGCGCCGGAGGTGCCGAGCAGGCAGGACTGGCCGGGGCCGTCGATGCGGAGGATCTGGCCGGAGGTGTTGAGCGGCACCACCGGTCGGTCCAGCGAGTCCAAGGTGAGGCCGTCCGGGGCTGCGCCGGGGAGGTCGAGCAGCGACTGCGGGGCGTTCGGGCGGCCGACCGGAATCCGGCTTACGCCCGGATCGACGAATGTCCGCGAGACATAGAGGTATTCGTCGTCGGAACTCAGCACCGCGCCGTTCGCGCTCGGCAGGTTCGCCCAATCCGCCTGCACGACCCCGCCCGGGTACACCCGGCCGATCAGGTTCGCGAAGTCGTTGGTGGCGTAGACGATTCCGTCCGCCGCGACATCCATCCCGTTGGCGGCGCTGAGCCCGGCCGCGTAAGGCGACGTCGCTCCGGTGTCGGGATCGACTCGCACGATCCCGGCATGGCGCAGGCTGTCACCGGCTAGGACCCGGGCATCGGCCCCGTAGCCCACCAGCAGCGCACCATCCGGACTCCACGCCAGCGCGCCGCCACCACCGCTGGGCACCGTCGCGATGGGTACCGCGGGCGCTCCCGGGGCATCGATGCGATACACCCGCCCGCTGAGCAGATCGGTGGTGAAGGCCCGTCCGCGCGCGTCGACGGTCAACCCCTCGAGGGCGGTCCCGGGAAGCGCGGCGACCTGCACGGCGGGCTGACCGCCGCCCGGGCATACCAGGGCGGCGCTCGCGCTGGGCGCGGTGGCCGTGGTGAGTACCGCGAAGGCCGCGGCGGCCAGTGCGGCCCCCACCTTGTCGATGGTGTTCATTGCCCGGTGAGCAGGCCACGCCGCTTCAGCAGCGGCCGGATATCGGGGGCGCGGCCGCGGAAGGATTCGAAAGCCGCCATCGGGTCCACCGCGCCGCCGCGGGAAAGCAGTGCCTGCCGGAAGGTTTCGCCCTTCTCGCGAATCGAGGCAGCTCCGTCTTCGAACCAGTCGACGGTGTCGGCGTCGAGTACCTCGCTCCAGATGTAGGAGTAGTACCCGGCCGAATAGCCGATGCCGGAGAAGATGTGGGCGAAATAGCCTGTGCGATAGCGGGGCGGGATCGCCGCCAGGGCGACACCGGCTTTGCGCAGCGCTTCCGCTTCGAAGGCTTCGGCCCCGGTCTCGACGGGAGCCGAGATGCGGTGCCAGGCCCAGTCCAGCAGAGCCGCGCCGAGATATTCGACGGTGCGGAAGCCCTCGCCGAACTGCTCGGCCGCGGCCATCCGCTCGATCAGTTCGACCGGGATGGGCTCGCCGGTTTCCACGTGCTTGGCGTAGTTGGGCAGGATCTCCGGGCGGGTCATCCAGATCTCGTTGACCTGGGACGGGAACTCCACGAAATCGCGCGGCACCTCGGTGCCGGAGAAGCTCGGGTAATGCACGTTCGAGAACAGGCCGTGCAGGGCGTGGCCGAACTCGTGGAAGAGGGTGCGGACGTTGTCCCAGGTCAGCAGGGCGGGCTGGCCGGGGGAGGGCTTGACGATATTGAGATTGTTGACGACCACGGCCATCGTGCCGAAAAGGCCGGATTGGCTGACCAATTCGTTCATCCAGGCGCCGCCGCGTTTGGATGGCCGCTTGAAGAAGTCGCCGAGGAACAGGCCGAGTTCGCTGCCGTCGGCATCGAAGACCTCGAAGACCCGGACCTCCGGGTGGTAGCCGATGAGGTCTTTCCGTTCGTGCAGGGTGATGCCGTAGACCTGTTCGGCGGCGTAGAACACACCGTCGCGCAGGACGCGTTCCAGTTCGAGATAGGGACGCAGGGCGTCGGCGTCGAAGGAGAACTGCTGCGAGCGCACCTTTTCCGACCAGTACTGCCAATCCCAGGAGTGCAGGTCACCGGCCTCGGGATCGGCCGCGTGCATGGCCGTTGTCAGCTGCGCCTGTTCGCGTTCGGCATTGGCGACCGCCAGCGGGGCCAACCGGCCGAGCATCTCCTCGACCGCCGCGGTGGTCTTCGCGGTCTGGTCCTCCACGGTGTAGGCCGCGTGGTCGGGGTAGCCGAGCAGTTCGGCCCGCTCCGCGCGCAGGCTCGTAATCCGCACGGCCAGCGCGGCATTGGGCTGCTCGCCGAAGCCACGGCCGAGCGAGGCGGACATCATCCGCCGCCGCACGTCCCGGTCTGCCAGCTCGGCCAGAATCGGCTGGTTGGAGACGTTCTGCAGGCTCAGCGCCCACTTGCCCGGGTGGCCCAGGGATTCCGCGTTCTCGGCGGCCGCCGCGATTTCCGCGGGCGCCAGCCCGGCCAGTTCTTCGGCCCGGTCCAGCAGCAGCGTGGCGGCGTTCATGGCGGCCAGGTTGTTCTGCCCGAACTCGGTTCCGGCGGCAGCCAGTTCGGCGTTGAGCTCCCGGAGCCGGGCCTGTCCGGCCGGGTCGAGCCGGGCGCCGGCACGGACGAACTCGGTGTGCCGCTCCTCCAGCAGTCGCAGCTCCTCCGGCTCGAGGCCGAGCTCGTGCCGCTTTGCGTGCAGCGCTTCGACCCGGGCGAACAGGTCCGGGTTCAGCAGGATGGCGTCCCGGTGCGCGGCCAGCTTCGGGGAGATCTCCGCCTCGATCGCGTCGGTCCCCGGCGTGGAGTCCGCCCCCGCGACATTGAAGAAGACATTGGCCACCCGGGTCAGCATCGTGCCCGAACGTTCCAGTGCCGCCAGGGTATTCGCGAACGTGGGGGCGTCCGAACCGGCGGTGAGGGCCTCGATCTCGGCCAGCTGCTCGGACATGCCGCGCTGGAAGGCGGGCAGGTAGTGCTCCTCGCGGATGTCCGCGAACGGCGGCAGCTGGTAGGGGAGCATGCTGGGTTCGAAGAACGGGTTGCTGGTCACCTTTGAACTCTATGCCCGAACCCGGATGCAGCGGGCGGACCCGGCAATCGGATATCCATTGGATAAAGGTGGCCAGCAAATAACTGAAGCCGCTCCGATGGGTGGTTGCATGGGGGCATGACTTCGAGCGGTGATCTGCCCGGCAGGGTCGATGGTTTGCGGCCCGAGCTGACAAACCTGTTGAAACAACTGGTCTCGATCCCGTCCATCGCATTTCCCGGTTATCCGCCCGAGAATGTGAAGCGCGCGCACGACTTCGTTGCCGATGAGTTGCGGAAGTCCGGTGTCGAGGATATGCAGGTGCTGTATCTGCCGGATACCTCCCCGGTGGTCTACGGGCGTATTCCCGCTCCGCCGGGCGCACCGACGGTGCTGCTCTACGGGCACTACGACGTGCAGCCCTCCGGCGACGAATCGCTCTGGCAGACACCGCCGTTCACGCCCACCGAGAAGGACGGCGCGATCTACGGCCGCGGCGCCGCCGACTGTAAGTCCAATGTGATCGCCCACATCGGCGCGCTCCGGGCGCACGGCGGCAAGCCTCCGGTCGGTATCACCGTGGTCATCGAAGGCCAGGAAGAGTACGGGTCGGTCCTCGACGACTATCCGGCTGCGCATCCCGAGCTGTTCCAGGCCGACGCGCTGCTGGTCTGCGACGCGGGCAATATCCGCGCGGGCACGCCGACGCTGACCACGGCGCTGCGCGGGGTCGCCGATGTCTTCGTCGAGGTCCGCACGCTCGCGGCTCCGGTGCACTCCGGCCAATTCGGCGGCGCCGCACCGGATGCGCTGCTCGCGCTGATGGCCGCGCTGACGACCCTGCACGACGCCGACGGAAACGTCGCGGTCAAGGGTCTGCGGCGGGACAAGTGGACGGGCGCCGACTTCACAGATCGGGAATTCGCCGATATCACGGGCATGGAGCCGGGTATGCCGTTGCTCGGCACCGGCCCGATCGGCGAACGCATCTGGTACGGGCCCGCGATTACGGTCATCGGCCTCGACGCGCCCCCGACCGCGACCGCCGCCTCCGCGGTCGTGCCCTACGCGAAGGCCGCGCTGAATGTGCGCGTGCATCCGGACCAGGATCCCGCCGAGGGCAGGCAGGCAGTCATCGACCATCTGGAAAAGGTGAAGCCTTACGGGATCGAATTGAAGGTCACCGGAGGCGAAGTCGGTGCCGGGTTCTCCGCGGCCACCAACGGCCCCGCCTACGCCGCGATGCGCGAAGCCATGCAACGGGCCTGGGGCGCCGAGGTTGTCGACTCGGCCATGGGCGGCTCCATCCCGCTCACCAATGCGCTGGCCGCGGCCAACCCGGGCGCCGAGATCCTGCTGCTCGGTGCCGAGGACGCCAAATGCAATCTGCACGGCTTCAACGAGCGCGTGCTGCTCAGTGAACTGTGCAACGTCGCGCTGGCCGAGGCCGAATTCTTCCAACTCTTCGCCGACAGGATGCGTAAATGACCGAGCCGCTCACCGCTGCGCCCGAGCGCAAGAAGAAGTGGTCTTTCCCGTCGACGTACACGATTCTCGCGGGCGTGATGCTGGGAGTGTGGCTGCTGGCGTTCATCATTCCGCCGGGCGCCTACGACACCGACGGCGAAGGGCGGCCCGTCGCGGGCAGCTATCACCGGCTCGACGAGGCGAAGAGTTTCGGGGCGCGGCTGCGCGACCTGTTCCTCGCGCCGATCAACGGGCTCTACGGCATTCAGGACGGTACGACCGGGCAGGTCGGTCCGGACAATGCGGGCGAGCTCTACGGCGCGGCCGCGGTGTTCCTGTTCGTCCTCGCGGTCGGCGCGTTCATCACCGTCGCCTTCGCCACCGGCGCGCTCGACCGCGGCATCGGCAGCCTCGCCTACCGCCTGCGCAACCGGTCCCTGCTGTTGATCATCGGCATCATGGTGGTCTTCGCGATCGCGGGCACCATCGAAGGATTCGCCGAGGAGACCCTGGGCTTCTACGCACTACTGGTGCCACTGACCTTGGCGCTGGGCTACGACCGGATGACCGCGGTCGGCATGATCATCTGCGGTGCGGGCGTGGGCGTGCTGTGCTCGACGGTGAACCCGTTCGCGACCGGTACCGCGTCCTCGGCGGCCGAGATCGCGCTCGGCGACGGCATCGTGCTGCGGCTGGCCATGCTGGTGGTGCTCACCGCCGCCACCATCGCCTACGTCCTCTGGTACGCCCGCCGCGTCCAGGCGAACCCGGAAAAGTCCTGGTCCGGCTGGTTGCCGGGTGACCGCGACGTGAAAGCCGAAGACCACGAACCGGATCCGATGACCGGCCGCCAGCGCCTCGTGCTCTGGCTGGTCGCACTCACCTTCGCCTTCATGATCTTCGCGATCATCCCCTGGGCCGAGGTGATCAGCGGCCCCGGCGCGAAATCCTTCCGGTGGCAGCTGGATTGGTTCTTCCCCGAACTCACCGCCCTGTTCCTGGTCGGCGCGATCGTGATCGGTCTGGTCGGCGGCCTGGGGGAGACCCGGATGGCCGAATCCATCGGTAAGGGCTTCAGCGACTTCGTCGGCGCCGGCATCGTGATCGTGCTGGCGCGCGGCGTCACCGTCATCATGAACAACACCCAGGTCACCAGCACCGTCCTGCATGCCCTGGAGGGCGTGGTCACCGGCACCTCCTCGGCCGTCTTCGCCGTCGCCGTCTACCTGGTGAACATCCCGCTGGCGCTGCTGATCCCGTCCACCTCCGGGCACGCCACCCTCGCCATGCCGATCATGGCCCCGCTCGCCGACTTCGCGAATGTCCCTCGCTCCCTGGTGGTTACGGCCTGGCAGTCCGCCTCCGGCTGGGCGAACCTCGTCACCCCCACCACCGCGGTGGTCACCGGCGGCCTGGCCCTGGCAAAGGTCCGCTACGACCGCTACGTGAAATTCGTCGCGCCTCTGCTGGGCATCCTGTTCGTGCTGACGTGCGCGTTCCTCGCGGTCGGCGCCTTGATCGGTTAGCCCGAACCGATCGGTATGAGATCGTAAATGGCGCAAGGGAATTCACAATTTCCAAGTCCCTGCGGCCGTCCGTTATGGCGGGATACGCTGGGCCGCATGGATACCTCGGTTCCAGTTCCGCATCCGCCCGTAGCTGTGTTCCGTGGCGTCCGGGACGGGGGCCGGGTACCGGACCTGAACGCCCGGGTTCGTGCCGAGGCGGAGCGCACCGCCACGGCGCTGGCCGCAATACCCACCCACTCCGGTCCCGTCGAACGGACAGCGGCGGTGCGGCAGGCGGCCGCCGCGGCGGGCGAGCTGGTCAGCGCGCTGTCGGCGGATGCTGAAGCTGTCCTGGGCGAGGACTTGCCCGCGGATTCGGCGAGTCAGTCGTTCTTCCGGGTCCGAGAGGTGGAACTCTCCGATCAACAGGCAGCCCTGCACGGTGCGCTGGTCGTCCAGCGCGGACTGTCGGACCTGTGCCGGGCCCCGCTCGCGGGCGCCGACCTGGCGGTGGAACTGTCGGGTATGCGACAGGCGGTGCTCGACCTCACGGGCGCTGACGAAACCGGCGGATCCACTCTCGAAAACCTCGACGTTCCAGCGACTTCCGAGGAGATATCGGTGGAGCGGGAGTGGACCGCGCGGTGGCTCGTCGGACATCAGGTGCATGTGCTGTTCAACATTTGCGCGGCGGTCGCGGTGACCGATGCCGCCCATTATCTGCGCCGGGGCGCGGCCGAGGCCGCATTGTCGCGGCTCGACCATGCGACCACGTATGTCCGGGGTTTCCCCGCCGCGATGATCCATGCCAGCACGATCCCGGTGGAGTACTACATGGCCGCCGTTCGGCCGACCATGCAGCCGCCCAAGACCGCGATTCCACTCAGTGGGCGACATCATCGGGGCTACAAGACTTTTCGGGCCGCCATGAAGGAACTGCTCGGGGTGGTGCCGGAGGACTACGAGAAGTTGGTGATCCGGGATCCGGAACTCGCCGCCGCCCGCGACGCGCTGCTCGAAGCCGACCTGATCGACGCCGAACGTCATGTCACGCTGGCCTATTCGATGGTGCGGCTGCGGCGTTCCATCGCGCAGTTGCCGACGGGGCCGGACAACGCAGTCGGTGAGCTGCGACTGATCCGGCATCGGCGGGCGGCCCAGTACGCGCCGCTGCTGCAATACGGCGACCACTACATCGCCGATGCCGTGTCGACGTTGCGACGCCGGTAATCGTTTTGCCCCTTGGGATTCGGGAGGACCCGTATGAACAAGCTCGCCGATGCAGACCTGAGCCTGGACCCGGCCGATACCACTGAAATCGACTATGTCGCGCGCACTTTGTGTTCCGATCCGCATGCCCGAGTGGACGATCCGGAGTGGATCGAACGCGCCCGCGACGGCTGGGAGGCGCTGCCACTACCCCTGCGCCGCAGCGTACGCCGGTTTCGGAGGCACTCCGGGCAGCGTGGAGCACTGGTTATCCACGGTTTGCCCGTGGCAGCGCAGGAGCTTCCCGCCACGCCTTCGGTCCCCGACTCGGTGCAGCGGGTGGCGACCGTTCCGGCGGCGGTACTCACCATGGTGGCCTGCGGAATCGGCGACCCCGCCGCCTATCTGGCCGAGAAGTCCGGCGCACTGGTCCAGGATGTCGTTCCGATCCGCGGCAAGGAGACCTTCTCCGGCAACGCGGGCTCGGTGCTGCTGACCTTCCACAACGAGAACGCATTTCACCTGCACGAACCCGACTACGTAGTACTGCTGTGCCTGCGGGCCGACCACGACCGGGTCGCTGGACTGCGCACCGCCTGCCTTCGTGAAGTGCTGCCGCTGCTGAGCGCGGCGAGCCGGAAAGCACTGTCCGAACCTGAATTCGTCACCGCGCCACCGCCTTCCTTCCCTGCGGACAATGGCGCACGCGACCCGAAGCCACTGCTGTCGGGGGAGCCGGACGACCCGGACATCCGAATGGCCACTATCGCGACCACACCGCTGACGCCCCGCGCCCGCGCTGCCCTGGCCGAATTCGGGGCGGCCTGCGACACCGCGGCACACACGACCAGGCTCGCCCCTGGCGACCTCGTCATCGTGGACAATCGGGTAACAGTGCACGGCCGCACCGCTTTTCGCCCGCGCTATGACGGCGCCGACCGCTGGGTGCAACGCACCTTCGCCATTGCCGATCTGCGCCGCTCGCGCGATCACCGCCCGGACGACGGGTACGTCATCACCCGCTGACCACCGTCGCGCCGGGATGGACATGCACCGGCACATCGTCCTCCCACGGCTGGCGGGTGACCATGTCCGCGACCCGGACCTCGCCGCGCTCGAACTCGCCGGTGGCGGCGTCTATCAGTCGATACTGTTGCGTCCCACGGTGAATGGGCTGGGCGTCCAGCAGGACGACGCGTACCTCCCCCGGCTCGAAGTGGCAGCGGCGCTGGATCGCGGCGATGAGTTGTTCGTTGTGCATGTGGCCGTCGCCGAAGTTCCAGCCGACGGCGGTGCTGCAGATGCGTTCGCCGTCGGTGATGATGTAGTCGCTTTCGCGGCCGTCGGCCATGGCGCGGTGCACGAGGGTGAACAGGGCACGGCCGTGGGTGTTCATGGCGCGGAAGGCGTAGCCCATGAACAGGGGGATCTCCATGCGGTCCTTGCCGTAGACGCGTTCGAGCTGGGCCTGCGGCATGCTGGCGATCGCGACCAGACCCTGCTCGATCTTCGCGGCGGCGGCGGGCTTGACGCACCACATGGTGGTATCCCAGTTGCCGGCGTAGTAGCGCATGCCGGGGAGGAACGAGATCTGGCGCGGGAACATGTTTCCCGCGATCACGATGCCCGCGATCACCACGAAAAGCAGCGCCACCGGCAGCGGATACTGCAGGTCGCCCAGGCCCAGATCGGCATGTGCGACAAACAAACTCAGCACACCGAAGATCATGAAGACGTTCCACTCCAGCGGCACGCCCATCGGGATGGCGGTCAGGATCACCAGGTGGAACAGCACCAGCACGGCGGCCGCGATCGTCGTCGGCCAGCCACCGGGGCTGAATAACAGCACCAGCGGCGCGAGCATTTCGACCGCGGTGCCACTGTGCGCGACCACGCGGGCCCAGCGACCCGGCCGCAGATCATCGGGGAACTTCTCGAAGAACTTGCGTTTCAACGGCTTCCAGCGCACCACCGGGCTGTTCGACATCATCGTCGACACCACGAACGGGAAGTGCTTGTTCAGCTTCGAGGTCGCCGCCCCCATCCAGATCACCACGAAAACCAGCTTCGCGGCGACGATCACGTCCGCGCCGAACAGGAACGCGACCGTCATCGTGGCGTACACCTCGCCGCGCGCCGCGAGGAAGATCACCTTGTCCCGCAATCCGAGCACCGCGAGCAGCGCGAGGATCACCACGACGGGACCCATCGGCAGCAGCCCGACGGTCGTATCCAACTCCGGTACCGCACCGGTGCCGTCGAGGAACAGCGTCACCGTGGTCGCTATCAAGAGCGCCGCGTACAGCGCCACGTCGACCAGCGTGCGCGCGTCGCCCTTGGTCAGCGGCACCCGCCCGGGCCACGGTGGCAGCCGAATCGTGCCGGGCCGCAACCAATACAGGATCGATCCCATCGGCGGAAAGAATCGGTTGTTCAACGGCCCGAACCCGCACCCGAGCCCGATCACCTCGAACAACAGCGTGTACAGCACGATCTTCTGGAAGACGATCGGCTCCGACCACCAGTCCCCGACATCGGTGAACCCGTCGATCCCCTTGGTGGAGAGCGCGATCAGCCAGGCGCCGAGCACATAGAGCAGGATCTTGACGACATAGAACAGGTGTAGCGCCACCGGCGTCCCGAACCCGACCTCGGCCCAGTGCCGCGCCATCGGCCGAATCCGTTGCCCGCGCGTACCTTTGCGCCACTCCACCATGTCGACCACCGGCAGGTCCGGCCGCAGAAACCCCATCGAGCACGCTCCGATCCGAAATCCCGGGCACACCGGTCCCGAGTTTTCGACACCGTGGCAGCGGCGTCGAACGCTGTCAACGACGAGTCCTGCACGGTGGGACCGGATCTTGCGTCGGCGATAGCGGCTGCGGTGCCGCTGGCTTAGGCTGCGGTCGTGCTGATCAAAGGGCAGAACGGGGCGCTGGCGACGGCCCGGGTGGTGGTCTCGTTCCACTCGGCCGCTGCCGCCGACCTCTCGGCGCTGTTGGTGACAGCGGCGGGCAAGGTTCGATCCGACGCGGACTTCGTGTTCTTCAACCAGCCGACTGCACCCGGTGTCGAACTGCGCACGGGAACCCCTGCCGTGCTCGTGGTTTCGCTTGACGAGGTTCCCGCCGAGATCGCCCAGCTCCGTGCGGTGCTCACGCTGGCGGACGCGGATGCCACCTTCGGGCAGTTCGGAGCGCCGGTTGTCGCGGTCGGTGATGACGCGGGAAATGTGTTGTATGAGTACCGGATCGAAGGCCTCGGTACCGAGTCGGTCGTGATCGCCCTCGAGCTCTACCGCCGCGATGCCGACTGGAAGGTGCGGGCCGTCGGCCAAGGATATGCGGGCGGATTCGCCGACCTCGTCACCGATCACGGCGTCAGCGTCGACGACGAAGCGCCACCACCGGTATTCGAGATCCGCACGGTCCCAGACGAATCCAGACTGTCCCTGAAGAAGCGTGAGCGTCTCGACATGCGCAAGCGCGTAGTCGCCGAAGTGCTGCACACGCGCGACGTCCTGGGTGTGCGGGCACGCGTGATCCTGGTGATCGACAAGACCAGCAGCATCTCCAAGCAGTACCGGAACAAGGTGCTGCACCGGGTCGTCGACCGAATGATCCCGATCGCAACGCAACTCGATGACGACGGCAGCCTGGAGGCCTACCTCTATGCCCGCGACTACGCGAAACTTCCCGACATCTCGGTGGCCGACAGCGATCGCTGGGCCGACACCTATCTGCACCTGACCGGCAAACACGAGGGCATCGACTACGACCGCCTCGGCATGCGCAACGACGAACTGCCGATCATGGGCTCGGTGATGAATACCTTCTACCCGGGCGACGGACCGGCTCTGGTGCTGTTCTTCACCGATGGCGGCTTCGCGCAGAAACGTGAGATCGCGGAGCTGATGCGGAAAGCCTCGCGACTCCCGGCGTTCTGGCAGTTCGTCGGCTTGGGCAAAGCCAACTACGGCGTGCTGCGCAATCTCGACGAGATGGACGGCCGCGCCGTCGACAACGCGGGTTTCTTCACCGCCGAAGATATCGACCGGATGGACGACGCCGAGCTGTATCAGCGGCTGCTCGGTGAGTTCGCCGACTGGTTGCACGCTGCCCGCGCGGCAGGCATCGTCGCCAGCTGACATCCGGTTGCCCCGTCCTGGCGCATACGCCACGATGCATCGATGCGATCAATCAAACTCGCCGTCACCGCCCTCGCCCTCGCCGCCGCCACGCTGACAGTCCCCGCCGCCGCGCAGGCCGCGGAACCCGAAGAGAACATCACCCTGGACATCAGCCTGCTGGGCTGCTCGCTCAGCGCGGGACTCGGTGGTGAGTTGCTGACGGCCTTCGGGACCGGGTCCACCAGCGGATCCAGCGGAAAGATTTCTTCCGGCTTGGCGACCCGGTTGCGCTTGGCCGGTTGCCTGCCCTGGGTCTGATCCGTCGCCGTTACGGTGCGGTTTCACGGGATGCCGAGCAGGTGGGGACTCGTGAAACCGGGGCCGGGGGCCGTTCGGGGCGGTCTGTTCGTAACCCCGGGACTTGTAAGTTAGGTTAACCGAACTTATCATTCAGGCGTATGAAGGTTTGGTTCCACCGTTTGCGGCGTGTCAGCTTGCGTGCGCTCGTCTTGACCATCGCCGCGTGCGCGACGCTCACCGCCTGCGGCAGCAGCACCGCACGCGACGGGAAACCGATGGTGCTGACCACGTTCACCGTGCTGGCCGACATCGCCCGCAACGTCGCCGGGGAGCACCTCACGGTGGAGTCGATCACCAAAGTGGGCGCGGAAATCCACGGGTACGAGCCGACTCCGGGTGACATCCGCACGGCGTCCAAAGCCGACCTGATCCTCGACAACGGGCTGAATCTCGAGGCCTGGTTCGCCCAGTTCGTGGGCGATGTGAAGGTCGAGCACGTGGTGGTCAGCGACGGCATCACCCCGATCGCGATCGGGGAGGACGCCTACCGGGGCAAGCCCAATCCGCATGCCTGGATGTCGCCGCTGAACGTGCAGATCTACGTCGACAACATGGTGCGCGCGTTCGAGAAGCTCGATCCCGCGCACGCCGCGGACTTCCGGGCCAACGGCGATGCCTACAAGGCCCAGCTCCAGCAGGTACAGACGGATCTGACCAGCACGCTGTCGAAGCTGCCGCCCAACGAGCGCGCGCTGGTCACCTGCGAGGGCGCTTTCTCCTACCTGGCGCGCGACGCGGGCCTGACCGAGAAGTACATCTGGGCCGTGAACGCCGAGCAGCAGGCGACACCGCAGCAGATCGCCGCCGCCATCGAATTCGTCCGCGGCAACAAGGTGCCCGCGGTGTTCTGCGAATCCACCGTCTCCGACGCTCCGATGCAGCGGGTCGTCGAGGCCACCGGAACCCGTTTCGGCGGAACGCTGTACGTGGATTCGCTGTCCGAGGCGGATGGCCCGGTGCCCACCTATCTGGACCTGCTCCGCCACGATGCCGACACCATCAGCGCCGCACTGACGGGAAGACAGCCATGACCCTTGCGATCGAAGTCGACGCCGTCACCGTGCATTACGGCGAGGTGCTCGCGCTGGAAGATGTTTCGATCACGGTGCGGCACGGCCGGATCTGCGGTCTGGTCGGCATGAACGGTTCCGGCAAGTCCACGCTGTTCAAAACCATTATGGGAATGGCGGATCCGGATCGCGGCACGGTCCGGATCGACGGCGGCTCGCATACCGCGGCCCGGCGGGCGGGCAAGCTCGGCTATGTCCCGCAGAGCGAGGACGTCGACTGGAGTTTCCCGCTGTCGGTGCACGATGTGGTCATGACCGGGCGCTACGGGCACATGGGTTTCACCCGCCGGCCCCGCCGCGCCGACCGCGAAGCCGTCGCCCACGCGTTGGAACGCGTCGAACTGACGGACTTGGCGCACCGGCAGATCGGGCAGCTCTCGGGCGGTCAGCGCAAACGCGCGTTCGTCGCCCGCGGTCTGGCCCAGGGCGCCACGATCCTGCTGCTCGACGAACCCTTCGCCGGCGTCGACAAGCGTTCCGAGGCCACCATCACGGGCGTGCTGCGCGAACTCGCCGCCGCCGGCGCGGCCGTCCTGATCTCCACCCATGATCTGCATTCCTTGCCGAATCTCGCCGACGACGCGATCCTGCTGATGCGCAGCGTGCTCGCGCACGGCGATCCGCGCGAGGTGCTGCAGCCGGAAAACCTGGCGAGCGCCTTCGGGATCGATGTCCTGGACCGCGGCGCCGACGACCTCCCGAAGGCCGGATAACCCATGACCCCTGCCGAATTCCTGATCGAGCCGCTCGGCTACGAATTCATGACCCGGGCGCTGATCACCTGCGTCATCACCGCCGTGGTGTGCGCGGTGCTGTCCTGCTGGCTGGTGCTGATCGGCTGGTCGCTGATGGGTGACGCGGTCTCGCACGCGGTGCTGCCGGGTGTCGTCCTCGCCTACATCGTGGGCGCTCCGTTCGCGGTCGGCGCGGTGATCTTCGGGTTTCTCGCCGTCGGCCTGATCGGGCTCGTGCGCAGCACCAGCCGCGTGAAAGAGGATGCCGCCATCGGGATCGTCTTCACCACGCTGTTCTCCTTCGGCTTGGTGCTGGTGTCGGTGACGCCCAGTCAGACCGACCTGAACCACATCATCTTCGGAAACCTGCTCGGGGTCAGCCGCCCCGAACTCCTCCAGGTCGCCATCCTCGCGGTAATCGTGCTGGCCGCACTGGTGCTCAAGCGCCGCGACTTCACCCTCTACGCCTTCGACCCCACCCACGCGCACGCCCTCGGCCTGCGCCCGCGCACCCTGGGCGCCGCGCTGCTGGCGCTGCTGGCGCTCACCTCGGTGCTCGCGCTGCAAGCCGTCGGCGTCATCCTGGTGGTGGCGATGCTGATCATCCCGGGCGCCACCGCGTACCTGCTCACCGATCGTTTCGGCCGGATGCTGCTGATCGCCCCCACGGTCTCGGCGACCTGCTCGGTGACCGGCCTCTACCTCAGCTACCACCTCGACACCGCCCCCGGCGCGATGGTGGTTCTCGTCCAGGGCGCGGCCTTCACCCTCGTCTACCTCTTCGCGCCGCGCCAAGGCGTTATCGGCAAGCGCGTCAACGCCGCTCGCCGCCGGAGCGCCCTTTCCGTCAAGGCGTGAACCGAGTCGGCCACGCGGCCTTACCCTTGGGGGACTGGCTGGGAGGTAGTCGTGCGCCGCTGGTTGTTCCGGTCGACCATGCTGTTGCTCACCGCGACAGCGACTTTGGCTGCCACCGCGCTGCCCGCCGGCGCCTGCGGGGAAAGTGACGGCCACGGCCCGCACGATTCGCCGCCGCGCGTCACGGGCACGCCCGGCGCGCAGCGCAACGTCGAAGCCGTCGGTCACGTCCCGGATGCGAAAGGCGCTATCTCGCTGCAGTTCCTGCAGTACGGCGAACGCGACGTCATGGTCGTCTCCGGCGAGTTCGGGCTGAAGACCTACGACCTCACCGCGAATCCGGTGGCGCCGAAGCTGATCGGGCAGCTCGACCTGCCCGGCCTGTGGGAAACCGAGGACACCGAGGTCGACCCGGAGCGCAAGCTGGCCTTCCTCGCCCGCGACCCGCGCGCCTTCGCGGGCCAACCGGGTACGGGCGAGTCCGGTGTCTACGTGGTGGACCTGGCCGTGCCGGAGCAACCGGCCACGCTGAGCTATGTGGCCGTGCCCGCCGGCCACACCACCACCTGCGTCAACGACTGCCAATACCTGTGGACCGGAGGCCCGGCCAAGGCGAACACCATGCCCGCCGACTGGGGCGGCCGGCCGATCTGGGTCACCGACGTCCGAAACCCCCGCGCGCCAAGGGTTTTCCCGGACCCGATCGAGCTGGCCCGCAACGACGGCAAGACCGACTACGTGCACGACGTCCAAGTGGACGCGCACGGCGTCGCCTGGGTGTCCGGGCGCGGTGGTGTGCGCGGATACTGGACCGAGGGCACGCACAAGGACCCGGTGAGCGGCGAACGCTATCGGGCCTGGCCGAACGACCCGATTCCCTATGCGGGCGGCGGACTCTCGGAATCGGCGGCCCCAACCCGGTTCATGCACAACAGCTTCCGCCCGGTCGGCGATCGCACGAAAGACGGTGGCAGCGATGGGAACCTCCTCTACGCCACCGAGGAAAGCTTCCGCCCCGGCTGCGCCGACGACGGCGCACTGGTGATCGCCTCGCTGCAAGGCTCCTACGACGGAGCCGGCTGGCGCTCCACCGTCTCGAACCCGTACCGCCTCACCACGATCGGCTCCTGGCGCGTCCACGGCCAAGAGGGCAGCGACCCGGCCTCCGACGACTGCTCCGCGCACTACTTCGACATCCAAGACAAGATCCTGGTCCAATCGTTCTACGCCCAGGGCACCAGATTCCTCGACATCACCGACCCCGCCGCCCCGCGGCAGATCGCCTACTACCGGCCCGCCGACGCCGCCGCCTGGGCCCCGTACTGGCACCGCGGCCTCGTCTACATAGCCGACAACACCCGCGGCGTCGATATCCTCGACCTCACGGTGTGACCAAAATCGCCCCGAAACTCATTGCGCGAGATAATGTTTCGCCATGCTCGACGTTACTGCCGAGGGAATCGGCGTGGACCGCAAATTACCCTGGGACTTCAGCGACCGGAACAAGGTAGCCGCCGCCGTCGCCTGGACCCTCGGCCTGTTCGGCGTCTTCTTCCTCGCCGTCCCCCTGGCCCTCTACATGCTCACCCGCATCCCGAAATCCGAACAGAACACCCGGGACCTGGCCATCGGCGCCCTCGTCACCGGCATCGGCTTCCCCCTGGCCATCTGGCTCTTCTACCTCCCCAGCTGAGGGCACCAGCCGCTATGTGCCACTCGGCGGGCTCGCATCGAGGACACTGGTGAGGTGGCGAACGAGCGGACTCAGTTGATCGTGGTGGATGCGGCGAATGTGGTCGGCGCTAAACCGGATGGCTGGTGGCGGGATCGGGCCGGGGCGGCGCGGCGGTTGCTGTTGAAGATCGCGACGTTGAATGAACGCCCCGGTGATGTGGTGGTGGTGCTCGAAGGGGCGGCAAAGGCAGCGATCGAGAGTGACGCACCGGAATTCGATGTGCTTCGGGTGGTGGCGGCCGACGGGTCAGGGGATGACGCGATTGTCGGGGTGGTGGCGAAAGCCGTGGAGGCGGACAGCAAGCGATCGATCATCGTGGTGACGGCGGATCGGGGACTCCGGGATCGCGTCGAAGCGCTCGGAGCGGCCACCGTGGGTCCGCACTGGCTGCTGGACCGGATCGAGCCCTAAGACAGCAGTCGGGCCTCGGTCACGAACTCGCGCATGAGCGCGTGATCCTTCACGCCCCGGCTGGACTCCACGCCGCTGGACACATCCACACCCCACGGTCGCGCGGCCGCGATCGCCGCGCGCACATTCGCGGGCGACAAGCCGCCCGCGAGCAGCCATTTCCCGCTCGGCCGGGCGGTATTGAGCGCGCCGAGATCCCAGCGTTCGCCGGACCCGGCCACGGGGGAGTCCAGTAGCAGCCACTCCTCGCCGTAGGCGCCGGTGCGCACATCCGTGTCCGAGGTCAGCGACGTCGCTCGCAGCAGCCGGAACTCGGCCAGTTCATCGAACGCCGCCCGCGGATAGGAACCGTGCAACTGCAACGCGCCGACTCCCGCCGCGCGGGCCAGCGCACCGGCCTCGGCCGCCGGAATACCGTGCACGACACCAACGGACAGCACCTGCGGCGGCACGCCCTCGAGCAACCGCCGCACCACCTCGACCGAGATCTGCCGGGCGCTGGTGGTGAAAACGAACCCCACCGCGTCGGCTCCGGCGTCCACCGCCGTGGCCACATCCTCCTCGGTGCGCAGACCGCACAGCTTCACGAACATGCCGAAAACCCTATGCGACGAGCTGTCGCCTGTGCCGGAAGCCACAGCCCGCACGCGAGACCGCCGGTGGTACTCGCGAATTCGACTCCGGCCCTGTTCGATCCGCTTGTGCTGCTAGGTCTGCTCGCGATAGCCATCTTGTCCTCGCTGGTGCCGCACGCACTCGAAATGACGGTCCTGCGGCAGATCACGGCCGCGACCTTCGGCGTGCTGATGAGCCTGATGCCCGCGGTCGCCGCCGCTGCCGGTCTGCTGCTGCTCGGTGAAGCGCTGCAACTCGCGCAAGGGGCCGGAATAGCCCTGGTGGTGCTCGCGGCGGCGGGTGCGGCGCGCAGCGGATGAGGCTTGATTGCTGATCATGTGCTGTTAGCGTGGCGCCGTGTCTAACAGCCGGAACCATTCGGCCTGGGCGATCCCGCTCGTTGTCGCGATGGGATTGCTGAGCCTGCTGGCGGTGTCGTATCTGGGCAGCGTCGTCAATTCCGAACAGCACCTGCGCGATTTCCCGCTGGTGCTGGTCAACGCCGATCAGGGCGCCTACGGCGCGCAGGTCGCCGGCGAAGTCACCGACGCGCTGGCGGGTCAGGTCGCGCTGCGGGTGACCGATACGGCGGAGGCCGAGCGACTGCTGTCGCTGGGAAATGTGTACGGCGCGGTCATGATTCCGGCGGATTTCAGCGACCGGCTGACTGCCCTGGGTCGCCCCGACGCCGATCTCGGCACACCGCCGGTCCTCGAAATCCGGACCAACCCGCGAGCGGGCGCGGTCGGAGCCTCGCTGGCCACCGAACTGGTCACTCCGGCACTCGCCCAGATCAATCGTCAGCTCGGCATCGACGCCACCACACGCGCCCGCGGCAACGGTGTCCAGCTGTCCGCCGCCGCACTGGTCACCCTCACCGACCCGGTGCGAGTGGCCGACACCCAGTACCGCCCACTGCCCACGGGCACCGGCAACGGCATCTCCGTCTTCTACTACACGCTGCTGCTGGTACTCACCGGATTCACCGGCAGCGTGCTGGTCAGCTCCGGCGTCGACGCCGCGGTCGCGGGCCGGCCGGACATCTCCGCTTGGCGGGTACTGGGATTCAAGTGGGCGCTCTTCGCGGTCGTCGCGCTGCTGATGGCCGGTATCTACCAGTTGATCGCCGCGCACCTCGGCATGCCGATCGAGCACCACCTCATGCTCTACTGCTTCGGCGCGTTCGCGGCCTTCGCTGTCGGCGTTACCGCACTGGGAATCTCGGCCACCACCTCCGCGCTGGCATCGGCGTTCCGGATGCCGATCCTCGCGATCCTCTCGATGCCGATCAATCTGCTGCTGTTCATCGCGCTGGGCATCCCGTCCTCGGGCGGTATCCGGCCGATCGAAGCGGCCCCCGGCGCGTACCACGTGCTGGCCACGTTCGAGCCGATGCGGCAGGTGTATCTCGGTGTCCGGTCGATCCTCTACTTCGATGCCCGCGCGGACGCGGGCCTGACCCAGGCGGTCATCATGTGCGCGATCGGCCTGGGTCTCGGGGTGCTCGTCGGCGTACTGGCCACCATCGGAAACGAACGCTTCCGCACGCGGGCGGCGTAACGTCGCTCCAATGTCGTACCAGGTACATGTTCAGCTGGATGCCGCGCCGGCCGAAGCCGCCCGCCGCGCAACCGATCTCGCCGCCTGCGGCATCGACGGACTCTTCACTTTCGAAGGCCAGCACGACGTGTTCTTCCCGCTGCTCGCTGCCGCGTCAGCGGTCGATGTCGCACTGTTCACCAACGTCGCGATCGCACTGCCGAGAAGCCCGCTACACCTGGCCCACGCGGCCTACGACCTCCAGGTCGTGAGCGGGGGAAGGTTCCGCCTCGGCCTCGGCTCCCAGGTGCAAGCCCACATCGAGCGCCGCTACGGCAGCACCTGGTCGCGCCCTGCCGCCCGCATGCGCGACACCGTCCGCGCCGTGAAAGCGATATTCGATGCGTGGGAAGGCAATTCGCGACTCGACTTCCGCGGCGAATTCAGCACTCACACCCTCATGTCCCCGTATTTCGATCCCGGCCCCAGTCCCTTCGGTCCGCCCCCGATTCAGCTCGGCGCGCTGGGGCCGGTGATGACCACCGCGGCGGCGGCCGTCGCCGACGGCTTGCTGGTCATGCCGTTCAACAGCAAACGCCACTTCGAGGAACGCACCCTGCCCGCGGTCGAACGCGGCTTGAACGAATCCGCCCGTACCCCTGCCGATTTCGAGATCATCCCGCAGGTCATCGTCGGCACCGGTCGCGACGACGCCGAATTGGCCGCCGCCACAACAGGAGTCCGCAGGCTGGTCGGCTTCTACGCGTCCACGCCCAACTACGTTCCGGTGCTGGAGGTCGAGGGCTGGCAGGACAAACAACCGACCCTCGCCGCCATGGCCAGACGCGGCGCGTTCAACGACATGGCCGCGCTGGTCGACGACACCATGCTCCACACCCTCGCCGTCATCGGCACCCCGGAGGAGTGCGCCCAGCAGATCGCCGACCGCTTCGGCGACCACGCCCACCAAGTCTGCTGCTACTTCCCGGGATACGACATCTCCTCGGCCAACCTGACCGACCTGGTTGCGGCACTGCACGCCACCTAGCGCCCGCCACTCTCTGGGGTGATTTTCGCACCCCTCCGGCGGCCGAGCCGCCGCCCCAGGGTGCCTTCTGGGCCAGTTGCTTTTGCTCGAACATTGTTCGTACAGGCAAAAGCCAGCAACTTCCCCCAGAGAGATCCGTCCTTGAGAAACTTCAGCAGCCGCGCAACAGCAGGACTGTTCATCGGCACCCTGACCGCCGCCGCCCTCGTCGCCGTCCCCGCCACGGCGCACGCCGAGCAAGCGGACGACGTCGTCACCATCCAGCAGGTTTCCAGCGGGCGCTATCTCGACGCCTGGGCCGACGGCACCCACGACTACAACGTCGTCACCCGGCCGAAGCAGGGGGACACCAGCCAGCAGTGGCGGATCAACTGGGATGACAGCGGCACCGGAACCGGCACCGTGCAGCAGGTCAGCAGCCACCGCTACCTGGACGCCCACGAGATCGAGTCACTGGACTACCGCCTGGTCACCCGCCCCGCCCAGAACAACAACACCCAGCTCTGGCACATCCGCGCCATCGGCGACGGCAAGTACACGATCCAGCAGGTCTCCAACAACCGCTATGTGGACGCCCACGAGATCGCCGAGAAGGACTACAACGTGGTCAGCCGTCCGGCACAGAACAATCCGACCCAGCAATTCGTGCTGGTAGTGGTCGGCCACTGACCCCGAGGTCCCCTCTGTTCCGCCGCATCTCCTTTGGATGCGGCGGAACAGTCGCGTGTTGGATGACCGCGCTGTCGCCGACCTCGTTCCGGTGATTGCCACCGGTCTGCTGAACCCAGTGACGCTGGCGCGCCTCGGTCCGGCGTGGCCCATAAAACAGCGCATTCTTCTGTGCTCTACTCGACTGTCGAGTCCTATTGCTATCCGATTGCTGTTGATTGATACCGGCTTCCGCAACGGCGGCATCGCCCGGTGCGCCGAGGGAAAGGGATGATGGGGATGGGTCACACATGGTGATGAGCCGACCGGCCACCGGTCCAGGCGAGACCGGCGAACTGCTGCTGCGCTCGGCGCGCTGGTTCCGTCCGGGCACGCCGGCGGCGGATCTGCACAGCGAACAGATCGAGGGCGGGCGCGAAGGCGATGTGTTCTACCGCGACCGGTGGAGCCACGACAAGATCGTCTACTCCACCCACGGTGTGAACTGCACCGGCTCGTGCCGCTGGAAGGTCTACGTCAAGGACGGCATCATCACCTGGGAGACCCAGGCCACCGACTATCCCTCGGTCGGCCCGGATCGCCCCGAGTACGAGCCGCGCGGTTGCCCGCGCGGCGCCTCGTTCTCCTGGTACACCTACTCGCCGACCCGGGTCCGCTATCCGTATATCCGCGGTGTGCTGCTGGAGCTGTATCGCGAGGCCCGCACCCGCCTCGGCGATCCGGTCCTGGCATGGGCTGACATCCAAGCCGATCCGGAACGCCGGCGGCGCTACCAGCAGGCCCGGGGCAAGGGCGGCCTGGTGCGCGCCACCTGGGACGAGGCGATCGAGATCGCCGCCGCCGCACACGTGCACGCGATCAAGAACTACGGCCCGGACCGGGTCGCCGGGTTCTCGCCGATCCCCGCGATGTCGATGGTCTCGCATGCCTCGGGCGCACGATTCATGGGTTTGATCGGCGCGCCCATGCTGTCGTTCTACGACTGGTACGCCGATCTGCCGGTCGCCTCGCCGCAGGTGTTCGGTGACCAGACCGATGTGCCCGAGTCCGGTGACTGGTGGGACGCGGCCTATCTCATGATGTGGGGCTCCAACGTCCCGGTGACCCGCACCCCGGACGCGCACTGGATGGCCGAGGCGCGCTACCGCGGTCAGAAGGTCGTGGTCGTCGCCCCCGACTATGCCGACAACGCCAAGTTCGCCGACGAATGGCTGCACCCGCATCCGGGCACCGACGGCGCACTCGCCCTGGCGATGGGCCATGTGGTGCTCAAGGAATGCTTCGTGGACCGGCAGGTGCCGTTCTTCACCGACTACATCCGGCAGTTCACCGACCTGCCGTTCCTGGTGACGCTGACCGAACGGGACGGCGCTTACGTGCCGGACAAGTTCGTGCGCGCGGCCGATCTCGGCGACACCGGGGAGGGCGCGCAGTGGAAGACGGTGCTGCTGGACGAGACCAGCGGGCAACCGGTGGTGCCGAACGGTTCGCTGGGCTTCCGGTGGACCGAATCCGGCGCGGGCCGTTGGAATTTGGATCTCGAGCAGGTCCGGCCGCTGCTGTCGCTGCACGGGCGCGGCAGCGGCGTGGAGGTGGTGCTGCCGCGCTTCGACACCGAGGGCGGCGAGCACGGCCAGGGCCGCGGCGAGACGCTGCGCCGCGGTGTTCCGGCGCAGCGGCTGACTGCGGACGGGCCGCTGGTGACCACGGTCTTCGATCTGCTGCTGGCCCAATACGGAGTGGCCCGAACGGAATTGCCCGGGGACTGGCCCAGTTCGTACGCCGACGCCGAAGCTTCCTGCACGCCCGCGTGGGCCGAGCGGATCACCTCGGTACCGGCGGCGCGCACTATCAAGATCGCCCGCGAATTCGCTGCTGTCGCAGAGGAATCCAAGGGCCGCTGCATGATTCTCATGGGCGCGGGCACCAATCACTGGTTCCACTCCGAGACGATCTACCGCGCGTTCCTCTCGCTGCTGCTGCTCACCGGTTGTCAAGGCCGCAACGGCGGCGGCTGGGCCCACTACGTCGGGCAGGAGAAGTGCCGCCCGGTGACCGGCTGGGCCACCCTGGCCTCGGCCAACGACTGGTCCCGGCCGCCGCGTCAAATGATCGGCACCGCATGGTTTTTCACCAACACCGATCAGTGGCGTTACGACGGATTCACCGCCGATGTCATGGCCTCGCCGCTCGGCACGGGCCGCTTCGAGGGCATGACCGGGGCCGATGTGCTGGCTCAGTCCGCGCGCATGGGCTGGATGCCGTCGTACCCGACTTTCGACCGCAACCCGCTGGACCTGGCCGACGAGGCAACCGCCTCCGGTAAAGCGCCCGCCGATTATGTGGTGGACGAGTTACGCAGCGGCCGAATGGGTTTCGCTTGCGAGGACCCGGACGCGCCGCAGAACTGGCCGCGCGTGCTCACGCTGTGGCGGTCCAACCTGCTGGGCTCCTCGGCCAAAGGCGCGGAATACTTCACCAAACACCTGCTGGGCACCCAGTCCTCGCTGCGCGCCGAACAAGCGCCCCCGGAGGCGCGCCCCCGGGATGTGGTGTGGCACGACGAGGCTCCGGAGGGCAAGCTCGACCTGCTGCTCACGATCGATTTCCGCATGACCTCCTCGACCATGCTCTCCGACGTGGTGCTGCCCGCCGCGACCTGGTACGAGAAGCACGATCTGTCCTCCACGGACATGCATCCCTACGTGCATTCCTTTGCCCCAGCGGTGAATCCGCCGTGGCAGGCGCGCACCGACTTCGACGCCTTCTACGATCTGGCGTCGCGACTGAGCGAGCTCGCCGTCGGCCACCTCGACACCCGGCACGATGTGGTGGCGACCGCGCTGCAGCACGACACCGTCGGTGAGACAGCGCAACCCGGCGGTGTCGCGCTGGATTGGCGTGCGGGAGACTGCGAGCCGATCCCCGGCCAGACCATGCCCGGGCTGACGGTGGTGGAGCGCGACTACACCGCCATCGCAACGAAATTCGCTTCGCTGGGCCCGCTGGCCGACAAACTCGGCTTACCGGCCAAGGGCATCATGCTGCGCCCCGATGCCGAGATCGACTATCTGCGCGGCGTCAACGGCGTAGTGGCCTCGGGGATCGCCGCCGGGCGTCCGGCGCTGGACACCGATCTCAAGGCCGCCAACGCGATTCTCGCGCTGTCCGGAACGACCAACGGGCGCTTGGCGGTTCAGGGTTTCGAGACCCTGGAGAAGCGCACCGGCCAGCACATGGCACACCTGGCGCTGGAGAAGGAGGGTGTGCGGATCACTTACGCCGACACCCAGGCTGCCCCGGTGCCGGTCATCACCTCGCCGGAGTGGTCGGGCAGTGAATCCGGCGGGCGGCGGTACGCGCCGTTCACCCTCAACACCGAACATCTCAAACCCTGGCACACGCTGACCGGGCGGCAGCATTTCTTCCTCGACCACGACTGGATGCACGAGCTGGGGGAGGCGCTGCCGGTGTACCGGCCGCCGCTGGACATGCGGCGGCTCTTCGGCGAACCCGCGCTCGGGCCGGATGGCCAGAACGAAGTGACCGTCCGCTATCTGACCCCGCACAACAAGTGGTCGATTCACTCGGAGTACCAGGACAACCTGTTCATGCTGTCGCTTTCGCGTGGCGGGCAAGGGATCTGGATGTCGGTGGAGGATGCCGAGGCCATCGGTGTCGCCGACAACGACTGGATCGAGGCGGTGAACCGCAACGGCGTGGTGGTGGCGCGCGCCATCGTGTCCCCGCGGATGCCGCGCGGGACGGTGTACATGCACCACGCGCAGGAGCGCACGGTCAACGTCCCGAAGTCCGAAACCGACGGCCGCCGTGGCGGTATCCACAATTCGCTGACCCGGGTGCTGCTCAAACCCACCCATCTGATCGGCGGCTACGCCCAATTGTCCTGGGCATTCAACTATTTCGGCCCGACCGGCAACCAGCGTGACGAGATCACCGTGATCCGCCGCCGCACCCAGGAGGTGACGTACTGATGCGCGTGATGGCACAGATCGCGATGGTGATGAATCTCGACAAATGCATCGGCTGCCATACCTGCTCGGTGACCTGCAAGCAGACCTGGACCAACCGTTCCGGCATGGAGTACGTCTGGTTCAACAATGTGGAAACCCGTCCGGGACAAGGGTATCCGCGTCGGTACGAGGATCAGGAGCAGTGGAAGGGCGGCTGGACGCTGAACCGGCGCGGCAAGCTCAAGCTCAAGCAGGGCTCACGCCTGTGGAAGCTGGCCAGCCTGTTCGCCAACCCGGTGCTGCCCACCGTGCGCGACTACTACGAGCCGTGGACCTACGACTACCGCAACCTCACCGACGCGCCGCTGGGCGACGACTATCCGGTCGCGCCGCCGCGCTCGCTGATCACCGACAAGCCGATGTCGGTGCAATGGTCGGCCAACTGGGACGACAACCTGGGCGGTGCGGCCGAGCACGGGCAAGAGGACCCGAACGTGGTGAAGATGCGCGAGGAGGTGGGCGAGAAGATTCGCTTCACCTTCGAGGAAAGTTTCATGTTCTACCTGCCGCGCATCTGCGAGCACTGCCTCAACCCGGCCTGTGTCGCGGCCTGCCCGTCGGGGGCGATCTACAAGCGCGCCGAGGACGGCATCGTGCTGGTCGATCAGGACCAGTGCCGTGGCTGGCGACAGTGCGTCACCGGCTGCCCGTACAAGAAGATCTACTTCAACCACAAGACCGGCAAGGCCGAGAAGTGCACCTTCTGCTACCCGCGCGTGGAGGTCGGCCTGCCCACCGTGTGCTCGGAGACCTGCGTCGGGCGGCTGCGCTACCTCGGCGTCATGCTCTACGACGCCGACAAGATCACCGTCGCGGCGGCAACCAAGGATGAAAAGCAGCTCTACCAAGCACAATTGGAGTGCTTCCTCGATCCCGCTGATCCGACTGTGCGGCGCGCCGCCGAACGCGACGGCATCTCACGCGAGTGGCTCGATGCCGCCCAGCGCTCCCCGGTGCACGCGCTGATCAGCAAGTACAAGGTGGCGTTGCCGCTGCATCCGGAATACCGGACCATGCCGATGGTCTGGTACATCCCGCCGTTGTCTCCGGTGGTGGATGCGGTGGCCGACAGCGGATTCGACGGCGAGGACGCGGGCAACCTGTTCGGCGCGATCGATGCGCTGCGCATCCCGCTGCAATACCTGGCCGAGCTGTTCACCGCAGGCGATACCGGCCCGGTGCGCGCCAGCCTGAATCGCCTGGCCGCCATGCGATCCCACATGGCCGACATCAATCTCGGACGCACCGTCTCCGAGGAGAAGGCAGCCGCTGTCGGCATGACCGCCGGTGAGATCGAGCAGATGTTCCACCTGCTCGCCATCGCGAAATACGAAGACCGCTATGTGATTCCGACCGCCGCCATGGCCGACGCGCACAGCTTGGAGGAGGCGGCGGTGGGGTCCGGTTGCAGCCTCGACTACGAGGGCGGACCGGGTATGTCCGAGGACGGCTCCTTCGGTGCCGGGTCCGGGCGGAAGTCGCTGCCGCTGGTGACCATCGAAAGCTTCCACGCCATGCGCAAACAGCAGACCGCGGACACGCCCGAGGAGACGCGGTCATGAAGCGGATCAGTGACGATATCGCGATCGTGTACCGGGTGGCGGCCGCGTGCTTGGCCTACCCGGATGCCGAATTCCGCACGGACATCGCCGAATTCGATCGGGCGCTGGGCCCGGTTCGGCATCCGGCCGCGGCCCGGCTGCGCGAATTCCTCGGCGCGACAGCGCAACTCGGTGATGATCAGCGCACCGCGGCGTACGTCGACACCTTCGACTTCACCAATCGGCACAGCCTGTACCTGACCTGGTGGACCGACGGCGACACCCGTAATCGGGGTCAGGCGCTGGTGCGGTTCAAGGACCGCTACCGCGCGCACGGTTTCGATTTCGACGGCGACGAACTGCCCGACTATCTGCCCGCCGTCCTCGAATTCAGCGCTCTGGCCCGCACCGATGCCCTGTTACTCGAGCATCGTCCGGCCCTGGAACTGCTACGAATCGCGTTGAGCGAGAAAGACAATGCCTTCGCCCCGGTACTGACCGGGCTGTGTGAAACACTGCCCGGCCCGTCGCCCACCGATCGTGCGCAGGCCCGCGCTATGGCGCGCAGCGGCCCGCCCCGCGAGACCGTGGGCCTCGAGCCCTACGGCCACCTCGGAATGCTTCCCCTGCTGACTGGAGACCCGCGATGAGCACCTTCCTGTGGGGCGCGCTGCCCTATCTGGTCATCGGCCTGCTGGCCACCGGCCTGGCCTGGCGCTACCGCTACGACAAATTCGGCTGGACCACCCGCTCCTCGGAGCTGTATGAATCCAGGCTGCTCAACATCGCCTCGCCGATGTTCCACTACGGCATCCTGTTCGTCTTCGTGGGGCACATCATGGGGCTGTTCATCCCGGCCGCGTGGACCGACGCGCTGCATTTCGACGAGCACGCCTACCACCTGGTCTCGCTGTTGGGAGGCACCGCGGCCGGTGTCCTGACGATCGCCGGCATCGGCATGCTGATCTATCGCCGCCGCACCAATGCTCCTGTTTTCAATGCCACCACCCGCAACGACAAGCTCATGTACGTGGTGCTGGTGGCCGCGATCTTCTCGGGTCTGTTCGCCAAGCTGACCCACTCCAGTCTCGACGAGGGCTACGACTACCGGGGCACGATCGCGCCGTGGGCGCGCAGTATCTTCACGCTGCGTCCCGAGGTCGACCTGATGGCGCAGGCGCCGGTGGCGTTCCAGGTCCACGCGGTGATCGGGATGGCGTTGTTCGCGCTGCTGCCGTTCACCCGGCTGGTCCACATCTTCAGTGCCCCGGTGCAATACCTGTTCCGGCCCTACATCATCTACCGCTCCCGCGACCCCCGGCAGCTCGGCGAGCGCGCGCCGCAGCGCGGATGGGAACGAATCGACTCCGGACGATGACCGACCAGCCCGGACTGCGGCGGCCGCACCCGGACGCCAATGCCGAACCCGGAGCCATCGGACCGAACGTCGTCTTCGTCGCCGCCGCGGCGGCCATGGGCGGCTTCCTGTTCGGCTACGACTCCTCGGTCATCAACGGCGCGGTCACCGGCATCCAGTCCGACTTCGGCGTCTCCTCGGCCACCATGGGATTCATCGTGGCCGCGGCGCTGCCGGGTGCGGCCGCCGGTGCGCTGAGCGCGGGCTGGCTGGCCGACCGCTGGGGACGCACCCGGGTGATGCAGCTCAGTGCGCTGTTGTTCGCGATCAGCGGTCTGGGCAGCATGTTCGCTTTCGGGGACACCGATCTGACGGTGTGGCGCTTCGCCGGCGGGGTCGCCATCGGCGCGGCCTCGGTGGTCGCGCCCGCCTACATCGCCGAGGTCGCGCCGCCGGCCTATCGCGGGCGGCTGGCTTCGTTCCAGCAGTTGGCGATCGTGCTGGGCATCGCGCTCTCCGCACTGGTCAACTACCTGATCAATATGGCGGCGGGCGGGTCGAACGACGCTGATCTGCACGGACTTTCGGCCTGGCGCTGGATGCTGGGCGCCGAGGTGGTGCCCGCCGTGGTCTACGGCGCCATGGCATTCCTGATTCCGGAGTCGCCGCGCTACCTGATCGCCAACGGGCGGGAGGACGAGGCCCGCAAGGTACTCGCGGATGTGGAGAACGACGATCCGGCCCACCTGGACAGGCGCGTGGACGAAATCCGTACCGCCATGACCGGTGAAGTCCGTTCGGGGCCAAAGGACCTGCTCAGCCATTCCCGTGGCGTGCTGCTGCCCATCGTGTGGATCGGTATCGGGGTGTCGGCGCTACAGCAGCTCGTGGGCATCAACGTGATCTTCTATTACTCGTCGCTGCTGTGGCAGCAGGTCGGCATCGATACCTCGAATTCGCTGCTGGTGTCGATGATTTCCTCGGTGATCAATATCGTCGGCACGTTGATCGCCATGGCCTTGGTCGACCGCGTCGGGCGTAAGCCGCTGCTGTTGGTCGGTTCGGTGGGCATGGCGGTGACGCTGGGTCTGTGCGCGTGGATGTTCTCCTATGTCGGTGGCTCGCAGGACCATCCGTCGATGCCCAAGGTGCCCGGGACCATCGCGCTGGTTTCGGCCAATCTGTATGTGCTGTTCTACGCGCTGTCCTGGGGCGTGGTGGTGTGGGTGCTGCTCGGTGAGATGTTCCCCAATCGCATTCGCGCCATAGCGCTTTCGGTGGCGGCGAGTGCGCAGTGGGTGGCCAACTGGCTGATCACCGTCTCGTTCCCGTCGCTGTCGGCGTGGAGCCTGTCCGGCGCGTACGGGCTGTACGCGCTCGCAGCGGTCGTCTCCATTCCGTTCGTGCGGCATCTGGTGCGCGAAACCAAGGGCCGCACACTGGAATCCATGGGTTGACCAGTCGAAGACAGTGGGGCGCAGTCCTATAGCTGCACCGCGACCTTGATGTCGTTGTGCCCGGGAGTGAAGGCGTCGGCGGCCTGCGTCAGCGGGAGCTGCCGGGTGATGAGTCCGGCCAGCCATTCCTGATCGGCGGCGGCCAGTGCTTCGGCCGCCTGGTGGTAGTGCCGCTTGTTGGCATTGACCGACCCGAAGATCAGGTCGTTCTCCAGCACGATGTTGCGGTTCGCGGCGCCGGCGTCGAAGGTGACCGGTCGCCCGACCGGGGAAACGCCGGTGAGACAGACGATTCCGGCTGCGGCGTTGTGCGTCATGGCATCCACGGCGACCTGCGCCGAACCGGTCGCCTCCACGATGACGTCGGGGTTGATCTTCGCGACCACCGCGGGCAGCGGGTCGCTGTGATAGGTGGCGCCCAGGGCACGCGCCATCTTCGGCTGGATCCCCTTGTCGCCCAGGGCGAGCACATGCACGTCGAGACCGCGCTGTTTGCCGATCATCGCGGCCAGCAGCCCGATCGGCCCGGCGCCGGTGACCAGCACCCGTCGATGCTCGTACCAGGCACGCGCACTGACCCGTTCGATCTGCTCCCACGCCTTGGCGACCACCGAGGCCGGTTCCATCAGCACACCCAGGTGCCCGAGCGAAGAATCCAGTTTCACGGCGTAATCGGACTCGACGGTCCACAGCTCCGAGGCGTAGCCGTCGATTTGCTTGATCCCGCGTTCGGTGTACTCGCCGTTGCGGCACATATCGAACTCGCCGTGCGCGCACGCGCCGCACGGGACGGGATCGGGGCGGCGCACGATGCCGGCCACGAGGTCTCCAGCGGCGAATCCGCTGCCTTCCGGGGCGGTCAGCACCTTCCCGAGCGACTCGTGCCCGATCACCAGACGCTCGTGTCCGGCGGGAGCCCAGCCGGACGCACCCGCGGCGATCTCACGGTCGGTACCGCAGACGCCGAAGGCGATACCTTGAACGAGGAGGTCGCCGGGTCCGGCCACCGGGTCGGGTACCTCGGTGACCGCCAGCGATCCGGCCTGCTCGGGAACGACGGTGAGTGCACGCATGAGACCTCGATTCCGTGTTGTCTACGCTATCGGTGGTCACGTTGTGATTTGCTGCAATATTGCCAGCTGCTCTAGGAGGATTCATGGCAAGTGACGCAATCCGGCCATGTATCGCTGTCGTAATGGGAGTGTCGGGGTCGGGCAAGACGACCATCGCGAACATCCTGGCCGCGCAGCTGGGCTGGGAGATGCTCGAGGGTGACGACCTGCATCCACCGGCCAACATCGCGAAGATGGCCGCGGAGCATCCACTCACCGACGAAGACCGCTGGCCGTGGCTGGAATCGATTGCCCAGTGGATCTCGCAGCGCGTCGAAACCGGCGGATCAGCCGTCGTCACCTGCTCGGCCCTGAAACGGTCCTACCGAGATGTCTTGCGGCAAGCCATGATCGGCCACCCCGAAGCCACGCTGCTCTTCGTCTACCTGCGCGGCGCACCCGAGGAACTCCATCGCCGGCTCGTCGCACGGCAGAACCACTACATGCACGCGTCCATGCTCGATTCCCAGCTCGCCACCCTCGAAGATCCCACCGGTGAGCCCGACACCGTCACCATCGATATCGGCGGCACGCCGAATGAGGTCGCCGCCGCGGTCGCCGCCGCGCTCGAATCCCGCCGGGACGCCTGAAACGCCTACTCCTTGACGGCGTCGAAATGCAGCAGCGCGCCGGAGCGGTCGAGCTGCCGGGCTTCGAGTCCGGCAGCTCGCAGCCAGCGACCGTAGTCCTCGAGGCTGCCACTCGGGCCGAAGATGCCGGCCATCCGGAAGGCCCGCTGCACGGCCTCCGAGCGCAGTCCGGCCTCGCGCACGACGCAGGTGCCGACCAGGCGACCCCCCGGTCGCAGGCAGCGCGCGACCTCGCGCACGGCCGCCGCGGGATCCGGAAGGCAGTGAAAGCCGTTGTAGCTCACACAGATATCGAATTCGCCGTCGGTGAAAGGCAAGTGCTCGATATCCGCGATCCGAGTTTCGACGCGCACGCCCAGGCGTTGGGCGCGTTGCTCGGTTCGTTCCAGCATGGCGGTGGAGATGTCGGCCGCCACGTACCGCAACCGCTGCTGCGGGCGCAAGGCGCGCAGGGCGATACCGCCACCGCAGGGCACGTCGAGCACCGCGGTGTCGTCGGGCAGTTCGCCCAGGAAGCGCATGCTGTCGTACAGGCGGCGCGTATCGGTGCCCCATAGCGCGAAACCGCCGGGCCGGGCCAGGTACTCCCGTTCGGCTACGGCATCGTAGAGGCCCGCGAACACCTTCCCGAACGCAGCGCCGCTCCAGGTTCCCCGTACATCCGCCATCGTCCGCTCCCGTGTTGTTGTTCGACTGTCAACTGCGGATTCTCCGGCTGTAGCGTAGGCGGATTCGGATGCCGGTGTGGAACTGCTCGGAATCAACGACGCGCACAGGCGTTGACTTGGACATGACCTCGGCGCTCTCGGGAACCCGCTTCTCCATCCTGGACCGGTCGCGCACGCGGCAAGGCCAGACCCATCCGGCGGCGCTGCGGGAGACCGTGGAGTTCGGGCAACTCGCCGAGCGCTGGGGATATCACCGGTTCTGGGTCTCCGAGCATCACAGTGTGCCGGGGGTGGCGGGCTCCGCGCCCACCGTGCTCGCCGGGGCGGTCGCCGCGGCCACCGCGCGGATCCGGGTCGGGACCGGCGGTGTGATGCTGCCCAATCATCAACCGCTGGTGGTGGCCGAACAGTTCGGTGTGCTGGAGTCGCTGTATCCGGGCCGCATCGACATGGGACTGGGCCGGTCGGTGGGGTTCACCGACGGGGTCCGGCGCGCGCTCGGGCACGGCAAAGGGGACGCCGAGGACTTCGACGACCAGCTGACCGAACTGCTGGGCTATTTCGACGGTGGTCAGCACGGCGTGCACGCCTGGCCCGCGGAAGGCCTGCGGGTGCCCGCCTTCCTGCTGGCCACCGGTTCCGGCGCGCAACGGGCGGCGCGTTTCGGGCTGCCGCTGGTGATCGCGGCGGTCACCGGCGAGGAAGCCATGGTGACGGCAATCGAGCAGTACCGCACCGACTTCCGCGCCGGGCCGCAGGGTGACGCTCCCTATGTCATGGTCTCGGCGTCGGTGGTCGTCGCCGATACCCGGGAGCAAGCCCGCAGGCTGCTCATGCCCGAAGCGTGGTCAGCCGCGTATTCGCGCACCCGCGGCGAATTCCCGCCGCTGCGCGCGCCCGAGGAGATCGAGCGCGAAATCATGACGGAACGTCAGCGCGGCCTCTTCGACGAGAGCATGCGCGGTCATATCCACGGCAGCGAAGACCAGGTCCTGCCCGCGCTGCGGGACCTGATCGGGCGCACCGGCGCGGACGAAATCCTGGTCCACACCAGCACTTTCGACCGCGCGGCGCGCCTCGAATCACACCGTCGGCTGGCCGCCGCGGTCGGACTGGGCGAGATGGCTTTCGGCGGCAGCGTTACCGGCCGTTCGTCGTAGCGGCCAGCCGCGCGGCCGCGTCGGCGACGGGGGTGTCGCCGCCGGTGAGTTCGACGATGACGCGGCCGAGGCGCGGCTCGTGCAGCGCGGCGGCGAGGAAAGCCGCCACGTCGTCGCGCGGCACGGTGCCGTACTCGATGGCCGGTCCCGCGGTGACCCGGCCGGTTCCGGGATCGTCGAGCAGGGTGCCGGGCCGGACGATGAGCCAGTCGAGACCGGTGCGGGTCAGATAGACATCGGCGGTCTTCTTGATCCGCATGTAGTGCTCGAACCCGGCCGAGGTCTCGCGGTCGCGCCCGGCATCCGGGAACACCGAGACAAGCACGAATCGGGAAACTCCGGCACGGGTGGCGGCCTCGGCGGCTTTCTCCAGGCCCTTGCCGTCGATCAGCGTGGTCTGGTCGACGCCGGTGCCGTGCGCTCCGGCCGAGAACACCACCGCATCGTGCCCGGCGATCTTGGCGGCCAGCTCGTCGACGGAATCCGCGATCAGATCCGCGGGCAGGGGAGTGGCTCCGGCCGCGCGGACGACGTCCGCCTGGCTCGGGTTGCGGTACATCCCGGTGACTTCGTCGCCGTGTTCGGTGAGCAAGCGGGTGAGCCTGCGTCCGATACCTCCGGCGGCGCCGATCTGGAAGACCTTCATAAGTTCCCACTCTAGGGAACTGGCTGGACAGTCGGCGGGATTGCCGCGATGATCGCCGGTACTTGCTATTCGATCTCGGGGTGTATTGATGTCGCTGTTGCGAAAATCCGCGCTGGCCATGGTAATTCCGGCGGCCGCCGCACTGATGGTCACGGGGGCGGGGAGCGCGGCGGCGGCCCCCGATCTGTACGGCGCGATCGCGGTGCGGACCAAGGGAGTCGGCGCGGCAGCCGACTATCGCACGCAGAAGGAAGCGGACGCGGCGGCCATCAAAGCCTGTGGTGATCCGGCGCTGTGCACGGTGATGGCGCGGTTCTACAACCAGTGCGGTGCGGTGTCCGAACGCGACATCGCCTGGCCGCTCGGTACCAGTCCGCTGTACTGGGCCGGAACCGGCGCCACGGCCGCCGACGCGCACCGGAACGCGATGTTCATGGCGGGCAATGAGCCGATCTCGGTGCCCGGGGTCTGGTGGGTCGCGCGACCGGCGTTCGTGCTGGACACCATCTGCACGTCGAACGCGGGGTGAGCAGATGACTCTGCTGCGAAAATCCGCGCTGGCCTTGGTAATTCCAGTTGCCGGGGCGCTCGTGGCCACGGCCTCCGGCTCCGCGCAGGCCGAGAGGTATCTCTACGGCGCGATCGCCATGGGCGTCAACCGAGTGGGCACGTCCTTCGACTTCCCGGACCAGAGCTCCGCGGACGAAGCCGCCCTGGAGGCGTGCGGCAAAGAGGCCGGCTGCTGGATCGCGGTCCGGATTCAGAACGAATGCGGCTCGGTCGCGCAGCTGGAGGTTAAGGCTTTCCCGTGGACTGTGCTACCGGAGGTCCCGGGGTTGTCGGTCCAGCCGCTGCACTACTACGGCACCGGCGCCACGGCGCGCGAGGCGGAGGCGGCGGCGATGCGGCTCGCGGACGCGCCCCGCATGCAATCGTGGACTTTCCAGATTGTGCGGGCGCCCTTCATCTTGGACACCATCTGCACCTCGAACGCCCGCCGCTGAGCGTCACCCCGGATATTGGTGTGCTCGCGTCTGCGGCACCACCGGCGGATCCCCGGCCGGAGGATTCGCCGGACGCTGGACGGGTGGCACGTACTGCTGGGTGGGCGGCGGCGCGCTGGCGACCGGCTCGTGCGTCTCGACCATATCGGCGGTCGGCGGTGCGCTGGCCGGGGCCGGGGCCGATGTAACCGACTGTGGCACAACGGTCGTCGACGTCGCGGGGCTGGTGGTGGGGGAGTCTTCGCGCATCGTGAATGCCGCGCCGACCACCACGCCGACACCGGCCAGCAGCAGACCCGACAGCATCGCGAACCGCTGCTTGCGCGCCGAACCGCCGGTATCGTCCGGCTCCGCGCTGCCCGGCAGCGGCGGGGTGGGATCGTTCCGACGCGGGACCGGTGCGCCACGGATGACGGTCGGTACCGCCGCCTGATTGATCGCTGGGGGGCTCGAAACCCCGACCGGCCGTCGCTTTTCCAGGGCCACCGCCGGTAGCAGGGCCCGGGCGGCGGCCTCGGCGAGGGCGGTGCAGGTGGGGTATCGATCCTGCGGCGACTTGGCCATCGCGGTAGCGATCACCGCATCCAGTTCGGCGGGTAGCTCTGGACGGTGATCGCTCGGCGCGGGTGGCGACGCGCTCAGGTGCGCGCCGATCACCGCGGCCTGATCCTTGCGCGGGAACGGCTGCTGACCGGTCAGCAGTTGAAACAGCGTGCAGCCCAGCGAATAGACGTCGGCGTGGCGGCCGGCGGGCGCGTTGGTGAAGCGCTCCGGAGCGGCATAGGCGAAGGTCGCGGCGATACCGGAGAGCGTGACGGTGTCGTCGAGGGTGCGGGCGATTCCGAAATCGGTGAGCACCGCCCGCTCACCATGCCGGGGACTGTTCTCGACCAGCAGATTCGCCGGTTTGACATCCCGGTGCAGGACACCCTGATCGTGCGCGTAATCCAGCGCGTGCGCGGCATCGGTGAGCAACCGCACCGCCCGCGCGGCCTCGAGTCCACCCGGATGCGCGGTCAGCAACCCGGCCGCGTCACCGCCGTCGATATAGCGCATCGCCAGCCACAGCGCCGGATCCTCGGCGGCGCTGCGGTCATAGACCGCAACGATATTCGGGTGATCGAGCCCCGCGGCGACGGTCGCTTCCCGATCGAAGGCGGCGCGCGTCTTCTGATCCGCGGTGAACGAGTTGGCGAGCACCTTCAGCGCGACCCGGCGCTGCAACCGTGGATGCTCGGCCAGGTACACCGTGCCCATTCCGCCCGTCCCGAGCACCCGTTCGATGGTGAAACCGGCGAAATGCGCCCCCGGCTGCAAACTCACGACCACCCTCCCCGGCACCGGCCGCGCACCCGAAATGTGCTGCGACCCTGAGACAATCTAGCCCAATCGGATGGCCCCGGCTCAGGCTTGCTCGGCGGCGGCGATGAGCGCGCGCAGGGCGGTCAGTTCGGCGTCGAAAGCGGCCCGGCCCGGGTCGGTGATCGTCAGCCAGGTCTTCGGCCGCCCCCGGCCGGTGCTGCGCCGGGCGGTGATGAGGGCGGCGTCCTCGAGGACTTTGAGGTGCCGGTTCAGGTTGCCGTCGGTGAGCCGTAGCTGATCGCGCAGCACCCCGAACTCCATGGCGACTCCGGAGCGGAGCAGCGCCAGGATGCCGAGCCGGATCCGTTGGTGCACAGTGTCATCCAGCCCGAGGATGGGGTGCGGCTCGGTCATGGCGTCGGCCCGGTCTCGGCGCGCATCAGCTCCGTAACCGCCGCCACCGCCGCGGTGAGGCCGACGACGAGCGCGATCCAGGCATACCCGTGCTCCGGCTCGATGACCGCCACGGCCACCGACACACCGATCGTGGCCAGCGCGACCACGGCCGTCGCCGCCGACCGCAGCGCCACGGCGAACACCGCCAGCCCCAACCCGACCGCCAGCCAGGGCGCGACCATGGCCCACGCGCCGTCGTACACCCAGCCGATGACTTCGGCGGCGACCACCATGGCGATCCCGGTAATCAGCACAGCTACCCCACGCACGTCGGGCAACTGCGCCGGTCGGCGCACGAAATACCAGCCGCAAACCACCGCAGTGAGCGGCGAGACGACAAGCCAATACCAGCCGACGCCGTTGCGGGCATTCAGCAGCAGCGTCGCCGGCACCGAGGCCAGCACCGCCACCGCCACACACAACAGGGGAAACCACATGGGAGCAGCCAACTTCCACCCCCGCTGGGTCAGCGTCGTCATATTGCCGAGAAGCTGTCGAGCATCCTCGGCACCCGGATTACTTTGTGATGCAGAGTTCATACCTCAACTCTGCGCTGCAAAGTCATCCCGCTCAAGCTTTTTCAAGCTGCCTTGACGTGCTCGTATGGCGGCATACCAGCATCTGGTTGCCTCCAGCCTGGAACTCGTAGGCGACAGTGGTGATGCGTCCCTCGATTCCGTGGGCTCTCAGCTGGATGAGCAGTTCGTCCATATCCGGGTAGCGCGTGCTGGCGCCGATTGCCACGAGCGGGAAGATCCGTAGCTCACCCGTCGTGACACGCATCAATTCGAGGATCGCGCGCAGGTGGAAGTCGTAGTCCAGGTCGTCGGCGTAGCTGAAGAGCAGGTGCGAGCTCAATACGAGCTCGAAGTCGTTGTCGGCAAAGGGGAGTGTGGGCAGGCGGCCGGCAACATAGCGTTCCGGATCCTGGTGGGCATGCGCAGCGAATCGTTGAGCCGCCTGCTGCCGCAATCTATTGTGTTCGTCAGGATCGGCGAAGAAGGTCCAGCGGTACTGACTCTGGTTGGCTCGGACATATCGATTGCCACGCTCGGCTTCCGCTACAGCACCCGCGGCAACCTCGCGGACGCCATTGCCGAAGTACGCGACGTCGCAGCCGGTGACGTCACCGCCACGACGACTTACCTCGGCGGTGAATCCCGCTGCGCCGCTGGGGCAGTCCAAGATCCGCCGCTCGAGGTCGGCGTCACTGAGACCGAACATCGCTCGATACTCGTCCAGCGAACGGGAACTGATCAGAATCCGACCGAAACTCTGCTCGTCCTGGTGGGTCATTGTTGGCGCTCGTTCCTCTATTCCAGGGCTACCTCACGCCCGGCTGAACGAGACGTCGATGAACGACGGGACCTCGGCCGCTGGTGAGGCGGCCACGACACACAGTTGTCAGCCGCTAGGAGTGCGGCCACCAGAGCTGCGCGAAGGTCATCACCAGCCAATTAGAGCACAGGCTCGCACCGCGAACGGGGCGCCAGAGCTATGTGTTACGGTTTGTAACGTCTATTTCGGGGCGGTTCGGCCGTCCATCGCCGAGAGGAATCGACCTCCGATGACGTGGTTCACCACCAGCCTGCCGCCCGCGCTGCGCAACGGCTGGGCGCTGACCTTCGGCGGCGGCATCGAAATGCCCACGCGCACACCGTCGACCGTACTCTACGACCTGCCGCACCGGCAGTTGCGCAGCTTCGACCGGGAGACCCCGGCCACCGGCAACCCGGTTCTGCTGGTGCCGCCGCTGGCCGTGGACGCCTTCTGCTACGACCTGCGACCGGGCCAGAGCCTGGCGCAGTTCCTGCTCGACAGCGGCCGGCAGCCCTACGTCATCGACTACGGCCGGATCACCGCCGCCGACCGCGACCTCGGGCTGGAGGAGTGGATCGACGACATCGTCCCGACCGCCGTCGCCCACCTCAGCGCCCGGCACGACGGCGCGGACGTCGACGTCATCGGCTGGTCCCTGGGCGGAATCATCAGCCTGCTCACCGCCGCGGACCACGCCGACCTGCCACTCGGCTCTGTCACCACCCTGGGCTCGCCCATGGACTTCGGCTGCAACATCCTGCTCAAACCGGTCCGGATGTTCGCCAAATTCACCGGCGGCCGCGAAATCGCCTACGCGACACACCTTTTCAACGGCATCCCCGGCTTCTTCGTGCAGGCGGGCTTCCGCGGCATGTCCCTGTCGCGGGAGCTCACCCGCCCGCTGTTCATCGCCCGCAACCTCCAGGACACCGAGGCCCTGGCCCGCATGGAAGCCATCGACCGCTTCATCGACGCCATGCCCGGCTACCCCGGCCGCCTCTACCGCCAGACCTACCGCCAGCTCATCGTCGCCAACGAACTCGCCCGCGGCCAAGTCCACCTGACCGCCGACCGCGTCATCGACCTGGCCAAACTCAGCTGCCGCGTCCTACTCCTCGGCAGCAACGGCGACACCCTCGCCCCCGCCGCCACCATCGCCCCCGGCGTCGAAATCCTCACCGGCGCAGCCGAAGTCGAATTCGCCAACGTACCCGGCCTAAACCACCTGGCGCTGATCGCCGGTCCGCAGGCCCGCACCACGACATGGCCGCTCATCGACGAATTCCTGGCGCACTAGACCCCTATCCCCAGGTCGCCTGATTGGGTACCGACGAGCTGAAGATGACGTAGAAGAACTGCCCGGGCACCAGCTCGTTCATGTCATGCCAACCACCCCCGGGATCCCGCTGGTAGAACCGCCGAATCCCGGTGCCGTCGTCAAAGCACACGATATTCGAGGTCCCGAACGGGCTCCAGTACATCGCTGTATTCGGCCGCGGCGCCTCGAGCGGCGTCCGGAACAAATGGCCGCACGGCGTGATCACCGGGTGGTAGATCGTCGGCTGCGCCGCGGCAACCGGCGCGAGCCCGGCGAGCCCGGCGGCGGCGACCGCGGCGGCGGTGAGTCCTCGGCGGATAGCGAAACGCATCATTCCTGCTCCTCACTGTCGGATTCGTCTTCGTGGTGCTGCCCGTGACTCTACGGAAACCGGCACAACAGATTCCGGCGCAACCGATGACAAGTTCATGGTCAACCGCACACACTGGTGAGGCAGTTGTACGGAGGGGCATCGATGAGAATTCGACCGCGGCAACAACTCCTGGATCTCTGGCGCGCACACCTGAAAACCTCATATCGCGACGACGCGTGGGTCTGGGGCGGACGCGACGGCAGCAATGCGATCAGCGACGCCGAGCAACTGATGTGCCTGCTGTACCCGGCGACCGAGCTGGCGAGTTTCGCCTTGGACCCCGACTCCATCGCGACGGCCGACGATGTCGCCTCGGTGCTGTCGGTTCTTGGCGACGACATCCAGATCGGCGGCGCCCTGGTCAGGATGATCGAAGAGTTCTTCGACCGCTACACCGACGCCGACGGCGAGCCGATCTTCGCCGGCGGCAGCTATTTTCGCGATATCGGACACGGCGAGCCCACCCCGGCGCAGCGTGAACTCGACGTGGTGGACGCCTACTCGATGTCGTTGAGCCTGTGCATCGCGGCACTGCGCTTTCTGCGCGGATTGCAGCGCTACCTGCATCAGGAGGTCCGCCGCGAAGCTCGGCGGCTGAACGAACAGATCAACGCGCTGACGCCGCGGGTGAGCTCCCGGCTGACCTCCGCGATGGTGGGCCTCATCCGCAGCTTCGTCATTCACACCCCACCCTTCGCATCCCCAGCCGGCCAAGAGATTCTGGCGCTGGTCAACCAGACCGGGGCGGACGCCAAGGACGTGATTGCCGACTTCTCCGCCGCGCTCGAACAGATCCGGGTTCAGGCAGCCAACGACGTTCGCACCAGCCAGGTCCCCGACATCGATCTGTACGACGACAGTTTGGCCTTCGAGTGTGGATGGAGCTGGGGTATCGATGCCAGGGCGGGTGACGTGGACGAAGTCGCGAGCCGGATCGGCAAGCAGCCGGGCTACGCGGTGTCCGAGCCCGACCTCTACTTCACACTCGTCGTCCTCGAAGGCATCAAGGACCTGTACTCGCAGCGCACCCAGGAGCCGGATCTGCTCGACGGTCACCAACTGCAGCTCGCCGAGTCACTCAAACGACGCGCGGAACTGACCCAGCGATTCTGGTCCACGATCTCCCGCTTCGGCACCGGGCGCTGGCCGCTGGAGGACCTGCCGTGGCGGACCTCCGACGCCAAGCAGTCCGACTACTACAGCCTGGTCGTGACGGCCTTCCTGATCCAGGATCTGCTGGAACGGGAGTCCACCACCGACCTTTCCCGCACCGTCGCAGTGCTCACTCAGCTGGCCCAGCGGGCGCGGATCATCAACCGGGAAGTTCCTGACGATCCGGCCGCCATCCTGCACTACCCCGGAATCACTCTGACGCTCAAGGGATCCGAGGGCGATATCGGTGGCCCCTTGCTGGGTTATCAGGTCGGTGACTTCAGCACGCTGCTGCTCAAGCGCAGCCTGCAGGCGGCCCGGCTGGCCCGTGATGTCGGGATTCGGGAACAGCTCTTCGACCTCGCCACCTCGGCTATGGCGCATATGCAATCCCGGGCCATCAGCCACGGACGCTCCGTCGGCCTGTGGGACAACCTCGCTCCGACCGGCAATTCGGCCGATCCCGCGCCGTCCTGGTTCCTGACCGAGCGGATGATGGAGTGCCTGGTTGTCGCGCACTACACCTTCTCCGGGCCCCCGTTGGCCACCCGGGCGATGGTGCACACCGTGATCGGCAAGATCACCGAGGCCGAGCACCTGTTGAATCAGGAGCTGCTTCAGATCAGCGACGCCGCCTACTCACCGAGCTTCGCGGAGCTGGCGGCGATAGAGCTGTCTCTGGACCGCGCGCGGGCCATCCTGACCAAACGGCCGCATACTGCGGAGAGCTTGGCCACCGACGCGTTGCTGCGCCTCAATTCGCTGGCCTACGCCCGCGAGGACGCCAACCGATGAGACTCCGGGGCAGTGAGCCGGTGCTGGTATTCGCAACCTCCGACAAAGGCGGTACCGGCCGGTCGGTCACCAGCTGCAACATCGCGTACCGGCTGCACCTGCGCGGGCACGATGTGGCCTATGTCGACTTCGATTTCGGTTCCCCGACGGCCGGCGCGCTATTCGAGATCGGCTGCGCCGTCCGCGGCGTCACCGAGGGGCGCGGAATGCACTCCTACCTGCTCGATCAGGTCGGTGAGGCATCGCGGCTGGATGTCACCCGGACCACCGACCGGCCGGTGCTGCGCCGCGTCCCGCCCGGAGCCGGCAAGCTGGTGCTCTTCCCGGGTGATGAGGGCGGTGCGGAGTTCACCCGCTGCGACGACGCCATGGTGGCGCGAGTGGGAGTGTTCCTGTCGTCGTTGCTGCGCGAATTCAGCGTGGTGATGGTCGATCTCAGTGCTGGGCGCTCGATCGCTCTGGAGCTCGCGCTGCGGGCCACCGCCTCGAATATGCTGCGGCACCAGCCGCATCGATGGCTGGTCTTCCACCGCTGGACGCATCAGCATGTACTGGCGGCCGGTGGCCTGATGCACGGATCGCACGGGCTGATCAAGACCGGGAGCGAGTGGGGACACGACCGGGACGCGCTGCTCGCGGCGACGCGCTGTGTGCGTACTGCCGTTCCCTCGGCGGCCCGGACCCGTACCGCGGGCCGCCCGTCCCAGGCCACGTGGCTGGACGAACAGGCCATCGCGCTGCGGGAACTGGCGATTGCCAACGGTATCGGCGCCGCCATGGTGCTCGGTCAGACACCGATCGAGCCGATGCTGCAGTGGCGCGAACAGCTGATCCTGGATGCCGATGTCAACGCCGGGCTGGCCAACGAGTCCACGGTCGAGGCGTACATACAGCTGGCGCGGCGATTGACCGACACGTCGACCTGGGATCTGGAGTGATGCGCTTGCCCACCTATCGTGAAGCCTCGGAGGAAGCGTCCATCGTGCCGCTGCCCACGGCACATCTCTCGATGGAGATCGGCCACTTCTCATTCGATGAGATCCTTGACGAGACCGAGCGGGTCCAGGCCGAGTTCCGTCGCGCTGTCCCGCTGGTCCAGGCCTTCACGGAAAGCGCTCGCGTCGAGTTCGGCCCGGATGCCACAGTGAGTACCTGTTACCTCTTGGACGATTACTTCCAGCCTGACGTCGAACCGGCCAAGGTGCTCGACCGGTTGCTCGCCGCTGCCGACGACGCCGGCCTGACCATCGACTATCTGGGCCGGGAATCCGGTTGCCACGAGGCCCCGGTCTTTGCGGGCGGCGTAGCGGTCGGCGACCCGATCCCGGTTGCCGAGATGGTGGCTGCCCGCCTTGTCGCCCAACCCGAGGACGAGGAAACGGCCAATGGCGGGCGGCCGCCCACGACCGAATCCGGTTGGTTGTGCAATGGCCGCCGGGAACGGAACGGCGGTTCCCGGCTGGCGATGCACCCGGAACCGTATCGGCCACCGCAGGAGTACGGCCGGCGCGAGCATTCGATCTTCCTCGACGTGGAACTGTGGCATAACCGGGGTGCCTCCCGGCGCTGGTCCTGCGCATTTCTCGCAGCGGTGTGGCAACTGTTGCGGTTGGGAATGCTCCGCTATCACGGTGCGGCGGTAGCGGAACCGCAGGAGTGGTCGACCGGCCGAGAGTGGCCGATCCGGTGGAAAGAGCTACCGCCGGTGATCCGGCTCAATCCGAGCGCGGAGCCCTTCACGGCGTACCGGACACTATCCATGCTGCCCAAGCGCTATCTGCCGATCGAGCACGCCGTGCGTGTCATCCTCGACCATCTGGCACTCGACGACGACGTCGCCGCCCATGCCGCGGCCCGCGGTCGTGCGGAGCAGGTTCCGTTGCCGGTCAAAGTTGTTGAACGCGTGGGACATCTACTCCTCGACGGGACGTGACGTTGACGAGAAATGACCAGCCGGTGTCTGATCCGCCGCCGCGTCGCACGGCACTGCGACCGCTGGTGGTACTCGGCGAGATTCGCACCTGCCTACTGCCACATTCGACGGCGCTGGACGGCGAGGCCACAGACGAACTGCTGGCCCTGGTGCCCGGCGCCTCAGTGCGCCGCCGCGAACGTCCAGGCCCCCTGGCCTTTTCGCCGTCCAAGGCGATCGGCGTCGACTGCCATCTGGCGTGGGGTTCGACCGACTCGGTGCGAATTGTCGGGACGGTGGCCTCGACGGCGGTCCTGGTGGGTGGCCGGTTGTCGCAGATGTCCTCGCACACCACTGTGGTGCGGGCCCCACAGCGGAAACGCCAGCCCTGGTCGCACTACACCAGTCAGATCGGGGTGACAGAGGTGATCGGCAAACTCCCCATCCCCCCGGATGCCGACCAGGAATTGATCGCCGGCTACCGCACCGCCCCGAGCCCAACGACGCTGGACCTTTCCTCGGTCTGCGCCCGCCAACTGGGCGACCTGCATCGTTCGCCACAGCTGGACCAGCGTCCACCGTTGCGGGCTCCCACCACGCGGCTGCGCTGGACAGCGCAGATCGGCGGCAACGCGGGACCGGCTGTGTCCTTTCGCGTCGAGGAAGAGCTGACCCGGACCGCGAACGTCATCGTGCGGGCTCCCGACGAGATCCCCGACGCGCTGCGGTTCTGCCAGGACGTCGCGGTGCACGACTGGCTGCTGACGGTGATCGACGCGAAAGTGCTTGCGGCAGAAGGGCTCAGTCACGGCCAGCAGGTCGCCGTGCTGGCCCCGATTCTCGAACATCTGGCCCACCTGTGGATGCCGGGTGCGCACGTACCCAGCACCATGCGGTCGCAGTGGCGGGACCTCCAGGCGGAGGCCAACTTCACCAAGCAGTGGACGACTCGTGTCGAACAAGTGGAACGCCGAATCGAGGTGGCGACGTACCACGCTGTCCGCGGCGCGATTTCGGCCGGTGACTGGTGATTACAGCCGGAACCACCGCCGGACGAGCAGTGCGAAGAAGACCGACATCGAGACCACGCCCAGCCACGCCTCCACTGCGAACAGCACCCGCGCCTGCGGGTCCATACCGTCGGCACTTGCCGGACCAAGGGGGCCGAGAAACGTGACGCCGCCCAGATAGAGCACCTCGGTCCAGGTCTTGTCGCCCGCCCAGAGCAGCCCGAGCGCGGTACACACCACGATTTGGACCACCACCCAACCGAGTAACCAGAAGGGACGATATCCATAGCCGCACAACAGATCTGATGCCATACCCAGGGCTCGGCGCCAGCCCAGCGGGGCGGCGCGCCGGCGGGCCCTGGCCAGCGCGAGTCCGCACCGGTCCTGCGCATCGAAATCCTTTGTGAGACGGTGTAACTCGAAGGCATGATGCCAGGCCAGCGCGGCGTGAGCGGGCAGCCCGCAGCGCGCCAGCTCGCCGGCCAAGGTCTCGAACTGGATAGCGAGCAGCATGTTCTGCGCCGGGCTCAGCCGCAGTGGGCCACGGAGCTCGACCTCGGCGGCGATCAGCCCGGCCACCAGCGGCGCACGCCAAGCCTCCTCGCCCGGCATCGCATTCGGCGCCCGCTCATACAGCGCGCCGAACCTCAGCTTGTTGCTCTGCCGCTCCAAGGCGAGGAGATCAGGTCGGTCGACCAGCATCTCGATATGGGTGGCCAGCTCGGCCAGCGCGGCAGATTCCGTAGCCGCGGCGCTGTCGAGCTGCTGGGTGTAGCGGAGTGCTCGATTGCTGATGTCGTCGATCACCGAATTCAGTCGCCATGTCCGCGGATCATCCCCATGCATGCGATCGCCCCCCTGTCGCACACTGGCAATCAGACTCCAGAGTAACCGCTTTCGCGAGTGGCAGCCGTTGCTGTTATCCTGATCGGCGCTCGGCCGTGGATCATTGCGGAAGACCAGCACCAAACCCGATGGTCCGATTGCCTGAGCGGCCGGAAATGTGTTGCGCGCCGCCGTCTTTGGCTGGATCGTTGCAGGGTTAGAACGGAATTCTCGGAGTGCCGCGTACCAACAAGGTGCGTGGTAAGTTCGGCACGTCACCGCTGTCGTGTTTGGATAGTGGTTCCGTGCGGCCTGGTGACGAAGGGCGGAGGACGGCGGCGTGAGAATCCAACCGAGGCAACAGATTCTGGACATCTGGAGTGCCATGATGTCCACGTGCTGGGACGGCCACGAGTGGAGTTGGGACGGCATCGTCGACCGCAACTCTATCAGTGACTCCGAGCAGTTGCTGTGCCTGCTCTATCCGGCTACCGAGATCAACAGCTTCGCGCTGGCAAATCCGGCTCGAATCGAGGGTGATGTCGGCGCGGCGCTAGCGCCACTCGGCATCGAGGAACCGATTCCGAGCGCGGTGGTGTCGCTGCTCGAACGGTATCTCCGTCAGAACACGCGAGAAGACGGCCAGCCGGATTTCTCGGCAGGTTCGTATCTGAGCTCCGGCGATCCGGCCAAGGAGCCGACCAAGGCGCAGCGCGAGATCGAGGTGGTCGACGCCTATTCGATGTCACTGACGCTGTGTATGTCCGGTCTGCGATTCGTGCGTGCCTATGAGATCGGTGTGAAATCCGAGAGCACCAGACAACGAATCAAATCCATCACCAATGGACTCAGCGCCCGGCTGACCGCGGCGATGACCGGGTTGATGCGTAGCTTCATCGTGAAAAAGGTTTCGCCGAAATCCCCTGAGGGACAGGTGATGATCGGCATGCTGAACCGGACCGGCGAGCCCGAGAAGATGGTGGTCTCGGGTATCGCGCGCAGCCTTGAGCATGTTCGCTCTCGGTTGCGTAGTGATATCAAGCTCGATGATGTCACCGTCGAGGCCTTGGACGACGAGAATATGCTCTTCGAGTGTGGTTGGAGTTGGGGGACGGTCCGCGGCGCGGCGCCTGTCGATTTCATCGAGGAATCGATAGCGCACAAGCCCGGCATCGCTGATCCGCGACCCTACTTGTACTTTACGGTAATCGCCCTCGACGGTATCAACGACTTGATGTCCCAGCGCACCGGCGAATTGGCGCTGCTCGATGAGAAGCAACACCGGCTCGCGCAGGCGCTTCGAACTCGCTGGGAATTGACCCAGACCTATTGGTCCACAGTCGCCCGATTCGGTTCTGGCGCTTGGCCGTTGGAAGACATTCCGTGGCGTACGACCGATGGTGAGCAATCCGACTACTTCAGTCTCATCGTTTCCGCCGTGCTCATTCAGGATCTGGTGGCGGGCACCGCTTCTGATGATGACCTGACCAGGGCGGTCGCCATCTTCGATGAGTTGGCCGGCCGCGGTCGGATTATTCGCAGGCCGTTGAGCGGCGACCCTGCCATCGCACTGCATACCCCCGGTGTCCGGCTGACTTTGAAAGGCACCGAGCGGGTCGACAACGGCCCGATCCTGCAGTGGGAGGCCTCCGATTTCGCGGCGGTGCTGCTCAAGCGCATGCTCCAGGCGGCACGGCTGTCGAACAACATTACCGCTCGAGCCAAATTGCTGGAACTGGCGAAGCTCACCATGGACCATCTGGCGGCGCGCCGCATCCACACCGGCCCGGCGAGGGGACTGTGGGACGACCCGGCCGGAATATTCAGCTCGGACGAAGCCGATCGAGTCGGCCAGCCTTCCTGGTACATGACCGAACGGGTCATCGAATGCTTGGTTGCCGCGGAACGGACTTTCCGCGAGTCGGCACCGAACTGGCCGGAACTGCAAACGGTAGCGAGGCTGCTGGTGAACACCGCCGAGCACCGGTACCACCAGGAAATGCTCAATGTGAGCGCCGACAATGTTCCGGACGCGCTCGAGCACGTGGAAGAGCATATCGACCAGGGCGAGGGGCAAATTCGCGAGGATGCCGCGACCGCCATTGTTCGTGCGATCGATGCGCTGCGTGAGCTGGACAAAGTCGCTACCGGACGCCGGGACGCGGCAAGGAGCGGGTGAGCGCATGATCGTATTCGCGACTTCCGACAAAGGTGGCACCGGCCGCTCGGTGACCAGTTGCAACATCGGATATCGGCTGTCTGTCCAAGGGCGGAGCGTCGCCTACCTCGATTTCGATTTCGGTTCCCCGACCGCAGGGGCCCTGTTCGAAATCGGCGAGGTAGGGCAGGGCGTTTCCGAGAACCAGGGCGTGCATTCCTATTTACTGGGTGATGCGACCAGTATCCGGCAGGTGGATGTGCGGGTACGGACGGACCGCGCGGAATTGAAGAAGACACGCGGAAAGGCCGGCGACCTCATCCTGTTTCCGGGGGACGAGGGCGGGGCGGAGCTGAAAGCGGTCGACAACGACATGGTCGATCGTTGCGTGCAATTGCTGCTGGAGGTCGATCATGAATTCGGCGTCTGCATAGTCGATCTCAGCGCGGGCCGTTCGATGGCGATGGAGTTGGCGCTGCGGGCTACCGCACGGTCACAACTGCTCGCCCGTACGGTGCGCTGGCTTGTATTTTATCGCTGGACCCGCCAACATATCCTGGCTGCCAACGGCCTGGTCCACGGCCAGTATGGATTGCTGACCAGTGGCAAGGAGGTCGGGCACGATAAAGACAGACTGCTCGACAATCTCCGATTCGTGCGCACAGCGGTACCCGATCCGAGTTCCATCAAAAGTGGAACCGGCGCGCAGGCCGCATGGTTACACGAGCAGGACGTGCAACTGAAGCGACTGTCCTCGACAAAGATCGGCGCCGACGTTCTCGGTGAGACGCCGGTGGAGCCGATGCTGCAGTGGCGCGAGCAGGTGGTTCTCGATGTCGATGTGCGCAGGCAGATTGCCAGCCCGGCCATCGTCGATGCTTTCACGCGGCTCGCTGACCAACTGATCGATCCCAGGGCCTGGGCGAAGATATGACTCGGACGATCGGCGGAACATCTTCCTGGAAAGGGGGTTCGAATCCTGTGGAAACCGTTACAGGCTATTTCGAGGCGACTGAGCATCCGCGGATCTCCGAGCTGCCACTCTCGCATGTCTCGATCGAGGTTGGTCACTTCTATATGCGCGATCTCGCCAATGGTATCGATCGGATCCGAGCTCAATTCCGCGAAGTCGCGTTGATCGTCGAAGCGCATATCAAGATCGCCCAGGCGAAGTACGGCGACGACGCGCGGGTCAGCACCTGCTTCCTGATCGATGATTACTTCCGGCTCAGCGGCTCGAGGCTGCTGGAGCGAACCGCTCCGAATGTCATCGTTCCCAAGTTGCTCGCCGCAGCCGAAGAATTCGGGCTCTCCATCGACTACCTCGCGCGTGAGGCCGGCTGCTGGCAGGTTCCGCCCACGGAAAAGGGCACCCCGCGAATCTATCTCGCGGAGATGGTACGCAAGCGGATCGTGCATCAGCCGTTGCGAGGTATGAACGGGCGCCGGCCACCGGCCGCGGAATCCGGGTGGTTGTGCAACGGACGACGCGAATCCGAGCACGTGTCGGGGCAGGCGTTGCATGGGCTGGACTATCAACCGGCAGAAGAACTCGGCCGTAATGAGCATTCGATCGTCCTCGATGTCGAGATGTGGAGCAAAGCGTCACCGAAGAAGGGAGCCACGCCACCCAGCGACCCGATCTCGTGGTCGTGCCCGTATCTGGCTTCGATCTGGCAGTTGCTTCGCCTGGGAATGCTGCGTTTTCAGGGTGGGGCGGTAGTCGAGCCGTTCCGTTGGCAGCCCGAGCTGCGGCCCAGCCGCCCGGGAAGCGCAGCGCCGGCGTTGAAGGTCTGGCCCGAGGAGTGGAGCGACTGGTGGGATATGCCCGCCGTGCTCCAACTCAACCCGCGAGCCAAGCCATTCGCGGCCTATCACTCGTTTTCGGTGCTGCCGCTGCGATACCTGCGTATCGAGAGTGCGGTGCAGTTGATCCTCGAACATGTCAGGCTCGATGCCGCCGTCATCGATCAGATCGTCGAGCGTGGTAAGAGCGAGGGCGTGGTCGTGCCTCGTGCGGTGACGGAACGGATGAAACACTGCATGGTGAGTGAATCCTGAGGTGCCGCCGCCGCACATTCCGATCTCCCGCCCGATTTCCGTAGACCGGGCGAGTCGAGCAACGCGTGAACAGCGCCGTGCCAGGCAGGTCCGGCTGCTTGCCCGCAGCGCCGGCAAGCAGCCGCGTACCCCTGCTCCAGAGGGGCCGCTCATCGAGTTCGGTGAGGTAGTCACCTGCCTGTTACCTAATTCCAGTGCTATGTACCGCGATTCGATCACCGAACTGTTCGGGCAGATGTCTGACGAGTATGGGGTCGCCTGGCGGGAACGGCCGATCCCGCTCGCGACCTCGCCGGATATCACTGAAGGTGTGGACTGTGTTCTGGTTACGCCGAGGAAAGCGGAGATGCGCGCAATTGGGACCGTGGCGATTCGCGCGGTGGTCTATGGCGGGCGAATACTGCAGAGTTCCGCGCAGACCCGCGTGGTTCGGGCCGCGAGCGACAAACGGCACCCCTGGGGGCACTACATGGATCGAGACGGGGTGCTGGAGGTGGTTTCCAAGATAACCGCCACGACGTCGGACGATCTGGTCGAAGGTTTCCTGTCCAATAAGTCGCTGCCGAAATCGCTGGATATGAAGGCGATCTGCGATCGGCTGCTCGGTCGTATCAGGATGGACCAGCAGCTCGATCAATCTGCAATCCTGCGCACGCGTGCCACCCGGTTACGCTGGGCAGCGCGGATAGGACATGCGGATCAGCCACGGTTGATATTCAAACTTGGCGCGGATCGGATTCGTACGGTGATGATTTCGGCGCGCAATGAAGCCGAACTCGCGCGGGTGCCGCGGTTCTGTGAGGACCTCGGTGTGCACGATTGGCTGTTGACTCTCGGATCCGCGGCGCTGGCCGACACCGATCTCTTCGCGAAGGACAGCCGGCAGCGCATCGACATAATTGCCCCGATGCTCACCCAGCTCGTGCACTTGTGGATGCCGGGCGCGCACACCCCAGCAGACCTGAGTGACCTGTGGGATGACCTGCAGGAGAACCCGGGATTTACCAGGGAGTGGCAAGCGGTGGTCGGCCAGTTGCGCGACCGGATGTCCCTGGCGCTGTACGAGAGCCTGCGAGACAACGTGATCGGGCCGGCGTAGGCCGGCTGATCAGAGCCGGAACCAGCGACGCACCAGCAGGGCGAAGAACACGGAGATCAGGACGATTCCGGTGTAGGACTCGATGATCAGCAGGACCCGCCCGATCGTATTCACGTCGTGCAGATCGCTCCTGCCGATCGGGTTGAGGAAGTTGACCAGCGTCAGGTGCACCGCCGTACTCACCGCCAGCGCCGTTGTCGTGCACAGTGCCACAGCGAATATCAGCAGCAGCGCGGCCATCCAGCCGAGCAGGCGGAACGGCCGGAAGCCGTAGCCGCACAATAGATCCGACAGCCAACCCGGTACTCGCCGCCACTTCGGGAAGACGGCGTTTCGCCGGGCCCTGGCCAAGGCCAATCCGCACTGGTCTTGGCCGGAGAAGTCTTCGTTCAGCCGATGCAATTCGGTCCCGCGCAGAAAGGCGAGAGCCGCATGGGCGGCCAATCCCATCGATTGCAGCGCCTGACCGAGTAGCTCGTAGACGCCGGCCAGCCGGGCGCTTTGGGTCCGGCTCAGGCGCCGCGGACCACGCAATTCCACCTCGGCGGCGAGCAGGGCACTCAACTGCGGTTTCAGTTCTTCGATGATCGGCAGGTCGGGTTCGGAGCCATTGTCCAGTTCTTTCGCGGCGGATCGGTACAGACCTTCGAAAACCGTATGGTCGCCTACAACTGGAATGCGCGCCTTCTCGTACTCGTCGATCAGAATTTCCACATGCGTGTTCAAGCTGTCCAACAGCAGCTTTTCGTCGGGATGCACCGAACTCGTGTTGACCTTATCGAGGTACCGTCCGACATCGGGTGCATACGACTTTTCGCAGTGTCGCTTGATCAGATCTGACATCGAATCCACGGCTCGTGATGACACTGCGTGTTCTTGGGATTCGATCATGGTAGTTCCCCCAGGTGTTGCGTACATCGAGACTGCCGATGTGATACCCACCATAGCAATGTATTTCAGCTACTGACCGGAGGATCGTTTCGTCCACCGGGGATCGGCGCTCTCCGACTTCGCGGCGGGGCGGAGTTCGCGGACTAGGACATCGCGGGGCTCCCCTGCGCCGAAGTACTGGTCCTCGTGCCGCAGGTGCCGGAAATCGCAAGCCGTGTACAGGCTTTTGGCGATCGGGTCGGAGGGGCGGACGGTGAGATAGACGGTATCGGCAAGCGCCGCGCGGCAGTTCGCCACCGCTCGTTCGAGCAAGTCGCGGCCAAAGCCGTAGCCCTGATGGGATTTCGAGATCGCCAGCGTCATCACCCAGCAACGGTGACGCGGGGCGACTCCGATGCCGACAACGGCATAGCCGAAGATCGCGCCGCTCTGTTCGGCGACTACCCAGTGGGATCCATTGAGGTCGAACAGCTGGCGCAACACCCAGTACGGGTATGCGTCGTGCCCGAACAGCTCGTGCTCCAGATCAATGATCGCCGCCAGATCATCGGACCGCGCGCCTCGGAACACCACCCCCGGCCCCGGCCCGATATCCAAAGCTCACCTCTGTCTCCCCGATGTGAGTCTTCTTCCAGCGTAAAGCGTTGGTGCGAAACAGGGTTCAGAATCGGGGGACGCGGGTGACCGGCCTGGACAGATCATAGGCCAGGACATCGCGGGGCTCGTCGTCGCCGAAGTACCGCTCGTCGTGTTCGCGGAGCATGAATCCGAAACTTTGGAACAGTTCGTAAGCAGGTTTATTTTTCGGGTCGACGGTCAGCAGGACCTCATCCACCCCCACCCGCTCGCGGCATAGCTCGATACTGCGTTGGAGGAGTCCCCGCCCGTAGCCGTATCCCCGCCGGTCCGGGGACACAGCCAGGCTGATCAGCCATGCCCGCGGCCCTTCCCCGATGGTCAGTGCATAGCCCACCACCTTGTCCTCATAGTCCGGGCCGGGTTCGACGGCGACGACACTGCGGCGACTGTGTGCGTCGAGGAGCTGGCGGAGTACGAAGAATGGATAGCGGTCAGGGAATGCCGCCGCATCAATTAACTGGATGTCAGGCAGATCGGCCCGCGTCGGCTCGCGATAGCAGGCTGCAGACCGAACGTCCGTTGGGGTGCTGGTCATCTGTTCCCTTGCGTTCGTACACAAGTCCTTTGAGATCGAGCGTAGAAAGTCGCCCTGGAGCAATACTGCGAGACCAACGACAGGCGGGCGACTGACTATCAATCTACCCGATCTCCGCGATCGGTTCAGGGCCTCAAACGTCGAATTGAGAATCGTTCCAGCACATCGGCTTTCACATTGCCGAATGTCGTTGCTGGACAAAGTGATCGTGTCAGCGGCACCCCGCATCGCCTGGGCTGGTCACCCCGGCCTCCCCGGGGCATCGGTTCGGACAATTCCGCATCCAGCCGTTCGAGCACGGGCTGGGCAACCGAGGACACCGGGGTGCGGCCAGCGCGTCCAAGGCCTGGCGGGCGATGAGTTCGCGCGGAAACGGTGATCGTGAATAGCCGGACGTCCGCTGGGTACTGCGTGGTTATGGAACTACTCGTGATCATCTGCCTGGTAGTGATCGTTGCTGTGGTCCTGCTGAAGCGGAAACTATCCGGTAACCGGGACACCTCGCTGTCGACCGGCAACCCGTCGGCCAATGAAGGCGACGACAAGATCTGAACCGAGGTCTTGGCCCGCCACTCGGCAGTGATTGCCGCAACTTCGGTATGGGGTGTGACAAGTGGGACTACCGTGGCCGGGTATGGCAGCCAGGGATATCACGGTGACGGTGTCCATGGACGACGACCAGTGGCACAGCCTGGCCGACGCGGCCGAGTGCGCGGGCATGACCTTGGAGGCATACCTTTGCTGGGGTGTTCGACTGATGGCGGCGCAAGCGCGGCCCGGTAAGAACCTCACCGGCGGGCATCGCACGCCGATCACGGCCCCGCGGAAGGGCGTGCAGGGTGTCGAGGAGCCGGATTCGGCCTGGACCGAGACCTTCACCGAGCGGCTCTCGCACCGCGCCGAGCAGTACCGCGAGGTATGAGCCGGGACGAGGCGTGGAACCGCTCGGGAAGGAACCTCAGGTCGTGGCGTGCTCGCGTTCCTTGGCAGGTTTGTAGGTCTCCCAGAAGGTGGCGCCGGTGATATCGAGCGCGCGCGGGTCGAACACCGGATCCAGACCGGATTTCTGCTGACGTTCATAGTCCCGCAGCGCCTTGTAGGCCGGTCGCTGGAGCACGATGATGCCGATGATGTTGAGCCAGGCCATCAGGCCGACGCCGATGTCGCCCAGCGCCCACGCGTCTTTTGCGGTGGAGACCGCGCCCACCGCGACCGAGATCAGAATCAGCGCCTGCAGCACCATGGTGCTGTTCGAGCCGACGGTGCCGCGCAGGAACGGGACCGGTCTGGGCGCGAATTTGCCGAGCAGGAACCGCAGATTGGTTTCGGCCATGTAGTAGTAGGCGATGATCGTGGTCAGGCAGAAGAAAGCCAGCGAGATCGCGACGAAGCTGGAGCCGGCGCCACTCCACAGGGTGTCGAAACCCGCCTGGGCGTAGCCGGGGCCGACCGCGACATCCGACGGCAGCGCGCCGCCGTCAGCGCGCAGCGCGCCGGTGGCGGACTCACCGTCGAACACCCGGTAAGCGCCGGTGGACAGGATCAAGAAGCCGGTCGCGCTGCAGACGAACAGGGTGTCGATGTAGACCGCGAAAGCCTGAACCAAGCCCTGCTTGGCCGGATGGGACACCTCGGCCGCGGCAGCGGAATGCGGTCCGGTGCCCTGCCCGGCCTCATTGGAGTAGACGCCGCGCTTGACGCCCCACATGACCGCCGAGCCGATGATCGCGCCGAAGGCCGAATGCACGCCGAATGCACTCGCGAACACCATGCTCAGCACGCCCGGAATGGCCGAGGCGTTGGCGACGACGATAACGAGCGAGACCGCGATATAGCCGACCGCCATGAACGGCACCACCACGCCCGCGAACGCCGCGATGCGCTTGACGCCGCCGATGATCACGAACGCCAGCACGATGATGATGCCGACGGCTACGCCCCACTCCGGCAGACCCCACGCCGATTGCATGGCCGAGGCCATCGAGTTGGATTGCACACTGGGCATCAGCACACCGCAGGCGAGAATGGTGACCGCCGCGAAAATGATGCCGTAAACCTTGAACGCCGAAGCGGCGCGGGTGTGCGCCATGGCCCGGCTGAAGTAGTACGCGGGCCCACCGCGGTATTCACCGGTCTGCCGATCCTTGGTCTTGTAGATCTGACCGAGGGTGCACTCGACGAACGAGGTGGAAGCACCCAGGAACGCCATCACCCACATCCAGAACAGCGCACCCGGCCCACCGAAGGCGATCGCCGTGGCGACACCCGCGATGTTGCCGGTGCCGATCCGGCCGGACAGCGACATCGCCAGCGCCTGGAACGAGGACACCCCCGCGGCGGACTTCTCGCCGTTCAGCATCAACCGGATCATCTCCGGGACCTGCCGGATCTGGACGAACCTGGTCCGGATGGAGAAATACACTCCGGTGGCCAGACACAGGTAGATCAGGCCTTTGCTCCAGATATAGCTGTTGGCCGTATCGAGAAACGCGCTCACTAACAAACTCCATTCAAGGGATCACCTATCGCCGGAGATCCTTGCACGGGGATTGTTACGCCTTGTTACCGACTGCTGTCGACGGTGTAATAGATGCGGCTCAGCGGGGCATGCGGCGGCAGAATTTCGGCGGTGGCCACGCCTGGGCCGGTGCGGTTACGACGCCGGAGCGTCCCTCGGCTGAGCGCCGCGTGGTGCAAGCCCAAATAGAGGCGATCGCCTCATACCGCCGTGAGCCGTCTGTTCATACGCTGCTTTTCGCTGCCACCATGAACAAGGAGAACCATGCTCACCCCCATCGCTGTTGGTCTCGCTGTCCTGCTGGACCTGCTGATCATTTTCATCGGACTCCGGTTTTTCTTGGTGCCCGATGCCGCTGCCTCGGCATTCGGCGTACCCGCGAGCTCAGCCGGTGACGCCGGCGCCTTCTTGACCGTCAAGGGCCTGCGCGATATCACCTCGGGCGTCATCGGACTTGCCGTGCTCGCTTTCGCCGGAGCACATCCCGCGGGCCTGGCCATGCTGGCCGTTGCCCTCACACCGCTGGGTGACACCGTCATCGTGCTACGCAATGGTGGGACAAAGGCCGTCGCCTTCGGTATTCACTTCGCGACCGCGGTGGTCGTTTTGATCAGTGCCGCTCTGCTACTCGCTGCCTGATGTTCAGAAGGCCGGATTATTCCAATGGGAGGCGCGCCAGCTCGACTCGACTGTTAACGCCGAGTTTCGGGTAGGCGCGATAGAGGTGGTTGCCAACGGTTTTGGGGCTCAGGAACAGCTGGGCGCCGATCTCCCTGTTCGTCGCACCGGCGGCCGCCAGCCGAACCACCTGGAACTCTTGGGAAGTGAGTAGGGCGGCCAGATCCGGCCTGGTTCGTTCGCCGGTACCGCTGCTGATTGTGCTCACACCCGCCGCGCGCAGCTCGTTGCGTGCGCGTTCAGCCCAGGGGTGGGCACGAAGTCGCTCGAATATTTCCAATGCCGTTCGCAATTGCGAGCGTGCCTCGGTCAGCTGCCGTTCGCGGCGCAAGAATTCGCCGTAGAGCAGTCCGGTTCGTGCTTGATCGAACCAATGATGTTCGGCAGCAGCGACTTTCAGCGCCTGAGCGAACAGCTCGCCGTCATCGGCCAGCATGGCCTGACACCGCAGAAGGTGTGCTTGCACCCATGTCGATCCGGTGGCCGTCGCCCAGCGTTCGAGCACTGCCATCGGTTCTCGGGCACGCTGTGGGCTGCGTAGCCGCACCGCGGCTTCCACGCTGTCGCTCATCAGGTGAATCCATTGGCCGAGAGCTTGATTCGGGCTCCGATAGATCGCCTCCATTCGATCCAGCGCCTCCTCGTGCCGGCCATACCCCAGATCCAGCAGCGCCAATGCCCAGCTGCCGCGTGCGGCCGCCGCCGTGTTGAAGCCGCGATTCGCCTGCCGCAGAGCATGTTCGGCGAAGTCCCTGCAGTCTTGCTCGTCGCCTCGGATGGCAGCGAGGATGGACAGGATGGACTGGGCTTGGCCGATCGGGCCCGGTTGGCCGATATCCTCGGCGATCCGCAGCGCGTCGCTCAGCGCCAGCTCCGCCTCATGGAACTCGCCGAGCAGTACCTGCGTCATCCCGAGGCCGCAGCTGACAATAGGTAGCCAGCCGATCATTCCGCGCTCCCGGCATTCGATCACCAAGGCCGCCAAGAGTTCTCGCGCATCGACGAGGTCGCTGGCGATAAACGACTGGACTGCCAGCTTGAAGCGCATGGCCGGCGCCGCGTCAGGCACCGACTTGATGTGCGCGACATTCGCACGAATCAGCTGAACGCCGGCCGCGGGCGCCGGTGAGTGCAATTGGAGTGGGCCGTCGATCATCGCGGCATGCGTTGGGTCGGTGGCTATTTCGACCAGTCGCGTTCGCGCCTGCGTGACCCGGGCCAGATCACCTGCGGTCCAGGCAATGTGGGCGGCCTCGACCAGCATTCGCGCCGCCATGTCCGGCGCTGCCGCGCCAACTCGCACGGCAGCGACGAAGAGCAACTCGTAGGCGAGCGGCGGCGAACCGTTTTCGAGTTCGATCCTGGCCTGCACACCGGCCAGCCGTGCGGCGGCGATCGGCTCCGCCGTCAGCTGTTCGGCCTCGGATATCAGTCGGAGCGCGCGTTCCGGGCGGCCCGCGTCCGCGGCGGCCTCGACTGCGAGTACCAGACGGCGAACGCGCTGGGCTGGGTCCGGGGTGAGCCGCGCCGATCGTTCCAATGCGACAGCGGCAGTGGCATAACCGGTTCGGCCCCGCGCACGTTCAGCGGTCGTCTCCAACGCGGCGGCGACGTGTTCGTCCGGTCCGCTCGCGGCACCGGCGAGGTGCCAGGCCCGGCGATCGGGATCACCGGTGATGGCGGCGGCGATCGCGGCATGTACGGCGCGGCGCTCGGTGAAGGTTGCGGATTCGTAGATGGCTGCGCGCCGGAGTGGATGCCGGAAGGTGATCGTCTGCTCCGAAACGGTCAGCATGCCGGTCGGTTCCGCTGCGGCGAGCACCTCGTCGGTCAATCCGAGTCCGGCAAGAACCCGCAGCACCAGTGCCAGATCGCCGGTCTCCTCCGCCGCCGCCACGAGCAGTGCGGTGCGGATCGAGGCGGGCAGGTCCGCAATGTGGGACTCGTAACCGCGGCGTAGCCGATCCGGCAGCGGCAGCGGGCCGATGGGAAGCAGATCGAGGTCCATTTTCGGCATTTCCAGCAGCGCGAGCGGATTGCCAGCCGCCTCTGCCAGAACCCGGTCACGCAGTTCCTGCGACAGGTCGGGCATGTCGGCTGCCAACAGTTCTCGCGACGCTTGCGGATCGAGCGAACTCAGCCGTAGCTCGGGCAACCCCTGTGCCGCGAAGTTCGCACGTGCGGCGAACAACACGACAATCCCTTCGGCCCCGAGTCGGCGCGCGGTGAACAACAACGCTTCGATCGAGGGCTGATCCAGCCACTGGGCGTCGTCCACCAGCACCAGAACCGGTCCAGCGGTGGACAATTCGGCCAAGAGCGACAATGTTGCGAGGCCGACCAGGAAACGATCCTCGGCGAGCTGGGCACCGCGCAGTCCGAATGCGCCACGCAGGGCGTCGGCTTGCCTTGGCGGCAGCGCGGCGAGGCAGCCGATCGCCGAGGAGGTCAGCAGTTGCAGCCCGGCGAAAGGCAGTTCGGACTCGCACTCGACGCCGGCACAGCGCAACACTCGCCAGGTGTCGTCGACCATGCTCGCGGCTCGGTCGAGCAGCGCTGACTTCCCTGTCCCTGGATCGGCAACGATCACCAGAGCACCACTCGAGCCCGCGCCAGCATCTTCGAGCAACTTGCTGATCTGGCGTTCTTCGCGGGCTCGACCAATTAACACCGCGTCAACCTAGGTGGGCGACGTCGTTTCAGCAAGCGAGGGGCGAACTTCGCGATACCGGCGGCCCGCTGGTGGAGTCGGTATCGTGTCGTGGGATCGAAGGGAAATATCGCGCTGTGAACGAGCTTCCGCACCCTTCCGGCAGGCTTCCCGTGCTCGGTGATGTGCTGGCGATCAATCCTCGCAAGCCGGTTCAGTCGATGGCGAAACTTTCGGAGCAGGTCGGCCCGGTCTACGAGCTGCGTTTCGGTCCGACGCGGATGGTGATCGTGAACAGCGCGGACCTCGCCGACGCGGTGCAATCGGACTTGCTGTGGGAGAAGGAGTTCGGGCCGCCGATCCGGCTCCTGCGGGCGGTGGCACGGACCGGGCTAATAGTCGCGCCCACGAAGGATCCGCAGTGGGGCGCCGCGCATCGTGTACTCATGCCGGGATTCACTCGCGAGGCGATGCGCGGGTATCACCCGGTGCTGGTGGAGGTGATCGGCGAGCTGATCCGCAAGTGGGAAAGTAGCCGCGAACTCGTCGATGTAGCGGGCGAGATGAACTCGATGGCGCTGGAAGTCATGGCCCGTGCGGGATTCGGGCACAGCTTCACGAAGCTCGATGAACCGTCCGCCGCGCAGAGTCCACCGGTCGTGAAATTGATGCTCGATGTACTCCGGTATGCCAGTCGACCGGTGGCAATCAATTTTGTAGACGCCACAGTCGGTCGATTCGCCCTGCGGTGCCACCAGCACAACGTCGCGGAGCTACAGCGCATCGCGGATGCCATGATCGACAGTTACCGGCCCGCAGCCGCCGGGCCCCCTGATCTTCTGCAGCGCATGATGGAAACGCCGGACCCGAAGACCGGGCAACGGCTGTCACGGACTGTCGTGCGGGACCAGATACTCACCTTCTTGATCGCCGGCCACGAAACGAGCGCGGGCACATTGACTTTCGCCCTCCACCTGCTGGCGGACCGCCCGGACATCGTCGAACGGGTGCGTCAGGAGGTCGTCACAATCGCCGGTGGTGACCCGGCGGCCCTCACCTACGAGCAGGTGGCGAAGCTTCAGTTCCTACGCCGAGTCGTCGATGAGGTCCTCCGATTGTGGCCGGTTGCGGGCGGGTTCTTCCGGCGGCCAAAGCAGGACACCCGCCTGGGCGACTACGACATCAGGCGCGGCGAATCGGTATATGTGAATCTCGTTGCCATCCATCGAGACAAAAGCGTGTGGGGACCCGACGCCGACCGGTTCGATCCGGATCGATTCGCACCGGAGGCAACCCCGCACCGTACGCCGGGCGCGTTCAAGCCGTTCGGCATCGGATTGCGTTCCTGCATCGGTCGCCAGTTCGCTATCCACGAGATCGTCCTGACCCTGGTACACGTGCTGTACGCCTTCGATCTGGAGCCGGATCCGAAGTACCACCTCGAGGTTGATGAACTCGTCACTTTGAAGCCGGCCGGACTCAGGATGCGGTTGCGCTCCCGGAACTGAGTCGTCGGCGGATGAGCACCTACTTCCGCCGCGAGGCGACGACGATGTTTGCTGTCAAATAACTACTGTGGGTCCAATGACAGGTAAAAGGGTGCTGACGAAGAAGATCACCGCTCTTGCAGTGGCCACCGCAGCCGTCGGATTACTCGGTGCCTGCAGCAGCGACAACAACGACGGTGCGAGTTCGAGCACCGTTCCGACATCCAATATGACACCTTCGAGCACCGTCTCGACTTCCGCTGCGACTGCAACGGAGGTGGTACCGGGTTCCGCCGCAGCAGCACTGGCCTCCACCCCATGGGAAACCACCTCCGCGACCGGTGCCCAAGGGGCCGAGGTGCCACTGACCGATGACAACGTCAAGAACTACGTCGGCTTCGCCTACTTCAAATCCGACGGCACTTTCACCATGTTCAACCTGGACGACACCCCCAAGATGCACGGCGACTGGTCGGTGTCCCCGGACGGCAAAACCCGCACCATAATCGCGAAAAATGATGCGGGCGAGGAACAATCCCGCCGCGTTGTCGACATCGTCACCCTGAACGATAAGGAATTCACCTACCGCGTCTACCCCAACCCCGACGACAAAGCTGTCTACTACGACATCATCCATACTCCGACGACCCATCCGGAGCCGACCAAGTAGGTCGGGCGAATGCCGGGCCCTCCGCGAAAGTGGAGGCGCTCGGCAGCTATCGCTGTGCGTCAGGACCTGCTGAGCATGCGTGCCAGCCAGCTTCGGCGGGCCTCGACGGTCGCCTGTGAGACTTTCGCGGTGGGGGCGATGCCGTCGAAGATATGGAACCCACCCGCCCAGACGTGCAGTTCGGCGTCTATGCCGGCAGCCCAGAGGCGGTGCGCGAAGGTGGTGTCCTCGTCGCGGAAGATCTCGGCCGACCCGACATCGATGAAGGTGCTCGGGAGACCGGACAAGTCGCCGGCCCGAGCGGCCGCTTCATCGCTGGAGAGGTCTGCGCCGCCGCGGCGGTCACCGAGCAGCGCCGACCACCCCGTGCTGTTGCTGATCCCGGTCCACGAGCCGGATTCGGCGTATTGCGCGGCCGAGAGGGTGTTGTCGCGATCGTCGAGCATCGGACTCATCAGCAACTGCCCGAAAATCGTTGGGCCACCGGCGTCCCGGGCGCGCAGCACGGTACTGGCGGCGATCCCAGCACCCGCGGAGGTGCCCGCGACCAAGATTCGAGCGGGGTCGATCCTCAGCGCGCGATGCTGGTCCGCGAGCCAGGCCAGGGTGAAGAACGCGTCCTCGACAGCGGCGGGGGCCGGGTGCTCGGGAGCGAGTCGGTAGTCGAGTGTGACTGCGACCAGCCCGAACTCGTCGACCCAGTCGAGCACGGGAGCGATGCCGGTGAAACGGTCGCCGATGATCATGCCGCCACCGTGCAGGTACAGCATCGCCGGGGCCGCGGGCACGGCCCGGGCCGGCCGCAGCACGGTGACCGGCAGCGGGCCGCCGGGGCCGTCGAGTTCGATCTCGTCGTAGCTGATCGGCCGCCCGCCGATGAGGTCATCGAGCGGCGGAGTGAACGGCGCCGACCGTAGCAGCGGGATCATCTCGGCGGTGATCGTGTGCGGGATCGGACTCACGGCGAGCGCATCGGCGAGTTCGGGATCGAATGGCGGGGTGGTGATCATGTCAGGTCCTCGGGGTAGCAGCGGTGATAGCTCGGGCGGCCAGTCGTCGAGAGCGGGGTAGTCGGTGTAGCCGCGGTGATCACCGCCGTAGAAGGTGGCCGGGTCGGGTTCGTTGAGTGCGGCGCCGGCGCGGACCCGCGCGGGCAGGTCGGGATTGGCCAAGGCGGCGGCACCAACGGCGATGACGTCGGCTGTGCCGTTGTCGAGGTCGGCGATGCGTGCGTCGAGATCGGCACCGGCGCGGTTCACCACCAGGCGCTCCGGCCAGATCCCCCGGATCGTCCGCAGGAGCTGTTCGTCTCCGGCGTGCACCAGGTGCAGATAGGCGAGGTCGAGATCGGCCAGTTCGGCGGTGAGGTGGGTGTAGAGCGCGTGGGTGTCGGTTTCGGTGATGTCGTTGAACGGGTTGGCCGGGGAGATCCGGAATCCGGTGCGGGCGGCGCCGATTTCGGCGGCCACGGCCGCGGCGACTTCGAGGGGGAAACGCGCGCGGCCGGTGATGGAACCGCCGTAGCGGTCCGTGCGCTGGTTGGCGTTCGCGCTGAGGAACTGGTGCAGCAAATAGCCATTGGCGCCGTGGATCTCGACTCCGTCGGCTCCCGCGTCGATGGCCATGGCCGCCGCCGCACGGAACTCCTCGACGGTGCGCGCTATGGCGTCCTCGTCGAGTGCCACCGGCTGGGCCATGGGTTGTGGCCCGGTGGCGGTGAACATCATCGCGTCGGCCGCGATCGGCGACGGCGCGACCGGCAGCCGGCCATGGGGAGTGTTGGCGGGATGGGAGACTCGGCCGACGTGCATCAGCTGGATGACAAACGAGGCGCCGGCTTCGTGGACCGCGGCGGCGACTGATTTCCAGGCATCGACGTGTGCGGGTTCATGGATGCCGGGAGTGTTGAGATAGCCCTGCCCGTCGGGAGAAGGCTGGGTGCCCTCGCTGATGAGCATCGAGAACCCGGACCGCTGCTGGTAGTAGGTCGCGGTCAGCTCGGTGACACTGCCGTCGGCGGCGGCGCGACTGCGCGTCATCGGCGCCATCGCGAGGCGGTGCGGCAGGGTGATGCTGCCCAGCTGTGCAGGTGTCCAGAGGATCTGGTCGTTCATGATTGTGTGCTCCTGAAAGAGGTTGTGCGGGTTGAGGTTCAGGCGTTGATCTGGATGACGGTCTTGCCGCGTAGCGCCCCGCGCGCACCGAGCTCGTGCACCCGGGGCAGGTCGGCGAGTAGGTAGCGCTCGCTGATGTCCAGGCGCAGCGCGCCGCCGTCCACCAGCGCCGCCAGGTGGGTGAGCTGCTGGGCGTCGCTGCGTGCGAAGACGTTGGCGGCGCGGACTTTCCGGTCGGCATCGGGCTCCGCCGGAGTCGTGGTGGAGACCAGCACGCCACCGTCCGCGATGCGGTCACGCAGGGCGACCAGCTCGGTGGCGGAGTTGCGAACCAGATTGATCACGACGTCGACGGGCTCGGGCACCGCCTCGGTGACCGGGGTGCGGGTGTAGTCGATGATCTCGTCGGCGCCCGCCGCGCGAACCGCGTCGCGGCTGCGCGGGCCGGCCGTCGCGAGGACGTACGCGCCGAGGTGTTTGGCGAGACCGACCACGAATCCGCCGACGCCGCCGCCGGCTCCGTTGACCAGTACGCGTGCGCCCGAATGCACGCTCGCGTGCTCGACCAGTGCCTGCCACGCGGTCAGCCCTGCCGAGGGCAGCGCGGCGGCATCGACCAGCGCGACCGAGGTCGGGGCGAGCGCGAGCAGGTTCGCCGGGGCGGCGACATAGTCGGCGGCGGCTCCCGCGGCGTTCATCGGCAGAAACGCCAGCACCGTGGTGCCTACGAGCGAACGGTCGACGCCCGCCCCGACTGCGGTGACGACGCCGCTGACGTCGATACCTGGAATGTGCGGCAGGTCCAGCGGGAATTGCCGCTGGAGATAGCCGGCCCGCAGGGTGGCGTCGACCGGGTTGAAGGTCGTGGCCGCGACGCGGATGAGGGCCTCGCCCGGTCCTGGCGTCGGCTCCGGGATCTCCGCGAGTTCGAGGACCGTCGGGTCTCCGTAAGTGGTGAAACGAATGGCGTGCATGGCTGCCTCCTAGAAGATGCTTCGAATTCGAAGCGTATCAGCGATCGTCAGTTACTTCAAATTCGAAGCGAATGGTATGGTTGCGTCATGTCCCAGCCGCCGGCCGAGTTCGACGCCTATTTCGCCTTGCTCGAGGTCGGATCCCTGGTGCAGCACGGTGTCGAGCAGCAACTCCGCGACACGGGCGGGCTCAGCTTCGTGCAGTTCCAGATCCTGGCCGTCCTGGCCGAGTCCGCGGATGGCACCCAGACCATGACCACCGTCGCCGACCGCCTCGTGCACAGTCGCAGCGGTCTCACCTATCAGGCGCAGAAGCTCGAAGCCGCCGGGCTGCTCACCCGATCACCCGCGCCGGGGGATGACAGGACCACCGTCCTCGCGCTCAGCGTTCAAGGGCGCGAGCTACTCGCGCGAGTCTTGCCGGGCCACATCGACGTTGTCCGTGACGTCCTGCTCGACCCACTCGATGCGGGCGACCGCGCAGAACTCACCCGAATCCTGGACAAAGTCCGGCTACACATGCGCCGCCGCCCTCCGCGTTCCGCCAAGCGCTGAGTAATAGTCCCTGGCCACTACTTCGGCTGCCGTCCTGACCAGCATCGAAAGCTGATCCGGGGCTTGTGGTGAATGTCGATGTCATGACTATGAAATTACGAAGCCAGGCACCCCTGCCGAATCCGTCGAACGACTGCGAACCCGACTGCACCGCATGGCTTACACGCCTGGCCGTGCAGTGGGAATTGCTCGACCGCGCGGTCGCGGTTACGACTTCGGGCGACATGGAGGTGGAGGCGGCCCGTGCAGCAGTGCTGGAAAGGGCGGCGCGGTGCGACGTAGCAAAAAATGCTGCGGTTTTGTGTGCGCGAGAGGGGACTTGAACCCCTCAAACCGGCGAATTCGCTGACGGTGCGTGTTCGATCACATCGAACAGTAGGTATCCCATGTGGCGATATCAAGCCGCTACCAGCGGATATCCCACGAGTCGCAGCGCTCGCGATTCTGCTGCACACGGCAGAACCGAGAACCGCCCGAGCCCGCACCGATTTCAGGATGCGATTCGGCTGGCCCACGTAGTCCCCGAGCGCACCATATGCCGAGTGGGGACCGCTCACGGGAACGCAGGAAACGCGGTCGTTTCCGCAGTTCAGAACCCTGGATCCGCTACAGGGTTAGGTTTCCGCTGTGGCAGATAAACCGGAGTACTCCGAAATGCTCTGCTTGTTGAAGGAGTCAAAGCCGTCCCTCGCGCATGCTCTGATCTTGGCGGAGCGACGGCGCTCCGAGCGGCTCGCGGGCTACCTTGAGGGGAAACGCCTTCGCGGTCTTGAGCAACTCTTCTCCTACCTTGAGGCCGCAGAGAAGGCATACGGTGAAACGCCTGCGATAGCGGGCGCGGCGTTCCTTGTCGGGCGCGTGAGATCGGATTACCAGACTGCGCTGGAAGCCACGCTTTCCGGCTACCAGGCAGTCGCGTCAGATGCGATGCGCGATGTGATGGAGATCGAGTGCCTGTTGCTGGACTTCGCGGCGAGTCCAGAAAATCTAGATGAATGGCTCGAATCCGACGCGAGTTTGAGGCGGACCAAGTATTGGCCGGTGAAGGTTCGCACACGGCTACAAAGCCTTGGGGTGGAGCCGTTCGCCCACGATGATTTCGAGCCAATTGACTACAACGCTCACAGTGAATCACTCCACGTGACCCCGGGACAAACGGTACCCGTTCGTGGCCCAGATCCGCTGAACGATCTGCTGCCGTTCTACGGAGATATCGGATTCATGGAGATGTTCGAGCATGGCCGTCGAGTACTGCGAGCCATCGAACTGCTGCGCGGAGTGGCGATGGAATCCCTCGACGATTACGTGCCTTTAGCGCATCGCGACGAATTCGATAGTGCACATTCGCGCACCTACGAGATGCAGGTGATGATGATCGGATTCATGGAAGCGCCCGCAGTTCTCCGAGGGCGCCTGGGGCGCGAGTCAACCACGGCCGAGCGTCTCCAGTATGTACTTGAGGAGCTTGAGACCAAGTGCTGGCCATCCGGTCCGGGGAAGGAGAAGAGCGACGATTGACATTCGGCCGCCTCCTACTCACTGCGTCTATTGACTGTCGTCGGTGGGGCCCAGTCCCGACACCGGGATAGACGTCGACCACTAGGACAGCGATCATCTGCGCGTGTCCTACGGATGCCGTTCATCGGCACGCTCCATGATTTGGGTCTCGATGCCTCTGAGACCGACGTCCGGAAATGCGCTGTCCGCTCGTCCGGAAGCGGGCGATTCACCAACGGAGCCACCCCTCGTCGCACTCTTTGGGATCATGTGGTTGGGAGCGTGTGAGTCTCGGGACAGATCGTCTCGATTCCGGCTCCCGGGTGGGGAGAAGCCACGTGGTGTCTCAGTATTTGCCGTTGGTCGGGGTTCTGGTCGGTGGGATGCTCACGTTCACCGGCGGATTCGTGGCTGAGCGGGTGCGTTGGAATCGAACTCAAGCGGTTCGGTGGGATGAGCGTCGCCAGGCGGCGTATGCGGATTACGCGTCGTCGGTGAAGGCGGAAGCGATCCTCTACCTGAAGATCGCGAACGCGAAGGGTGTGCGCGATCGGCCCAACGTGGGCATGCCGGAGCTTTCCGATCTGATTGCCTTGGCGGCCGGCGTCGAGCACACACGCATCGAGCGCTTCGCGGTCGTACAGCTGATCGGCTCATCGCGCGTAGTTGATGCTGGTCGCGAGTGGCAATCGTCGGTCTGGCGCCTCGGAACAGTACTCGCCCCTGACTTCACCGGAGGGCAATCGCATTTCGAGGCACTGTACGACGCCGCGGTCGAAGCACGTTACGAGTTCTACAAGCAAGCGAGATTGGACCTCGGGGTCGCGGGCGATTTGACACCGCCGATCTCGCTCGCGGACTGGACTGCTCGTTGGTCACTGCGTGGTCCGACCTGAACCACCCTGCGTTGTCATCTGATCCAAGCTGAGCGGCCGCGGTCGCCCGAGGCTTTCGGTTAGCGGGGAGGGCGCGATCGTTGCCCATAGGGTCCGCGCTCTTGCACCTTGCTGTGTGGCAGCGGTGACAAGAGTTTGGGCGCAGAAGGGGACTCGATCGCATCGAGTCGGCGAATTCGCTGACGAAGGGTGTTCGATCACATCGAATACTAGGATTGCGATGCCACGATATCAAGCCGCTATTGGCGGCGTATGCGAATAGGTGGGGCGTCGGGACCGCCCCGAGCCGCAGCGATACTCCTTGTGCCGAGCCAGGGCAAAACCGTGAACCGCCTGGCCCGGACCAGAAGCGAGATGCTTTCGCGAACGCACTGTAGTGCTGCGGGTTCGTACCACTGGGGCACAACCGATTTGGGTTCGCTGGGATCTTCGTCATGGGAACCTCTCAAGCGGTCGGCACGAGGTCGGCCTGGATCAAGGTCGAGCCAGCGGCTAACCCGCACGAGATCTCTTCGCGCTCAGCCAAACTCGGCCGCACAACGCCGGTCCGTCGATGTGGTAGCGCTTGAGCTGGTCACGCACTGCGGATGGATGCCGATGCATCCCGCCAGCCAGCACTTTCACCGCTTTGCCCGCACTGCCACCACACCTCATCGATCGCAGGATCGGACAACGCCGTTTTTGGTCGTCAGACACCACATCCCGAGTCATCGCGAGAATCCAGTGTTGCTCTGAACCTATTGAGTGGGCGCCGTGATTCCGGGGCGGCTGGGCATGAAGGTCTCTAGGCTGGTGCGCATGCGGCGGCCGAGTCGAGGAGATCGGGAATGCGCGATGGCGGCGGACGAGTCGGCTGACCGGCAGAACACGCAGATCGCGGCGCTGCAGGTAGCGATCGAGGGCTGGCTGCAGCGGGCAGAATCGGGTGACCGGGAGGCGGTCCTGCATCCGGAGGCCGCGAGGCAAGCGCAAGAGCTGTTCGCCTTGATACATGACGACGATGGCGCGGATGTCGGAGGGCTGTGGCTGCTGGGTTGGCTGCACTGGTACCGCTACCTGGCCTTACCTGAAGGCCGGAACGGGCCAGACCTGCACGCCGCGGTGGAGATGCTAACCGCGTGTTTCCTCGCCGGAGCCGAGCCGCTGCCCGCGCCGTTGTTGCCCATTCTCGCCGAGCAGGCGAGTCCTATCGTGGTCGGGCTGCTACAGCACGCACTCAACTCAACCGACGTGGACGCCGTCAGCGCTGCAGTGCAAGGGTTTCGGCGAATCCTGGTAGCGACCCCGGCTGGCCATCCCGCTCGAGCAGGGCATTTGGCCAACCTCGGAGGAGCGCTGCAGACCAGGGCCGAGCGCACAGGCGCGCTCGAAGATTTGGACGAGGCCGTGCAGGTCGGGCGTGATGCCGTGGCCGCCATCCCCGCCGACCACCCCGACCGGGGCGGGTATCTGTCCAACCTCGGGAACTTCCTGCAGGCTCGATTCCGGCGTACGGGGATGCAGAAGGATCTAGACGAGGCTGTGCGGATTGGGCGTGTTGCGGTGGCCGCCACGCCCGCCGACCACCCCGCCCGAGCCTGGTTCCTGTCCAACCTCGGGGGAGCCCTGCAGACCAGGTGTGAGCGTGTAGGCGCGCTTGAGGATTTGGACGAGGCCGTGGAGGTGGGGCGTGATGCGGTGGCCGCCACGCCCGCCGACCACCCCGACCGGGCAGGGTATCTGTCCAACCTCGGGACATCCCTGCTTACCAGGTTCGAGCGTGTGGATGCGCTTGAGGATTTGGACGAGGCCGTGGAGGTGGGGCGTGATGCGGTGGCCGCCACTCCCATCGACCATCCCTCCCGAGCGAGGCGCCTGTCCAACCTCGGACACGCCCTCCGGGCTCGGATCGAGCGTTCGGGAGCACTGGAAGATATCAATGAGGCCACTCGAACAATGCGCTATGCAGTAGCCGCGACCGCATCCGACCACCCCGACTGGGCGACGCACTTGTCCAGCCTTGGGATTACCCTCCAGACTCGTTTCCAGCGGGCGGGGACGCTCGAGGATTTGGACGAGGCCGTGCAGGTGGGGCGTGATGCGGTGGCCGCCACCCCAACCGACCACCCACTCCGAGCGAACTTCCTGTCCAGCCTGGGAAATGCACTGCAGACCAGGTACCAGCGTGTGGGCGCACTCGAGGATGCGGACGAGGCCGTGCAAGCAATACGCGACGCAGTAGCTGCGACCCCGATCCACCACACCGACCGAGCCAGGCTTTCGTCCCTCCTCGGGGCATCTTTGCTTGTCAGGTTCAAGCGTGTGGACGCGCGCGAGGATTTGGACGAGGCCGTGCAGGTGGGGCGTGATGCGGTGGCCGCCACGCCCGCCGACCACCCCGACCGGGCCGGATACCTGTCCAACCTCGGGGCAGCCCTGCAGATCAGGTACCGGCGTGCGGGTGCGCTCCAAGATTTGGACGAGGCCGTGCAGGTGGGGCGTGGTGCGGTGGCTGTCACCCCTACAGACCACCCTGACCGGGCCGGATATCTGTCCAATCTCGGGGCGGCCCTGCTTGCCAGGTTCGAGCGTGTAGGCGCGCTCGAGGACTTGGACGAGGGCGTGCAAGCAGTGCGCGACGCTGTGGGCGCGACCGCCACCGACCATCCCGACCGGGGCGGGAACCTGTCCAATCTCGGAGTAGCCCTGAGGACTCGGTTCCAGCGTCTAGGGATGCGGGAGGATCTGGACAAGGCGGTCGAGGTATTTGAGCAGGCGTCGAATCTGGCTGTGGCGGGTGCGTCGGTTCGGATTCGGGCTGGGCGCGACGCCGGTCGACTGGTGGCGTCGCGGGAACCTGCACGTGCGGCCCGACTGCTGGCTGCGGCAGTGCGGTTATTGCCGCAGGTAGCTCCGCGCCAGTTGCAGCGGACCGATCAGCAGTACGCCCTCGGTGGATACGCAGGGCTGGCCGCCGACGCTGCCGCCCTGGCACTGGGCGACCCCTCAACACCTGTCGACCAACGGGCAGGCGCGGCATTGCAGTTGCTGGAAGCTGGCCGTGCGGTGCTGCTCAGCCAGGCAATGCATGTCCGTAGTGACCTCACCGAACTTACCCGTCACCACCCCGAATTGGCCGACCGATTCATCCGGCTGCGCGACCAACTCGATCGCACCCCCGACGCCGTCGCTGCCACCACACTTGACGACAACGCCGACATGTCGTCCGCTGTCGAGCCTAACGGGCGAGATCGGCATCGGCTCGCCCGCGAGTTCGACGACCTGCTGGCCCGTATCCGTGCGGCGGACGGGTTCGCATCCTTCGGGTTGCCACCCTCGCGTGAGCAGTTGCTTACTCAAGCTGCACACGGACCAGTCGTGGTGTTCAACATCAGCCAATACCGCAGCGACGCTCTGCTACTCACCACCGCGGGCATCACCGCCCTGCCACTGCCCGACTTGGCCCTGGACACGGTCACTGACCAGGTGAACACCTTCCACGACGCCCTCACCATCACTAATAGCCCGGACACGACCTTCGCCGAGCGGAGCGCAGCCCAACAACAGTTGAACCGGGTCTTGGAATGGTTGTGGGACAACGCCACCGGCCCCGTCCTGAATGCACTCGGCTACCACGGCGGACCGGCACCAGGCATGTCATGGCCGCGGGTGTGGTGGATTCCTGGCGGAGTCCTGGGCCTTCTCCCCGTCCATGCCGCCGGCTACCACGCTCCCGGATCCCGACCCACGATGCGAACGGCGTTGGACCGGGTCGTGTCGTCCTACACTCCCACCATCACTGCCCTCCGTCACGCCCGCCGCGACCCACCTGCCGGAGACCCCGCCACCACACGGCGTGCGTTGGTCGTGGCGATGCCGACCACTCCCGACCTCCCTGGCCAGAACCTGGACTATGTGTCCGTTGAAGCTCGCAGAGTAGCCGCCCACCTGCCCGGCGCGCTCATCCTCACCGAACCCGGCCCCGCCGATCACCCTGCCGATGGAAGCGCGCCCACGACAGCCACGGTCCTGGAACTGTTGCCCACACATGCGATCGCGCATTTCGCCTGCCACGGCCTTAGCGACCCCACTGACCCCTCCCACAGCCGCCTGCTTTTACACGACCACACCAGCGATCCCCTCAACGTCGCCGCACTCGCCCCCCTGCACCTCGACCACGTCCGACTGGCCTACCTCTCAGCCTGCGAAACTGCCCTCACCCGCCACACCCGGCTCCTCGATGAATCCATTCACCTCACCACAGCATTCCAACTCGCCGGCTACCCCCACGTCATCGGCACCCTCTGGGCCATCAACGATCACATCGCCGCCGACATCGCCGACACCTTCTACACCACGCTGAACCCCCACGCCACCATGAACACACGCCACGCTGCCCGGGCGCTCCACGACACCATGCGAGCCGTCCGCGACCAACTCCCGGTCACGCCCTCCCTCTGGGCCGCCTACCTCCATTGCGGCGCGTGACCCCGATCGCACACACCCCAGCCAGCAAACCGGAACGACTCGGTATCCGGTTTGATCACACCCGATCACTGCGTCTTGTAGTAGCTGTGGACAGGTCAGCAGGCTGACAATGGATCAATATAGCGAGCTATGTTTCAGCGAAAAGGGTACCTCGGGACGGGAGCGCGCCGATTGATTCTGGTGGCGCACAGCATGGGCGGACAGCGTCCGGCGACGTACGCCCGTCAGTGAAATCGAGATCCTCGTAGAGGGTGTCGTAGTCGGCCAACTCGGCACCAACCAGTGACGCGACATGCAGTTTCGCGTCTTTCAGCTTCGCGCCGCCAAGTTTCGCGTGATCCAGGATGGCACGCTGCAAGCGGGCGTCGGACAGATCCGCACGGAAGAGGTTTGCCCGGCTGCGACGCCCCGCACAGATGACCGCGCCAAGAAGCAAACACTGCGGCGGTGGGCAGTAGAGCCCGTTATCCCACGGCCAACGCCGACGGTAGGCGCAGCACTACTCGGGAGCACTCGCTCGATATCGCCGCCACCATCGATAAAACGATCAACGATGGGGATCAGGAAATGCAGCAAGACATAGGACCTGAGTTTGAGCCACGCAACAATATTCGATCCCGGGTCTCTGGGGGGCGCTTGCACACTCTGGACAGGGCTCCCACATCCACGGGCGGGGCGTGGAACGCTGCAGCCAGGCTCGGGCGGATGCTCTGGGCGCCGCCACCGCGGCGACCCGTGTGGTCGGCGCTCTTGCTGAAGGTCACTCGCCGCCGCCAGAACTGACAGTCACCAATGCCGAGCCGATGTTGGATGGCTGGGAGCACATGTCGGCTACTGAACCGCGAAAATGGCACCCTGCAGTGGAGCGTCGATGTCAGATCGTGCCGACAATCCTTGGAGGGACGTGCCCTTGGCATCTGGTGTCGATTGCGGTGTCGGCACGGACCTTCTTCAGATCCCCTAACAATCCCCAAACCTTCTGGTCTGCTCTTGTTTTCGCTACCGGCGGCTCCGCAGATAGGAGACAATTGCGCGATTAGCGGAGAAGTGGCGTGGAGGACGCTACCTGCACAGGGCAAGAGTTGATGGGTGCCAGATGCGTGCCGGAAGACAGCGTGGCGGGCGGAGCTCTGGGGTGGACTTGGACACTGCAATCGCGCACCCAGCGACGGTCGGGGGCTATGGCGGATCCAGCCGAGGGCCGGTCGGAGATCCTGCCAGCAGTGGAAGCAACTACCGCGGCCGACATTCCACGACGCTACGAGCCGGTATCACCCGAACAGAACCTTGGCAGTGAGGAGACAGACCAATGTCGAGCACGGATGGTCGAAAGCTGGCGTGGTGTGTGGCTGTTGCGTGCCTGATTGTGGTCGCCGGGCTCGTAGCCGCAGCTCTTCTCAATTTGGAGTTCGCCGACCATACAGCGAGCGTTGTAGGTGCATGCGCTGCGGCCCTAGGACTCGCTGTATCTGTCGCGACACTGGTGGCAAGCAAGACGAGTACCCACTCGGTTCGCGCGTCCGGAGGCCGATCCGTCGCTGCGGGTGGAGATGTAAGAGGCAACGCTATCGGGCGAGACTCATTGATTAAGGGAGTGTTGCCTTCAGTGCACCCGGTGACGCCGCAGGCCTCCGGTGCCGATATTTCAGCTGAGGGTTGGGAAGCCATCGCCGCGGGTGGCAATGTTGCGGACAACGCGATAGGTGAGGGAAGCGAACGATGATTTGGTCCAGGCAGCGCGACCATCATGGGAGCACTGCCAAGCAGCCTGCGGCCCGAGTAGTCGACTTAACCAAGACCATCCCGTACGCACCAAGCCGAGTTTCTGCTGAGCGTAAAGGATCTCTCGCGGCCGGAGGCAATGTCGCCGGCAATGCGATTGGGGAGGGAAGTCAAGCTACCTATATCGAGAAACTCGTAGTAGGCAACAGTCCGACGGTGCACTCCACCTACGCCCGGGACCTGGCTCCTCCGCCTCTGGGTCATATCGCCGACCGAGTCGCTCTGAGAGCCTCGATCGAAGATCAACTTCTCAAAGACAATTCCACAATCGTATTTCTCGAAGGGGCAGGGGGGGTCGGGAAGACGACGTTGGCTGCTCAAATGTGTGCTGACGAGAGCATTCGCCGCCGATATCCCGGAGGAATAATCTGGACCTCCCTCGGCCAGGATCGGTACGGCGCGGCACTCGCCGATCATATAGGCGACCTTTGCGAGTACTTAACTCATCACCGCCCGACTACGGCGGACCCGACCATGGCTGCCGCCGCGCTCGGCGAGGCACTGGGCGGCCGGAGCCCAACTTTGATTGTCCTAGATGATGTTTGGGTAGAGGAACAAATCCGACCATTTCTCTTAGGGGCTCCAAACACCTCAAGGCTATTTACCACCAGGAATAAGGGCTTGGCTCCGAAGACAGCAGCGATCGTGGAGATCGGTCCGATGTCGGAAGAGGAGGCCCGCGCAACCGCTTCCGAGGGGCTGCCAATGGTCGGTGCGAGCTCAATCGACAAAATTATCCAATCGGCAAAAGGGTGGCCGGTCCTACTCGGGCTGATGAATGCCTCCCTGAAGGAACACATTAAGGCAGGCGGGCCGCCGAGCGAGGTTGTGGACTGGATTCTGCAGTTGGTAGAGGATGATGGGCCTTTCGCCCTCGATTCTGCTGCGCCCAATAGCCTCAACCGGACTTTAGCGAAGGTTCTTAGTACCAGCATTGATTTCCTTAGCCATTTTGAGCGTGAACGTTATCTAGATCTTGCTATTTTTCGCGAAGATGTATACGTACCCAGCTATATTGTATTGGCTCTATGGCAGAGTGCGGGCGGTTTGAGTCATGATGAAAGTACGCAACTATGGTCGAAGCTATCGGCGTTGCGCCTCGTATCCGAGCGCTGGGCGGAAGGTCAGCCGGCCCTTGCCGTCCACGACATCTTGAGATCATATTTACGTCAACGCCTACCGGCTGACGTTATGGCTAATCGCCACGCCTTTTTGATAGCCGGAATCAAGGCTCTCGCCATAGGGCAGGAGTGGTGGAGTATCCCGAGCAAATACAAGTACGCGCTGGAACACCTTGGGTATCACTTAGCGCAGGCCGACATGATCAAGGAGCTTGCGACCCTCGCTACGGATCTTCGCTGGGTTGAGAAGCAGATAGTGTGCTTGGGTTCAGTCGCACCAACCGTCGCTACACTTCGCGAAGTTGAAACCGAGAGTGCATCACTGCTCGCGAGCATTTTGGAAAACGACGCACACGTATATTCGGCAGACAACTCCGTCGGTGCGACATTGATTAGCAGGTTGCTATGTATTGAAGGCGTCGAGGCTCTGGCCCGGGCGCGCGTTCAGACTCTACCAAAACCAAATTTGCAGGCAATGTGGCCAGTCCCCGATGTTTCAACAAATCATTCTACAGGGCACATGGGCCCAATTGGCGACTGCGCGATCTCGCCCGATGGAACGATGCTTGCGACGGCATCGGACGACCGACAAGTAATTATTTGGGATTTCGAAACGAGAACGGTTCGGCATCTCCTTCGTGGTCATAGGCAACGAGCGCGGGCCTGCTCATTCTCGCCGGATGGCAACTACCTCCTGTCCGCAAGTATGGATGGAACGCTCCGCGTATGGAGTGTCCTTGACGGGGCGCTGCTGCAGACACTTGGAAATTCCTCTAATCGCATCCTCGGTTGTAGTTGGTCAAGGGACGGGTTGAGAGTGGCAGCTGTAGCAGACGATGGACAAGTATCGGTCTGGAACGCCGCCACTGGCAAGGCGGTATTTAGCGTCTACAGTGACAGCAAATACGAGTGGGATTGCTGCTTTTCACCCGACCAAGAAATACTGACGACGTGTGGGGAGGACGGCATTGTTAGACAATGGAATTCAACCACCGGCGACTTTGCTGGAGAAATTGCAGTGCACTCTGACAGAATACGATGGTGTACCTACGACCCGGCTGGCCGTCTGATCGCGACTGCTAGTAGCGACGGCACTGTAAAGCTGGTGGAAGCTCATTCCGGTTCTGTCCTGAGGACTTTAGAGACTCACACAGATCGTGTGCGTGCTTGTACCTTCTCGCATGATGGTATGTATCTTGTCAGCGTATCCGAAGACAGACGGGTCTGTTTGTGGGAAGTCGTCAGCGGCAAACTTATACACACCTTTGTCGGGCACACCGATTGGGTGGGCGGATGCGCCTTTCAGGTCGACGATTCGCGCCTAGTGACTTGTAGTGGAGATGGAACTCTGCGTATCTGGGATATGTCGGCGTTAGTTTTGGAAGCAGTTGTAGAGGCCCCACGGGACGCAGTAGGCTGCGTCAGCTTCACCTCAGATGGATCTAGATTCGTCGCCGGCGGGAGAGATGGAAAATTGAGTGTCTTCGATCTCGAAAATCCGACGCCCACGATGTCAATAGATGCCCACTCAGGCCGCGTACTCTGCTGCGTAGCACACGTGGAGGGCGTGCTGAGCGGAGGGTCCGACGGAAACGTTCACTTGTGGGACCCCCGCACGATGGCACTCAAGCGTAGCTTCACCAGACATTCCGGCCGAGTATGGGGAGTAGCAATCGCGGCGATGGGAAATCTGGTGGCATCGGCTGGAGAAGACGGCCGGATCATGGTACACGAGCTCGACTCGACGGATTTGGTGCATGTCCTCCATAGCCATAATGGGCATGTCCTGAACTGCGCGTTCGCTCCCGATCGAGCCATCCTCGGCTCAGTAGGAGACGATGGAATATTCCGAATTTGGGATGGGTCTTCGGGGGCTCTTATACGCGAGCTATCGGCGGGAGCCGACACGAAAGTCTGGGTTTGCGACTTCTCGCCGGATGGAAAGTTTGCTGTTACTGCGGGTGAACCCAGTGGCTACGCAGCGTTGTGGAACATGAGGGACTACAGCCTTGTATCGCTAATTAAAATCGGACAAGGGCGCACTACCGGATGCTCTTTCTCCCCTGACGGGAGGTTTATAGCTGGCTGTGATGACGATGCTTTTCTGGGGGTGTGGGAAGTCCAGACAGGGCGCCAGATTTGCGGAATCCGGGCCGGATATCCGCTGCAGAAATGTTGCTGGACCATTAAGGGCGGTCAGCTCATCTTGGTCGCAGGTGGCGCTGGCGGCGTGTATGTCTTTAAGCTCGAGTTCGGCGAGTAACCGAATTTTTGGCGACAACCAATAGGTTCTCAATGGCCGGATCCGCACCGCGTGCTTGGACCCCGGCAAAGGAAAAGGCTCGCCCCAACTACAGAATTCACGTCTGCATAATTCATGTCTGCATATCAGCTCCATCCGCCGAGCTTCGCTTCTAAAACCGGCTGGTCTGCCAGAATTTCGGCCTTAATGGTTGAAACCCTCAGGTCGCTGTATTGACAATCGCGCCAACTCGCCTGCCATAATGCTTGCTGTCGGCTGATCGCAGGCAGAATCCCGACGCTGCAGCCTCGAAGCGCATCGCGGAGGCTTTCGGCCATCGAGACGTAGCCGCTATCGCAGTGGATTAATGTGGCTTCGGCGTGCCGAGTGGTAGGTTTTCGGATGTTATGCACACAAATTGAGCGCTTGGTTGAAATCATCTGACCTATGTGGGGCCCTGTGGGCGGAATTGGCGAACCTAAACTCAGCTACTTGTAGAATCTGTGCACCGCAAGGGGTTACGCTTATCCCATGGACTCTGCAGAACGAGCTACAAATGATCTTCCAAAATCGCTGTTCGCCGATGATGTAGCAATAAGTCGAGTTGGATTCGGGGCATGGGCTATCGGTGGGCCATACGAAAATGGATGGGGGCCGGTGGACGATGATGTTTCTGTCCGTGCGATATTGAGGGCGGTGGACCTCGGCGTAAATTGGATTGACACGGCTCCCGCCTACGGGCACGGGCATTCTGAATCAGTTGTTGGAAAAGCACTTAATGCCGTGGGCGGTAGCGCTCGACCTCTCATTTTCACCAAGTGTGGCCGAACCTGGCCCGGCGGTAAAATAACTTCAGATCTGCGGCCGAAGTCGATCCGTAAGCAATGCGAAGACAGTTTAAGGCGGTTGTCGGTCGAGCGAATCGACCTTTATCAAATTCATCGGCCAGATTCGAACACCGGTACTCCAATTGAAGAATCATGGGGTGAACTCGCGCATCTTGCAGACGAAGGCAAGGTTCGGTGGATTGGTGTCTCTAATTGCGACCAAGAGTTTATCGAGCGTTGTGACCGGGTGCGAGCGGTGGACTCGTTTCAGCCGCGGATCAGCATCGTAGATCAGTCAGCTCTCGCCCTGGCTGGATGGTGTCGGAAGCAAGGGATTGCTGTGCTTGGCTATTCCCCGCTCGGATCCGGGTTGTTAACTGGAAAGTTTAGTCCGAAAAATCTTGCTCCAGGGGACTGGCGGATAAATTCGAGTCGGTTTAACGGAGCTAGCCTGGATCGAGGACTGGCGCTAGTCGACACGCTGGAATCTGTCGGCGCCAACAAGGGCAAGTCTGTTATCGATCTAGCCCTTGGCTGGGTGCTTGCCCGGGACGAAGTTACTGCCACGATTGTCGGCGCACGTCGGAGCAGCCAAGTCGATGAATGGGTTCGAGCAGCAAGTAATCCACTTTCAAAAGAAGTAATTGAGATACTCAACACGATATGATGAGAAATGAAATCATAGCAAATGACCATGCGCAAACTGTGTTGGTTAAACATTTGCAGGATACTGAAGTGTGCTTGCGCGCTGCGTTGCGTAGAGTCGACCCCAAAGCAGATTGCCAAATATGCCCTGCAGCGGACCTCGGTATTCCATACGACGTGATTCGACTGGCGGGAGGGTTTGCCACGGGCTGCGTAGTCGACTGGTCATGTCGAGTTCCGGCAATTCCAATCGACATTACAATGAATATTGATACGTCATCAATCTTCTGGCTGAGCGGCGCATCTGAATACTCGTTCTCCGAGCATGCCTTGCGATGTCTAAAGGCCTCTATCGATGAGCGTAGTAGCTATGAGTGGAACTTCAATGGGGGCAATCACTTCATTACGCATGCACGGGCTTCTTCGGGGGATGACGTACTGATCATCCATAGCAATGAAAAGGAATTTAAGAATCAATATAATGGCCTGTTTCCAGAAGGCGGTAACTGGTATTCTGACGATATTGTCTGTACTCTACATAGCGGGAAGCCTTTAAGACTTTTAGTCGGCAGCAAGGCTGAACTATTTGCCCAGACGGCACGTATGCTTGAGGGGTACAATATTGTAAGACATCGGTTTGTCGCGGAGATGCTCACGGGGAAGTTGCATCGCATTGTGAGAGAATCTCACAATCACCACTATTATATGCCAACCTTCACTTCGGCGGCTATCGGGTGTTTCGTGCTTGAACCTGGCGATTGTGTACCGATCTTCAGTACGGTCGGCGAAGATATTCTGATGTTCCGAGCGATTGCAGGAGGAGCGAATGCAATTGCATTGTCGGGGGGAGTGGAACGGCTGATCGTGCCGCATGGCTGGGGGATGACGCTATCGGAGCCGGCGGAGATGGTATATGAAGGTGGCTACTTTTGCTTAAACGGAGGGAGATATCTAATGGAGAATGGAAATTCTCTATTTCAGAATCCGAAGGTGGTTCAGCGTTCGTTTCCGCTTGGACAGAAGGGCTTTATAGAGGCGATTTCCGACCACACTCCCGGTGAGATTGTGGAAGTATTTGAGCAAGTATCGTCGTATTCCCGCCATGGCTTCGTCAGGCATTGTTAGTGTGGTTCACGGACAGTTGGAGAGGCTCTGGTAGCAGTCGGCCTATATGCCATCGATGTCGCCAAGGTTGCTCCGATAGAGCCCGCCGGATCTTATCGTAGGAACGGTTAGCGGCTACCGTTCGTCTGTCGTCTCGTTTGTCGTCCCATTGTGTGGGCCACTCGGCGGGTGAGGCGCTTCCTCGTCATGCTGTCATGCTCACAAGGAAAATTTGGCTATGCAAAAAAGTGCCTTTCGGAATCGGGTGCGAGAAGCTTGGGATACAGGAACTGTTGTCGCCATTAGCGGCATCGACGGGTCCGGCAAGTCGACATTGCTTGAGGCGCTCGGGCGAGCCTTGTCCGAGGCGGGTATCGCTACCCATTGTACGAGACAACCCACTGACTTCTACCGTCGATTGGAACCAGTAAAGAGATACCACGAAGGGTCCGCCGGTGTTATCCCGTCTGAGTGCTTGGCGTTGTTGTCCGCTGCAGATAGGCTGTTGCATCTAGCGGTAGATATAGTACCCGCACTGGAAACTGGTGAGGTTGTTTTATGTGATCGCTTTATGCTTGCTGCGAGTGCAGTCTTCTCTACGCGCGGGATCGCGGATGCATGGTTCCAGCAAATTAACGAATTTTGCCCCGAGCCGCATGGTCAGATATTGCTTGATATTCCAGGAAAAGTCGCGGCTGCCCGGATCGTTGCCCGAGGAGGGGACATCGCGCCGGTGGAGCGATCGAGCGCTACTTTAGAAGCGCTCCGGGCGGCCTACCACACCCGTAAATATGATAATTGCTTGCAATTGGACGGAACGAAGTCTCGTGAAGACCTCCTCGGTAGTTCATTTGAGTACGTTATCGGCATTATTCGAGGCCGGAAGAATTAGGTTAGCCCTGGCTCCGCTGCCCTAAACCGTTGATTCGTGTGGCGGCGAGCCACGCGATCGGTGATATCGGCAACAGCCGGCGCGATGGCGGCGGTCCGCGGATCCCGTTGCAGCGCAGGCTCTCGTGCCGTTCGACGGCACTGGGGTCTGCCTCGGGTGGTTCGAAAGGAGGGCCCCGTCATCTGGTTCGCTGGGTGTCCGGCCGTTCTCGCGTTGCGTCACTGATTTCCCAGCACGGCCGGCGAGCTTTCGTTGTTCCTCGACCTGCTTGCAACGCATCGCCCGAGGTTTACCGTTCGGCTGATCCGTATAAGACTTCTGGCAGTCACGACTGAGATCGGGTTGGCTCGTGCGGTGGGGAGGACCGTAGCGATTGGGTAAGGGCGGTGCCGAGTTCCTTGGTGAGTGAACCGGTGTGGGTGATGCCGAGTTCGGTGGCCAGGGTGGTGGCGTAGAGACGGGTGGTGGCTTCCATGACTTCGGCGTAGGTGTTCACCGAGACACGGATGCGATGGCGGGCGGCGACGGCGAGTGTGATCGTGATGACGGCGGCAGGCCACCAGCGTGGGGTGAGGGTGAGGTAGAGGAGTGACCAGCCAGCGAGACCGGTGGCGCGGGTGAGGCTCGAGCGGGTCTGTACGACTTCCTCGCGCGCGCGATCGGGTAGTACCAGCCAGGTATAGGGCCAGACGGTGGCGAGGTCCAAATTATAGTCGCGGTGGAGGCGCAGGGCTGCGGCGTGGATCCGGTCGCCGCTCCAAGTAGGGCGTTGCGGGCGCTCGGCCGCGATGCGGGATCGGTCGCGGGCGGCTCGAGCCAGCGTGGTCAGCGTGGGACGGTCGCGGGCATGCGGCGCCATGGCCTGTTGATCAGTGCGATGGTAGTGCTCGTGCGCGGCGTCCCAGAGTGTGCGGCGACGACGGACTCTGTCGGCGGCAAGTGTCGACAGCGGACGCGGCCAGGTCTCCCACTCCGCGGCCAGGACGATCCGCTCGATCACCGTGGCCAGCGCCTGTACGAGCAGACCCGCCATCGTTGCGCCAACTAGGATCGCGCACAGCACGATAGCTTGGCCGCCCGTGGTGGAGACGGTCGGATTCTTGGCGGTTTCGCCGATCTTGCGGACCAGGACGGCGATGTCGAGGGCACGCGCTTGCCCGAGGTGGATCGCTGCGGCGGTGATCGCCAAATAGAGCGCACCTGGTAGTGCCAGCAGGGACACCCATCGCTCGGCGAGCTTCTTGCCGAGTTCGCTCCACATGCCGCCCATTCAGCGCTTGATGTCTTTGATCAGCTCACATCCGGTGATGGCGCACAGGGGGTTCTGGCTGCCGACCTCGTCGTCACGGCGGCCGGTGCACATCGTCTCGGGGCATCGGTACACGATCTCGATCGGACGCAGACCCGCACCTGTCATACCGCGCAGGTTGCCGAAGATTCCGCGTGCGTCGCCTGCCCGCTGGAGAGCGGTATGCAGAGCGTCGAGCGCGGACGAAATCGCCTGCGTATCGCGGGATCTCATCCGGATGAGTAGCTGCTGTAGTGGCGTCGTCGGATCGGCGCCGGTATCGCGGAGCAGGCGACGGATCTCGTCGAGGCTTCCGCACGCGTACGCCAAACCTGCGCTTACTCGAAGAGCTTCCCGCTGTGCAGGCTCCACACCCTGCCTCCCCGTCCGCGTCATCCGTTGTCCGCGCTCGATGGAGTCTCAACGACACCGAAATGCGGTCGCATATCGAGATAAATCTACACTGCGGCAGACCCTGACGCGTGTCGTGAGCCGAAAGCTGCTCGAACACAGCGATTTCGGGCCTGTAGAATCGCTCGCTTTCGGCTCGTCAGGCGTCGGGTGTCGCGGCCTTCGATGGTCGGATCAGACACCGATTACGCCTCGCAACTGTCGAGGTAGCGCCGCCCAAGCTACCTCCTAGCCGACCGCGGCTCCGACTACGACAAGTGCTGGGCAAGGCTTCGCGCTCGCGGTATCGATCCCAGGATCGCACGCTCCGGCACCCGCCCCCGGTTCCGGACCTCAGCACCCGTCAGTGAATGTAGACCACCCCCGCGCGAGCTCGGCGACGACCCGCTCGGCTGTGATCGAACGTCCACCGGATACAACAACGACTCACGAGTGCAATCTTCACCGCCCGTCGTTGGTAAAACCGGACTGGAAGTCTAACGCTCAGACCACCTCATCACGTTGGCGTCGATCGGCATCGATGAGACACCGCGCGCTTGCCGGGGCGATTGTCGCCCACATGATAGCCCTTCCTCGCGTCACAGCTGATGCATTCACTTCAGATTCACCGGATCACGTTGGCAACGCCGTCCGACGCGACACGCCACCAGGGCCCAATGGTGCGCCTAAGCTCTCAGGTGACTGAGCCAGGTTTATAGGGGGTGTAGGCGATGGGGGCAGACCGAGAAGGCGTCGGGGACACCGAATGGCATCAAGCACTTCACGCGGCGGTGGTATCGCGAATCCAGCAGTTCGAGCAATCGTCGGAGCCCCAGGCAATGTTCGGTCCTGATGTCGATTCCGAGATTGGACAGCTGTCCGCCGTGATCGGAGCCAATCCTTCAGATCTGTATTCGCGGATCCTGCTTGGCTGGCTGTATTGGCATCGATTTAACGTTCTTCCGGAAAACCTTCGTCAGCCTTCGCTGGAGGCTGCCGTTGATGTTCTCACCTTGTGCTTTCTCACTCTTGATGTCAGTGACCTGGCTCGGCTGCCGAGCCAATTGCTGCCAGACCTTGCAGACAATGCGCTATCCCCCGCACTCTCGGTGCTTGAGAACGCCCTTGCCTCGTCCGACGCCCACCTCGTCGCTGTTGCGGTCGAGTCGTGGCAGCGAATCGTCAATGCGATTCCCAGCGAGGACCCCGACCGCGCCAGTATGCTCTTCAACCTCGGAAATGCCCTGGTAGCACGGTTCAAGCTGACCGGCGCATTGGAAGATCTCAACGAGGCGATCGTCAACCGACGGCAAGCAGTCGATGCCAGCCCCGCCGACAGTCCCGACCATGCCACGATACTGACTTATCTCGGCCTGGATCTGCGAGAGCGGTTCAACCACACCGGCAGTCTGCAGGATCTCAACGACGCTATCGCCACTACACGCGAAGCGATCGTTTCCACCTCCACAGACAACCCCGACCGTGGGGCGATGCTGGTCGATTTCGGGGACGATTTGTATGTACGGTTCAACCGGACCGGCGCACTAGAGGATCTGAACGACGCGATCGACGTCGCACAGCAGGCCGTCGACACCATCTCCACCGATGATCCCGCCCGCGCAGCTGTACTGACAGACCTTGGTGAACGCTTGCGAATGAGGTTCATGCGGACGGATGTATTGGAGGATCTCGACCGCGCCCTCGATATGTTCCGCGCCGCAAGCAACACCAACCGAACAGGACGCCTCAGTCGCGGAATGTTGCTATCCAACCTAGGTGGCGCTCTCCGGGCACGGTTCAAACGCACAGGTGCGCTCGCAAATCTCCACAACGCGATCGACATCGGACGGCAGGCCGTCGCCGCCATGTCCGCCGATGATCCCGCGCGCGCTACAGCGCTTTCCAACCTCGGCGTAGCTCTTCACGAGCGGTCGATGCGGACAGGCGACACGCAGGATCTGGACAACGCAATTGGTATGCTCCGCGCGGCGGACGAGATCGCCTCAAGCGGACAGTCTGGTCGCGGGACGCTGCTCTCCAATCTCGGGAGCGCCCTACAGGACAGGTTCACCCGGACTGGTTCCATAGAGGATCTCAACGACGCTATCGACATCGGACAACAAGCCCTCGAGGTCGCTTCCGACGACCCCATGCGCGAGGTGTTGCTGTCCAACCTTGGAAGCTCCCTGGTCCACAGATTCGAGCGGACAGGTAAGTTAGCGGATCTCAGCAATGCTATCCGCATCTACGGCGCGGCATGCGACACCGCCCCCACCCACGGCTCCCGCCGCACCACGACGCTGTCCAACTTGGGAGCCGCTCTGCGGGCACGGTTCGTGCAGACGGGTGCTTTAGAGGATCTCAACGATGCAATCGACGTCGGACGGCAGGTGGTCCACACCATCTCCCGCGATGATCCCGCCCGCGCCACAGCGCTTTCCAACCTCGGTGTTGCCTTGCGGGCGCGGTTCGAACGGACAGATGCGTTGCAGGATCTTGATGACGCAATCGAAATCCTCCGCGAAGCAGTCGATCGCATCCCCCCCGACCACCCCAACCGGGCCACCGTAACGCACAACCTCGGTGTGGCCATGCGGGCGCGGTTCGAACGAACAGATGCGTTGCAGGACCTCGATGATGCGATCCAAATCCTCAGCGAAGCAGTCGATCACATCCACCCGGGCAAGCCCGGTCGAGCGACTTCGATGACCAATCTCGGTATCGTCCTGCGGAAGCGGTTCGTGCGGACCGGCGTGCTGCACGACCTCAACGATGCCATCGACATCGAGCAGCAAGCGGTCGCTGCCACTCCCCAAGACGACCCCGCTCGCGCCGCACGGTCGGCCAACCTCGGTTTCGCCCTCAGAGAGCGGTTCGACCACACGGGTGCATCGATCGACCGTGACGCAGCGATTGCTGCCTTCGAGTCAGCGCTCGATATTGAATTTGCCAAACCATCGATTCGCATCAAAGCAGCGCGCGCTGCGGCGGGCATGGCCGCAGAGACAGAGCGGGTACGGGCAGCGCGATTGTTGGAGCGAGCGGTGCGGTTGCTGCCGAAAATCGCTCAACGGGAGCTCGAACGAGCAGACCAACAATATGCATTGGGTGATTACGCTGGACTCGCCGCCGATGCTGCGGCGCTGGCGCTCGACAACACGGCCATCCCGGAGAGGGCACGGGCAGAGGTGGCGCTACAGCTACTAGAGTCCGGTCGCGCAGTGCTGCTCAGTCAAGCCTTGCACGTTCGCAGCGATCTGACCGACCTCCACAATCAATATCCAGACTTGGCAAGACGATTCAGCTTCCTGCGCGACCAACTCGACACAGTCGGCAGCACCATTCCGGCCCCCCCGGCGGAACTTGCCGGGCGCCTCGTCAACATCAATCACAGTGCCCAGGACCACCGCCGGCAAATCGCAGCCGAACTCAACGACACCCTCGCCAATATCCGTGCCATAGACGGGTTCGCTTCCTTCGGACTGCCGCCATCTCGTGACGAACTGCTCGCCCAAGCCGCCCGAGGTCCGGTCGTGACATTCAATATCAGCGAGTACCGCAGTGACGCATTGCTTCTGACCACGGCAGGTATTGCGGGCATACGCCTACCCGGACTCTCCCCTGAGCGGCTCGTCCAGAAGATAGTCATTTTCCAAGGTGCCCTGCACGCCGCCGACCACCACGTGGACCCATTCGAGCGAGTCGCTGCCCAGGGGGTGGTGACCGAGATCCTGCAGTGGTTGTGGAACAACGCCACCGGTCCGGTTCTGGATGCGCTCGGCTACAGGCAACCATCCCCAGCAGGGGCGACGCCGCCTCGCATCTGGTGGATCCTTGGGGGACTGCTCAGCCTGTTGCCCATCCACGCGGCCGGCTACCATACCGAGGCTCCCAGCCCACGTCGCAGGACCGTCATGGATCGGGTTGTCTCCTCCTACACCCCTACCATCACCGCCCTTCGGTACGCGCGCCAGCATCCACCGACAAGGCGGCCCGACACCGCCCTTCGAGCACTCATTGTTGCCCTGTCCAGCACCCCGGGTATCGAAGGGCGCCTGGATTTCGTTGGCGACGAGGCTGCAGCACTGGCCGCTCGTCTGCCCGGATCGCTCCTACTTTCCGGACCCGACGGATCGAAAACGACACGGCCCATAGGCAGTCTGCCGACGAAACGCAACGTCATCAACAATCTTTCCGACTACCCGATCGCACACTTCGCTTGTCACGGCACTAGCGACCCCACCGATCCATCCCACAGCCAACTGTTGCTGCACGACCACCGTAGCGATCCACTCACCATCGCCTGCCTCGCCCCGATACGCCTCGAACAGGCACAGCTGGCCTACCTATCTGCCTGCGAAACCGCGCTCAACAAGAACATCGAACTCATCGACGAAGTCATCCACCTCACCGCGGCTTTCCAGCTCGTCGGATACCCACACGTCATCGGCACCCTATGGCCAATCAACGACCCCTACGCTGCTCAGGTCGCCGAGCACTTCTACGCCGCTCTGCTACCTGCCCGCGCTGGCGACTCCTACGAAATCGAGTACGCCGCCCACGCGCTGCACTTCGCCGTCCGCACTATACGTGACGTCATCCCAGCGACCCCGACACTGTGGGGCGCCTACCTTCACGCCGGCGCATAACCAAGGCCACTCCGCACACCGCAAAAGCAAACAATCCGACCCATCTCTCTGATTGGAACGTCCTCCTGCTCTTGCCATTGCGACACCAAGCCCGACAAGCGCGTCGGGGGGACGTTCCCCACGTCACGGAAACCGAGGCACTAAGCGCGTCTTTCTATGCCGCCTATCGGGCGGCACGGCGTCGTCTCGGTTAGGGCCTGTGGAAGTCGACGACCAGGTGAGGGGTGCGGCCACCCTGTCGGTTAACGTTCGTTAGCAATGGTTCCGTCTATCTCGGAGGGCAATTCAGCATGGCGCGCAAGGTCGTTGTGACACTGGTCGATGACTATGACGGCAACTCTGCAGCGGAGGAGACTGTGTCCTTCGTCTTCGATGGGGTTGCCTATGAGATGGACCTTTCCACGCTCAATGCCAAGCTGCTGCGCGGTGTATTCGAGCAGTGGATTCCGTACGCGCGCAAGGTAGGTCGCGCGCCGCGCAGGACCGGTAGCCGCAAGCGTTCGGTGGTCGACCGTGACCAGACCGCGGCCATTCGAGCGTGGGGGCGTGAGCAGGGGCGCGATGTTTCCCGGCGGGGGCGTATTTCGGCTGGGCTCGCCGCGGCCTACGCCGAGGCGAATCGGTAGCGCTGCTGGACAGGTGACGGCGCTGGTGAAAGCCTGAGGGGATAGGTGAGCTGAGGCCCGCAGCAGAAGAGGAAGCCGGGTCCCCTTCGGTTTCGGCGGCGCGCGATCACGCCGCCATCGGCGGTCTCTTGGACTCGAATTCGGCAGCAAGAGGATGTTTTTCACCGGTGAGTGCCGTTAGCGCGGCGGCCACTTCGTGCAGCGATGCTTTGACGTAGGTGAGGGTCGCGCCAACGTTGCCTCCGATTTCGGCATGACCGGCGTAGGCGCGGGCGACTGCGTATCCGTAGTGCCGCTCGACCCAGGTCAGGGTGGTGTGGCGTAGCCAGTGGGCGGTGATTTGCTGGGTGGACACGGGGGGAAGGTGTTTGCCGATGCGTTTCCAGATGTGGTCGTAACGTCGGCCGGTAATGGGTCGCCCATTGCGGTAGCGCAGGAGTTGTTCGGAGTTGGCGGCACCGCGGTCACGATGCCGGAGCAGCGCCTGCATCAGGGTGGGGGAGACAGGCTGCCAGCGGACCGCGTCACCCTTCTCATGGAGTTGGATCAGGCATTGTTCGGCGTCGAGGTCTCGCGGACGAAGCGCTAGAGCGCCCCCACGCCGGCATGCGGTCTCGATGTGGAGTCGCAGGATGAGGGTATCGAGTTCTGGGTCGTTGCCTGTCGTGGCGGCGACTCGGTTGATATCGGCGATAAGGCGATCTGGTAGAGCTCTCCTGTTATTGGGCAGACGTCGCGGCTTGATGATGCGGTTCGCTGGGTTCTCTGCTGCAGGAAAGTGGCCGTCGGCTTGCCCTTGGCGGTATAGGGCGCGAAGCGCACCCACCATATGTTCTGCGGCCGAGCGTCCGCCGCGCGAGTTTCGGCGGACGGCAGCCTGTTGTTTTGTGTGCTCGATCAGCTCTCTGATCTCGAGTGGGGTGGGTTCGCTGATGGGGCGGGATCCCCATTCATTGACGATGCGCCGCCAGTAGGGGCCGTAGGTGCGCAATGTGCCTGGGGGGAAGGCGCTTTGGAGCTGGTGAATGTACTGGTCGAAGGTGGGGACAGGCTGGGTCTGGCCTACTCTTTCGAGAAGATCTTCGGGACGCAACCCGAGCCGCTCCAGTAGTAGCCGCGCAGCTTCAACCTCGGTGGTCATGACTCGCACCAGGGTCGAGAATCAAACGACCACAAGGCATTTCGCACAGCGGCCGGGGAATAGACTGCAAGCGTGCGAAGGTTCCGACTTGCCGCCAGCAGCACACGGTCGTGATTCTCGATCCTCGCGCAGCGCCGTATCTGCGCGGGAAGGCGCAGATACTCTCGATCTCCGACTGCGTACGATCCGGTTGCGGCATGGGCGAGGACGACAATTCCGTCGAGGACGCTGATAGTCAGGCGGAGACCTTGCTTCCATCCCAGATGCTTCAGGCTGGAGCGGTCAGACAAACGACCGTCAGCGTCCACGCTGGCCACAGCTATGTAGGCATAAGACATCCCGAGCTCCGGTAAGTCTGGGATCGGGGGGAGGGGGAGAGGGCTGCTTGCCGAGTCCTGGTCATCAGTTGTGAACATTGGTCACGACCTCGAGTCGGGATTGAACCGCTGTTTTGAGGCGTAGCGGGTATCCGTTCATTAGGAGCATCCGTTCGATCCGGCGGAAGATGTGCACCCATGCACTGGCAGGCCGTCAGCCGAATTTCGCATGTTTGCGCAAGATGCCCACGCCTCGCTTGTAAGCGGTGACGCATCAACGGCGAGAACGCCACCAGAACGCGGACCTACCGGCTTCGGTCCGCCGAGCGCACGCCAGCCAATGACCTGGAGCGGGTCAGCTGGGCTGAGTCGGGGAGCCTGCCAGCCAGCGGAGTCGCTTTCGCATACCGATTTGCCCTCTTGCGGAGATATTTCAAACCACTTCCGTTTCCCGAGCCGCCCGGCACCGTACCGAGACCGAGTGCATCGACGGTTAGACCGGAACGGTTACCAGGCCGATGCGATGGAGTTTCTCGTTCCAGGCAGATGATGGGTGCTCGGCTGAGACTTTGACCTGTGGATGTTGATTACTGGACGGCAAGGGTTGGCGGGCAGACTCGAGCATCTACGAATTTGGCGGGGTCCCTTTCCTGAATTCCAGAAGGGGCACGTCGTAGAGGTCGGACCGTGGTGTTCTTGTCATCGTGGGCTGGAGGACTTCGATGATGAGGAGTTCGGCGAGGAACAGCACTTTTGCCGAGAGCAGATGGCTGGTGTAGCCGGATGCTGCGTGTTCTTTGAGGCCGACCGCGACGTGGATGTGTGGCGAGATCGTGTCTGTGTCCGGGTCGTAGGCGAGGCTTCCTCCACCGAATGCTTCGACGTTGGTGAGGTGGACTTTCGACCAGACTGGCGCTTCAGGATTGTCGAGTTTGTCGCAGGTGCCGACGAGGTCGACTTCGCTGAACCCGGCGATAAAGGACGGGATGTAGCCCTGCTGGAGATTGTTGGTTCGGCAGAAGTCTGCGAGGGCGGGGTAGAAGTCGTCTCCGTGGTCGAACACCACTCCGAAGCTGCGGCCGAGGGTGAGTTCGTGGCTCCGCATCAGGCGTCCTTGGCGGAAGGTGTTGGCCAGGGCCATGTTTCGGGGTTTGCGTAGCCTCCTGCCGATCCGAACGCTTGGGAGATCGTGGCGGCCTCGCAGTTCGCGGAGAGTAGCGTGTGCAGCAGGATCCGCGCTTTGAGGGGGTCGAGGTATCCGGCGGAGATCATGCCGCGGGCGAGGAGGTCGCGTTCGGATCCCGGGAAGCCGTAGGTGGATTGGAGTACCGACCCTGAGCCTGTCCGTGAAGCGAGCACTACTGGAACGGTGGCGGCCAGGGTTTCGATCGGCGCTACGAGGCGACTGGGTACGTGTCCGCCGCCAACTCCGGCGATGACCACACCGTCGATGTGGCCGGTGAGAGCTCGGAGCAGGGTTCCATCGTCACCGAGGCCGACCGTCAGGATCGGGACGCGAATGTCGTCGCCGGGCTTCGCGGGTACGACCGTGCGGGTGCTGAGATGATTGAGTAGGCGCGGTTGGCCCTCGGCGAGATAGCCGAGCGGGCCGCCGGTGGGAGATTGGAAGGTCGCGGTGCTTGTGGTGTGGGTCTTACGGACCCGCCGGGCGGCGTGGATCTCGTCGTTGAACACGACAAGACAACCATGGTTCCGGAACGCGGGGTGTGCCGCGGTCTGGATTGCGGCAAGGAGGTTTGCTGGTCCGTCGGCTCCGGCGAGGGTGGGGTTGCGCATCGCGCCAGTGACGAGGACGGGTTGGGCTTGGTCGTGGAGTAGGTCGAGGAGGTAGGCGGTTTCCTCGATGGTGTCGGTGCCTTGGGTCACCACGGCACCGTCGGCGTCGGCGAGCTGACCGCGGATTGCTTCTGCGAGTTCGGTGATGTCGGAGATGGTCAGGGAGGCGCCGGGTACTTGACGGAAGTTCACTACGTCGACGGCGATATTCGCTTCGGACAACCCCGGTACAGCGGCCACGAGTTGGTCGGCCGACAGGGTAGGGGCGACACCGCCGGTGCTGGTGGTTGACATGGCGATGGTGCCGCCGAGACCGAAAACGATCACGCGGCGGCGATTTTCGACTGGGGACACTTCGCCAGCCTAGCGATCTTGAGGGTTGAGGGAGCCCAGAAATCGGCATGCGCGGTCGAGGCCGGCGAGGGACAGCAGGCGGCTGCGTGGTTTGCTGAATCCGGCTGTCCCGTATTCGGCGAGCTCGGCTGCCCTCGTGGTGACCCAGACCCAATCGAGTGCGAGGTAGTCGCACAGTGATCGAAGGCGCAGATCGGGGGTGGGGGCATCGAGGATGGAGTGAACGCGCGCCCATCCGGTGGCGTCGCCGAATTCACGCAGGGTGGGTCGGTGGTCGGTGACATCGACACGCATGTGTTCGGCGTTGGCCCAGGTAGCCACGATCGCCCGACGGCCTTGATCGTCTTGCTGTGGTGGCCGGCGAAAGCCCGCGCGACGGCGTAGCCGAAGTTTCGTTCGACCCAGGTGAGGGTGGTGTGGCGGAGCCAGTGGGCGGTGACGCCTTGGATCGTGACCCAGGGCAGTGTTTCACCGATGCGTTTCCAGATGTGGTCGTAACGGCGGCCGGTGATCGGTTTGCCGTTTAGGTAGCGCAGTAACTGTCCGGATGGAGGGCTGTGGCGGTCCTGGGCGTGGGCAAGGAGGTGTCGCATAAGGGTTGGGGAGACCGGCTGCCAACGGTCGGTTCCTTCCTTCTCTCGTAGGTAGATCAGGCATTGGTCGGTGTCGAGGTCGTGGGGGCGCAGGGCGAGCGCTCCGCTTCTGCGGCAGGCTGTTTCGAGGTGCAGCCGAATGATCAGGGAGTCGAGTTCGGGGTCGTTTCCGGTGGTGGCGGTGACGTGGCAGATTTCGGTGAGTTGGTGGGAGGGGATGGCGTATCGGTGGGATGGTCGGCGGGCGGGGAGTGCGACTTGGCGGGCAGGGTTGTCGCATGGGCGGATCCAGCCTTTGGCTTCGGCGTATCGGTATACGTAGCGCACGGTGGAGACGAAGTGGGCGACAGCGGTGGCGCCGCCCTGGGAGGCCCGGTTGACGCGGTGGGTGGCTCGGATGGCTTGCGCCATCTCGTCGAGATCGGGCTTGGTGACGTCGTCGAGGCGCCTGTCGGGCCACTGCTGTTCGAGGCGGTTGAGGTGGGTGCCGTAGGTACGCTTCGTGCCCGCACCCAGCGTGGCGCGCACTACGGGGACCACTTCACCGAAGGTCGGGACGGTGGTGCCCACGGTCACGAGGTCGGCCGGTGAAATTCCCATCTGTGTCAGCAGGATTCGGGCCGCTGCAATGGTTTCGAGGGACAGGGGAGTGGGCGTCGACATGGCTTTCACTGCGCCAACAGGGCGAAGGTGGAATGGAACAGTTCATCGAGTGCTCCTGGTGGGTGTACCGCGAGTTGCTGAACGCTACGGCGACCGACGATGAGGACTCGGTCGCCTATGAGCAGGCCAACTCGACGTCGCAGCCGGAACGGAATGCGAAAGTAGCCGTCGGCATTCACTCGCGCCGATCCCTGGGGATAGGGGCGGACCAGGAGTAGTCCGTTGGCGAGTCGGATCTCCAGTCGGGTGTGTGGTGCCCAGTCCAGCTGCTTCAGCACGTGGCGGTCGTTGACGCGCCCGCCGTCTCCGACGGTGGACATCCCGTAGGCGACATCGCGATCCGCCGCCAGGATCGCTGGTGGGGGCGGAGTGGGGAGCGGGCCGTGGATCAGCTCCTGCAACGGGGCTTGTGGGGGAATGAGTGCCGGGATCATCGCGAACCCCATTCGTGCGCGCTGGCCGGTTCGCTGATAGTGGATTCTGGTGGATCTGCCAGGAATAACCCCAGTTCAGAATGGAAAACCACTGGTCGCCTCCGTGTGTTCGAGTGGTCTCGAACACACATCCGTCAAAAGCGGCGAATTCGCCGGGGTTTTGTGCGCGAGAGGGGACTTGAACCCCTACGTCCTAAGACACCAGAACCTAAATCTGGCGCGTCTGCCAATTTCGCCACTCGCGCTTGGTGGTACGACCGTCCAAACTCTACCGGGCTTGACCGGGATCGCGAAGCTCTGGATGGGCGTGGCGTACTCGTGAGTAACCCGACCTGGGGTTATAACGATTAGATAACGGGCAATATGAGGGGCACTCATGTTTCGTACGTGTTGGTAACCGGTAGACCTGCGGGTTCAAACGTGAGTGGGCCTCATGTTTCTCGGCATTCTGGTACGGAAGTGCAGAAATACCAACCGGTAAGGGTCAACTGGGGAAGCAAACGTGAGGCTTTCCTCATGATTTTGTGCAATCCTCGCCCATATCAGGCCTAGAGGTTGAGCAGCACCCTGCGTACCGGAGGGAGCGACGTGTCCGTGGGGGCATGTCGCCAGGAGTAAGGAAGTCGAAGCGTCTTGACGATCAACGAGAGCACTGAGACCGGGACCGGAACGAACGCGAAGGTGAGTGCCCAGCGGGCTGGGACGTCGAAAGACATGCGGGCGCCGTTGGTCGATCGTCTGCTGAGCGGTACTCCGTACGCGCTGGCATTCGGCGGACAGGGTGCGCAATGGCTGGGTGAGCTGGAGGAGATCGGGCGCGACAGCGCCCTGGAGCCCGAGCTCACCGCGTTGGTCAACGAGGCGGCCACACTGCTGGAACCCGTTGCGGCGCAACTGCTGGTGGTGCGACCGGTGGGTTTCGACCCGGTCGGCTGGATGCTCGAAGACGAGCTCGCCGATGAGGAGACCTCGGCCGCGCCGTCGGAGCACGTACTGCGGTCGGCCGCGGTATCGATGCCCGGCGTGCTGCTGACTCAGCTCGCCGCGCTGAAGGCGCTGAAGTTGCAGGGGCTGGATCCGGCCGAGCATGCGCCGGTGGCCGTGGTCGGGCATTCGCAGGGCCGATTGGCGGCGACCGCGGTCGAACAAGCCGGCGCGCGCGATGCCGAACTGCTGGCGATTGCCCAGATGATCGGTGCCGCAGCGGGTTTGGTGGCGCGTCGGCGCGGCTTGATGCCGGTGGGCGAGCGCTCGCCGATGGTCGCGGTCTCGAATGTCGATCCGGCGCGGTTGCGCCAGGTCGTGGCCGAGGTCGGCGCGGGCGTGGATCCGCTTGCCGCCGCGGTGGTTTCGATCGTCAACGGCCGTCGCCGCGCGGTGCTGTCCGGCACCCCGGCGCAGCTGGAGCGAGTTCGCCAGCGCTGCGCGCAGATTCACGACGAGCAGGCCAAGGCCCGCGATTCCAAGGTGCGCGGCGGCTCGGTGTTCGCGCCGGTGTTCGAGGACCTGACGGTCGACGTCGCGTTCCATCACCCGGCGCTGGGGGACACCGTCGACCTGGTCAGCGGCTGGGCCGAGCAGTGCGGGCTGGATGCGGCGCTCGCGGGCGCGCTCGCCCGAGAGATCCTGGTCGACCCGATCGACTGGGTCGCCACCGTGGACGCCGCGGTCGCCAGTGGCGCGCAATGGCTGCTGGACCTGGGCCCGGGCGATCTGCTGAGCCGGCTCACCTCGGGTTCGCTGAAGGGCACCGGCGTCGGCATCGTCGCCGCCGCCACGCGCGCCGGGCAGCGCAGCCTGCTCACGCCGGGCGCCGCCCCGGAGGTCGCCCAGCCGTGGACGGCGTTCGCGCCGAAGCCGGTCCGGTTGCCGAACGGGCGCATCGTGGTGGAGACGGCGTTCACCAAGCTGACCGGTCGTTCGCCGGTGCTGCTCGCGGGCATGACGCCCACCACTGTCGACGCGAAAATCGTTGCGGCCGCGGCCAATGCGGGGCACTGGGCGGAGCTGGCCGGTGGCGGCCAGGTGACCGAGCAGATCTTCGCCGACCGCGTCACCGAACTGAAGACGCTGCTGCACCCGGGTCGCACGGTGCAGTTCAACTCGTTGTTCCTCGACCCGTACCTGTGGAAGTTGCAGCTCGGCGGCAAGCGCCTGGTGCAGAAGGCCCGGGCAGCGGGCGCTCCGTTCGACGGCGTCATCGTCACCGCCGGTATCCCGGAGCTGGAAGAAGCCGTCGCGCTGATCCACGAGCTCGCCGAGGTCGGCATCGCGCACGTCGCCTTCAAGCCGGGCACCGTCGCCCAGATCCGCGCGGTGCTGCGCATCGCCGACCAGGTCCCGGACTACCCGGTGATCATGCACATCGAGGGCGGCAAGGCCGGCGGGCACCACTCCTGGGAAGACCTGGACGACCTGCTGCTGGAGACCTACGCCGAACTGCGCAACCGCGACAACGTGGTGGTCTGCGTCGGCGGCGGCATCGGAACCCCCGAGCGCGCAACGGAATACCTCACCGGCGAGTGGGCCACGCCGTACGGCTACCCCGTGATGCCCCTCGATGGTGTCCTGGTCGGCACCGCCGCCATGGCGACCCTGGAGGCCACCACCGCACCCGAGGTCAAGCAGCTGCTCGTCGACACCCCGGGTACCCCCGACTGGGTGGGCGCGGGCACCGCGAATGGTGGAATGGCATCCGGCCGTAGCCAATTGGGCGCCGACATTCACGAGATCGACAACGCCGCCTCGCGCACCGGCCGCCTGCTGGACGAGGTCGCCGGTGACGCCGAGGCTGTCGCGAAGCGCAAAGACGAGATCATCGCGGCGCTGAACGCCACCGCCAAGCCGTATTTCGGCGACGTCACCACCATGACCTACCAGGATTGGCTGGAGCGCTACGTCGAGCTCGCGGTCGGCCTGGACCGCCGCAAGGACTTCGACTGCGGTAGCGATCTCGGCGACGCCATCCGTGAGGCCACCAGCTCGGTGTGGCTCGACATCACCTGGCGTGACCGGTTCGCGGAGATGGTGCGCCGCACCGAATCTCGCCTGCACCCGGCCGATCGTGGCGATATCCCCACGCTGTTCGCCTCGGACGACGCGTTCGAGCGCCCCGTGGACGCGCTGTGCGCGCTGAAGGAGCAGTACCCGGCCGCCACGCAGACGCTGCTGCATCCGGCCGACGTGCCGTTCTTCGTCAGCCTGTGCAAGACCCCCGGCAAGCCGGTGAACTTCGTGCCCGTCGTCGACGGCGACGTGCGCCGCTGGTGGCGCTCGGATTCGCTGTGGCAGGCCCATGACCCGCGTTACTCGGCCGATCAGGTGTGCGTCATCCCCGGCACGGTGGCCGTCGCGGGCATCACCCGCGTCGACGAGCCGGTCGGCGAGCTGCTCGACCGCTTCGAGCAGGACACCGCGTACTCCCTGGTGCGCGCCGGTGTCGTGCCGGTCGCCGTGGACGCGCGTCGTGTCGCCGGCGTGACCGCCGGTCCGATCGACGCGGTGCTGGCCGCCCCGGATGTCGACTGGGCGGGCCGCACCACCATCAACCCGATCCACCGCCTCGGCGATCTGGACGAGTGGACCGTCGACGGCAAGGGCGCGGTGCACCCGCGCACCGGCGCCACCCTGGTCGAGACCACCGGACCGGAAGCCGATCACTCCTATGTCGAGCTGAATGTGCCGCTGCTGGGCCGTGATTCGGTCACCATCCGGATCACTGTCCCGGCCTCCACATTCAATGGCGGCGCCCCCGTGATCACCGAGGCCGATGCCGACACCGCGATGTCCGCGCTGCTCGCGGTCGCCGCGGGACAGTCGCTGCCGGAGGTCAAGGGCGGCACCGCACACCTCAATATCGCCTGGACCCCGGACCTCATCGCCGACCACGCCGGTGTCACCGGTTCGGGCATGCCGGCCACGCTCAGCACGCTGGGCCGCACCGTCCCCGACGTGCTGGTCGGGGCCTGCTGGCCCGCCGTCTTCGCGGTGCTCGGGGCGACTCGCACCGCCGATGGCGGCCGGGGGATGGCAGGAGGCGAAGCCGACGGGGCGGGTGGGCACAGCGTCATCGAGGGCATGCTCGATCTGGTCCACCTCGATCATCAGATCGAACTGGTCGGCGAATTGCCTTCCGACACCAGCGTTCTGGTGGTCCGTGCCAAGGCGGGCGAGACCGTCGACACCGATATGGGACGCGTCGTCGAGGTCCGGGTGAAGATCACCGGGATGCTCGACAGGCCCGAGACCGGCCTGTCCATGCCGACCGTGGCCACCCTCACCGAGCGGTTCGCGATCCGTGGCCGCAACGGTGCGGGCGAGCTGTCCGATCCGCAGCGCGCGGCGGGGTCGCTGTCGGAGAGCGCGGTCGACACCCCGCGTCGCCGTCGTCGCGATGTCACCATCGTCGCGCCGCGCACCATGCACGCTTTCGCGCACGTCTCCGGCGACCACAACCCGATCCACACCAGCGACTCCGCCGCCAAGCTGGCGGGGCTCGGCGGCCCGATCGTGCACGGCATGTGGCTCTCGGCCGCCGCGCAGCACGCGGTGTCCGCGGTGGATCCCGAAAGTTCGGTTCCCGCACGCACTATGACCGCGTGGACCACCCGCTTCCTGGGCATGGTCCGCCCCGGCGCCGAGATCGACGTGCGCGTCGAGCGGGTCGCGGTGGACGCGGGCGCCGAAATCATCGAGGTCTCCTGCCGCACCGGCGGCGACCTGGTGATGACCGCGACCGGTCGCACCGCCGCCCCGAAGACCGTCTACGCCTTCCCGGGCCAGGGCATCCAGCGCAAGGGCATGGGCCTGGACGCGCGCTCGCGGTCCAAGGCCGCCAAGGAGGTCTGGGAGCGTGCCGACAAGCACACCCGCGACGCGCTGGGCTTCTCCATCCTCGCGGTGGTGCGGGACAACCCGACCTACCTCAAGGCGCGTGGTGTCGAGCACCGGCACCCGGACGGTGTGCTGCACCTGACCCAGTTCACCCAGGTGGCGATGGCGGTCCTCGGTGTCGCGCAGGTCGCCGAGCTGCGTGAGGCCGGTGCGTTCGTCGAGGGCGCCATGCTGGCCGGGCACTCGGTCGGCGAGTACAACGCGCTCGCCGCCGTCGCCGGAGTGCTGCCGCTGGAGGCAGTGCTCGAGGTGGTGTTCCAGCGCGGCTCCGCCATGCACGAGCTGGTGCCGCGTGATGCGCAGGGCCGCAGCGACTATCGGATGGCCGCGATCCGTCCCTCGCAGATCGGGCTGCCCGACGACGAGGTCATCGGATTCGTCTCCGGTATCGGCGAGCAGGTCGGCGAGTTCCTCGAGGTCGTGAACCTGAACCTGCGCGGCTCGCAGTACGCCATCGCGGGCACAGTCGCGGGCCTGGAGGCTCTGGAGACCGAAATCGACCGTCGCCGTGCCGAATTCGGTGGCAAGCGCGCCTACATCATGGTGCCCGGCATCGACGTGCCGTTCCACTCCACGGTGCTGCGCAAGGGTGTTCCGGAGTTCCGGCACAAGCTCGAGCAGCTGCTGCCCGAGGTGCTGGATCCGGAAGTGCTTGTCGGACGCTATATCCCGAACCTGGTGCCGCGGCCGTTCAACCTGGAGCGCGCTTTCCTGCAGGAGATCGCGGATCTGGTGCCGTCGGAGCCGTTGAACGAGGTGCTCGCCGACTTCGACAGCTGGGCGCAGCGTCCGGCCGAACTGTGCCGGGTCGTCCTGATCGAGCTGCTGGCCTGGCAGTTCGCCAGCCCGGTGCGCTGGATCGAGACCCAGGACCTGCTGTTCACCGACACCGCCCACGGTGGCCTCGGAGTCGAGCGGTTCGTCGAAATCGGTTTGGGCGCAACGCCTACCGTAGCGAACCTGGCCAGCCAGACACTGAAGCTGCCGGACTTCGGCGGCGTCACCGTCGAGGTGCTCAATATCGAGCGTGAGGCGGCGGTCGTGTACTCGACCGACACCGATCCCGCGCCGGTCGACGAGCCCGCCGACGAGCCTGCTGAAACCTCCACTGCCGCAGCGCCTGTGGCCGCTGCCCCGGTTGCGGCTCCGGCCGCGGCCTCCGGCGGTCCCCGTCCGGACGACATCGTGTTCTCCGCCGCCGACGCCACCCGCGTGCTGATCGCGCTGTGGACCAAGTTGCGGCTGGATCAGATCGGCCCGGTCGACACCATCGAGGGCCTGTGCGACGGCGTCTCCTCGCGGCGTAACCAGCTGCTCGTCGACCTCGGTGCGGAGCTCTCGCTCGGCGCCATCGACGGTGCGGCCGACGCCGACATGGGCGCGCTCTCCGCGACCGTCGAGCGCCTGGCCCGCACCTACAAGCCGTTCGGCTCGGTGCTGTCCGACGCCATCGGCGACCACCTGCGCAAGGTCTTCGGCCCGTCCGGCAAGCGGCCCGCCGCCATCGCCGAACGCGTCAAGAAGGTGTGGGAACTGGGCGACGGCTGGGCCAGCCACGTCACCGCCGAGGTTTCGCTCGGCACCCGCGAAGGCGCCAGTGTGCGCGGCGGCGATCTGGGCGGATTGGTCGCCGGTGCGCTCGGCGACGCGGCCTCGGTCGACGCGGCCATCGACGCCGCCGTCCAGGCGGTCGCGGCGCGGCGCGGTGTCGCGGTGTCGCTGCCCTCCGCCGGTGGCGGCGGGGGAGCGACCGTGGACGCGGCGGCGCTGGGTGAGTTCACCGAGCAGATCACCGGACGCGGCGGCGTACTCGCCACGGCGGCCCGGGTGGTGCTCGAGCAGCTCGGCTTGACCGAGCAGATCTCCGCTCCGGAAGCCAGCACCGACACCCTGGTGGATCTGGTCTCGGCCGAATTGGGTTCGGACTGGCCGCGTTTGGTCGCGCCCGCGTTCGATGCCAAGAAGGCCGTGCTGATCGACGACCGCTGGGCCACTGCCCGCGAGGATCTGGCCAGGCTGTGGCTGGACACCGACACCGCCGACATTGCCGTCGACGGTTACGTAGGTGCGGGCGAAGCCGTTGCGGCGCAGGCGAACTGGTGGCGAGATCGCGCCAAGCACGAGGCGCGCTCGGTACTCGCCGGGGTCTACGGCCAGATCGCCGAAGCCGCGCTGCGCACCGACGACGCGGGTCTGTGGTCCGACGACATCGCCGTAATCACCGGCGCGAGTAAGGGTTCCATCGCGGCCTCGGTCACCGGGCGGCTGCTCGGCGGCGGTGCGACCGTCGTGGTCACCACCTCGAGCCTCAACGACGATCGGCTCGCGTTCTACCGCAAGCTCTACCGCGAGAACGCCCGGCACGGTGCGGCGCTGTGGGTGGTCCCGGCCAACATGGCGTCCTACCAGGACATCGACGCGCTGATCGACTGGGTCGGTACCGAACAGGTCGACAACGCCGGTGGCGCGAAGATCAAGACCAAGGACGCGATGACCCCCACCCTGCTGCTGCCGTTCGCGGCGCCGCGGGTCGCGGGTGACCTCGCCGACGCCGGCGCCCGCGCCGAAATGGAGATGCGGGTCCTGCTCTGGTCGGTCGAGCGTCTGATCGGCGGGCTGTCCAAGCTCGGCGCCGACCACGACGTGGACGCGAAACTGCATGTGGTGCTGCCGGGTTCGCCCAACCGCGGCCTGTTCGGCGGCGACGGCGCCTACGGCGAGGCCAAGGCCGCGCTGGATGCGGTGGTCGCCAAGTGGCGTGCCGAGAAGTCCTGGTCGACGCGGGTCACCCTGGTGCACGCGCTGATCGGCTGGGTGCGCGGCACCGGTCTGATGGGCCACAACGACCCGATGGTCGAGGCGGTCGAGAAGGCGGGCGTGCAGACCTGGTCCACCAGCGAGATGGCCGACGAGCTGCTCAAGTGGTGCACCTCGCGGGCCCGCCAGGTCACCACGACCGGACCGCAGCAGATCGACCTCACCGGCGGACTGGCCCGGGCGAAGCTGGACCTGCCCGCGCTGGCCAAGCAGGCCGCCGAGCAGGCCGAAGCCGAGACCGCGACCGAGTCCTTGGCGGCAGTGACCATTCCGGCGCTGCCCGCGCCGCCCACCCTGAGCTCGGCGCTGCCGGTGCCGGAGTGGGGTGAGGTCACCGCCGACCTCGCCGATATGGTCGTCATCGTCGGCGCCGGCGAGCTCGGTCCCTACGGTTCGGCGCGCACCCGCTTCGAGGTGGAGGTCGACGACGAGCTCTCCGCCGCGGGCGTGCTGGAGCTGGCCTGGACCACCGGCCTGGTCACCTGGGAGAACGATCCCAAGCCCGGCTGGTACGACACCGATTCCGGCGACTTCGTACCGGAATCCGAACTGGCCGAGCGCTACCACGACGCCGTCGTCGAACGCTGCGGTGTGCGCCGCTACGCCGACGAGGGCGCGATGGTCGACAACACCGCGCCGCTGATGACGTCGGTGTTCCTGGATCAGGACCTGTCGTTCACCGTCGGCAGCGAGGCCGAGGCGCGCGCTTTCCACGCCGCCGGCCCGGAGCAGACCATCATCACCCCGGTCGCCGACTCCGGCGACTGGACCGTTACCCGCAAGGCGGGCACCGAGATTCGGGTGCCGCGCCGGGCCAAGCTGTCGCGCACCGTCGGCGGTCAGATCCCCACCGGCTGGGATCCCACCATCTGGGGTATCTCCGCCGACATGGCCGCCTCGGTGGACCGGGTCGCGCTGTGGAACATCGTCTGCACCGTGGACGCGTTCCTGTCCTCCGGGTTCAGCCCGGCCGAGCTGATGAGCTGGGTGCACCCGTCGCTGGTGGCCAACACCCAGGGCACCGGCATGGGCGGCATGTCCTCGATGCGCTCGCTCTACATCGACAACCTGCTCGGTGAGCCGCGCCCGAACGACATTCTCCAAGAGGCACTTCCGAACGTCGCGCTCGCGCACGTCGTGCAGTCCTACGTCGGCAGCTACGGCGCGATGGTGCATCCGGTCGCGGCGTGCGCCACGGCCGCGGTGTCGGTCGAGGAAGGCGTCGACAAGATCCGGCTCGGCAAGGCCGAACTGGTGGTTGCCGGCGGCTACGACGATCTCGGCATCGAAGGCATCGTCGGCTTCGGTGACATGTCGGCCACCGCGGACTCGGCGGCCATGAGCGCCAAGGGCATCAGCGACCGCTACTTCTCCCGCGCCAACGACCGCCGTCGCGGCGGATTCGTCGAATCGCAGGGTGGCGGAACGGTTCTGCTGGCTCGCGGTGACGTGGCGCTGGAAATGGGTCTGCCGGTGCTCGGTGTGGTCGCCTACGCGCAGTCCTTCGCCGACGGTGTGCACACCTCCATCCCCGCGCCCGGTCTCGGTGCGCTGGGTGCGGGTCGCGGTGGCCGGGAGTCCCGGTTCGCCAACGAACTGCGCAAGCTCGGCGTCGGCGCGGACGACATCGCGGTGATCTCCAAGCACGACACCTCCACCGCCGCAAACGATCCCAACGAGTCCGAGCTGCACGAGCGCCTCGCCACGGCCATCGGACGCTCCGCGGGTGCGCCGATGTTCGTGGTGTCGCAGAAGAGCCTGACCGGGCACGCCAAGGGCGGTGCGGCCGCGTTCCAGCTGATCGGCCTGTGCCAGGTGCTGGAAAACGGTGTGGTGCCGCCGAACCGGAGCCTGGACTGTGTCGACGAGAAGATGCAGGCCTACCCGCACCTGGTGTGGGCGCGCGAACCGCTGCGCTTCGGCGAGCGTTTCCCGCTCAAGGCCGGTCTGGTCACCTCGCTCGGCTTCGGGCACGTGTCCGGTCTGCTCGCGATCGTGCACCCGGAGGCCTTCATTCAGGCCATCGAGCCGGGCCGGCGCGAGGAGTACCAGGCCAAGGCGCAGGAACGGCAGCTGAACGGCCGGCAGCGGTTCGCCGAGGCCATGTGCGGCGGTGCGCCGCTGTACGAGCGTCCCGCCGACCGTCGCCTGGGCGCGGATGGCACGCCCGCCAAGCAGATTCGTCAGCTCGAAGCCGACGTGCTGCTCTCGCCCACCGCCCGGCTGAGCGAGAACGGCACCTACCGCGCCGACGGATTCGGTTGCGGCACCGGCGCTGTCATCGTGGGCCAGCTGGACGAAGGCGCCACCTCGTAGTGCCCGCTGCCACTACGCTGCACTGAGAAACCGAGGGGCAGCCGCTGCGAAGCGGCTGCCCTTCTCTCGACATTGAGGAGCTACAACGCAGTGACCATCCTGGGTATCGGCCTGGACCTGGTGACCATCTCGGAGTTCGCGGAACAGCTCGAACGTTCCGGAACCACCATGGTCCGGGAGAGTTTCACCGCGGGGGAGCGCCGCTACTGCCAGAGCAAGCCGACCGACTCGGCGCGCCACTACGCCGCCCGCTGGGCCGCCAAAGAAGCGGTGATCAAAGCCTGGGCGTCCACCCGCTTCGCCCGCAGCCCCCAAATCGGCGACAACCCATACCCTTTGATCGAGGTCGTCAACGACGCCTGGGGACGCCCCAGCATCAAATTGCACGGCCTCGCAGCCGAATTCCTGCCCCGGGTAAGGGTTCACCTCTCGCTGACCCACGACGGCGACACCGCTGCCGCAATGGTCATCCTGGAGGATCCAGGCGAACTCGCGGACATCATCGAGGGCCGCAGCGCCACCCAGTAGCTATTTGCCGCTGGCGGAACGGGATTCCTTTTCGGCCACAAGGAGATACGCGACCATGAGTCGCTTCAATTCCGACACCGCGTCCTTGTGACTCTGCTCGTCCTGCACCGAGAAGTTCAACATCGAATACACGACGTGCACGAGGACCTCGGCCATCATGGTGCGCCTTGCCCGCGGCGTGCGCGGGGTGAGGGGTCGCAGCATCTGCGCGACGACTTCGGCGAACTCCTTTTCGTGGATCGCCCCTGTCGCCCGCGTCGACGGCGTCGACTGCATGGCAAGCCAGACCTCGCGCCGGGACGGGTCGGTCATCCACAGGCCCGCCATGTGGTCGACGAACTGGTTCATGTGCCGCAACCAGTCCAGCGACGGGACCTCGCCGTGGAAGTCGGCGAGCTCCTGTGAGACTGCCACCAGGTCTTGACGGTTCAGTTCGCAGACGATCACGTACTTGTTGGCGAAGAACTGGTACAGCGTGCCGATCGGCACCTCCGCGCGGGCCGCTACCTCTTCACAGGTGAACGACTCGAACCCGACCTCGGTGAGCAGTTCGCGGGATGACTGCAGCAGGGCATCGAACTTTCGCTTGCTGCGCTCCTGCGTGGGCCGGCGGCGCGGCATGAGTTCCTGCGGGTCGTCCTGCAACTCCAACGCGGGGTCCAGGTGCCGCTTTGCCCTGGCCTCCGTGTGCACATCCACGTCCCCAGGCTAGCGCTACCGACACGCGCACGACACGCGCATGCGGTCTGCGTGTCCAGGTCTTGTCACATTTCACCACCCATCCGTGCCTTGTGCAGTGCCGAAGACATACCGAGCGCGCGTGGATTTGATTCATTTCAAAGCATGGCGTGCGTAGACCGAGGTTCAGGATTCACACCGGGAAGGCGTATCTGTGGTAGCTCGATCTGTGGTCACTCTCGGCGTTTCCACCGAACGCGGTGCCGTGCACGCGGTAGCGCTGGCCGAAACCGGCGAGCGGCTACCGGAGCGCGTGCTGCTGCACCGGGTGGAGAAAACGCACGGCGACACCAAGGCGGATGTCGCGGCGGCGGTGCACGCGGCAATGGATGACATCGCCGCCGAGCTCGGCGACGACATGGAGATCGCGGGGGCCGCTGTCGCCTACCGTGATGCCGCCGAACGGCGCGCCATTGTCACCGAACTGGCGTCCGGGCAATGGCATACGGCGTCGCTGGTGTCGGCGAAGGCCGCGCATCTCAGCGTCGCGGGCGCCATGACCTGGCTGGGCGAGTTCGACGATCTGGTCATCTGCGAGGTGGTCCCGGGGTTTCAGGCGTTCACCCTGATCGACCGGTACCGCAGCCGCGTGCTGGCCGCCACCAGTCAGGCGGGCGGCACGACGGAGGAATCGCTCGGCGCGGCGGTCACCGCGGCGTGGGATCAGTTCGAGGCGGCCGCTGTTCGCCCGGACGCGGTGGTGCTGATCGGCTCCGCCGCGAATATGCCCGCGGTGCGGGACGCGGTGGCCGGGTTCGGCGCACCGGTGCTGCCGTGCAAGATCGCGAAGGTCGCACCGGCGGTCGGTGCGGCGCTGTTCGCGATGGCGGATGTCAGCGGGCTCGCCGACACCGTCGAGCAGGCGCACAACGTGCGCGGCACCGCGGCGGTGTTCGCGGCGGCCAGCGTGCTGGCGGGCGGGCTCGTCGTCGGTGGTCTGTATGTCACCAATTCGCGAGCCACCCCCGCGGTGGTCGCGGATACCCGGCTCGGCGCGGACAACCGGATCATTGTCGACACCGGTTCGTCGGCCCCCGATACGGGTTCGGCGAGCGGTTCGTCGGCGGGTATCGCGGTCGAACCGGCTGAGCCCGCAGGCCCGATCGCCGGCACCGGCGCCGCGCCCCAGCCGACGATCGTGGTGCTCGATACTCCGACGCCGACGGGTTCGCAGGCGCTGATCGGGTCGCGCTGGGGTCAGAGCAAGCCGGCGACCTCGATCCCGCTCGAGGGACTCGGCGACGCGCACGAAGCCGAACAGGGGCTGCCCGCGGTGCATCCGGGCGCCGGCATCCCCGGCGGGTCGACCACGAAGGCCGGTGCGCCGAACGGTTCGCTGCTGTTCCCGGGCGAGGCGCCGCCGCCGGCCGCGTTCACCCCGGAGTCCTACCAGTGGTGGGACAACCACGTCCGCATGATGGTGTCGTGGGCGACGCAGCAGATCATGCCCGCGTGAGATGAGTACCCGAAAGGCCCGGCGCCGTTGCGGCGCCGGGCCTTTCGCGTTGGCAGGGGCGCTCAGTCCTTGGTGCGCAACCGGAACAGCACGCCGGCCGCCAGGTATCCGGCCAGCGCGATCCCGGCACACCACAGCACCGCCAGCAGCGCGCTGTTCCCGATCGGCGTACCCATCAGCAGTCCGCGCACGGTCTCGATGACGGGTGTGACCGGCTGGTTCTCGGCGAACCAGTGCAGGGCCGTCGGCATCGACTCCGGCGGCACGAACGCGCTGCTCACATAGGGCAGGAACATGAAGACGAAGGTGAACCCGTTGGCCGCCTCCGGATTCTTGGCCAGCACGCCGAGCGCCGCGGCCACCCAGGACAGCGCGAAAATGAACATCGCGATGACGCCGAGCGCGCCGAGCCAGCGCAGCGGGTCGGCGGTCGGCCGGAAGCCGAGCGCCACCGCCACCAGGATGACGATCCCGGTGGTGAGCATGTTGCGGATAAGACTCTCCACCACATGCCCGGTGAGCACCGCGGTCCGGGAGATGGCCATGGAGCGGAACCGGTCGATGATGCCGGTGGTGAGATCGGTGGTGAGGCTGGGCGCGGTGACGCCGGCCCCGAATCCCGCGCACAGCAGGATGATTCCGGGCACCACGTAGTCGATGTAGGCACCTGGCCCGACGTCGATCGCGCCACCGAAGACGTAGACGAACATCAGCAGGATCAAGATCGGCAGTGCGATCGTCACGATCATGGAATCAGGGCTGCGCAGCGTGTGCCGGATATTGCGATCGAGCATGGTGCCCGCGTCGACGGCGGAGCGTGTGAGCGTTGTCATGGCTGTTTCCTTCGGTTGGTCACGCGGCGGTCTTGGCCGGATGCCCGGTCAGCGCGAAGAAGACGTCGTCGAGATCCGGCACGTGCACGGTGACCTGGTCGACGGCGATATCGAGTTCGTCGAAGCGGTTGAGGAGCTTGCGCACCTCGTCCGCGTGCCCGTCGGAGGGCACCTGCAAGGTGAGCTGGACCGGATCGGCCTGTCCGTCGACGACCTGCCCGGCCGCGGTGAGCGCGTCCTGATTGCCGAAGCGCAGCAGCAGGTGCCCGCCCGGGGCCAGCTTCTTGAGTTCGGCCGGTGTGCCCTCGGCGACGATCTTTCCGTTGTCCAGCACCGCGATTCGATCCGCGAGCTGGTCGGCCTCCTCCAGGTACTGCGTGGTGAGGAAGACGGTGGCGCCGTCGGCGGCGAGCCGTCGGATGACCTGCCATAGGTCGCGCCGGCTGCGCGGATCGAGGCCGGTGGTGGGTTCGTCGAGGAAGATGACGCGCGGGCGGCCCATCAGGCTCATGGCCAGGTCGAGGCGGCGGCGCATGCCGCCGGAATAGGTGGCGGCGCGCCGGTCGGCGGCGTCGGTGAGGTCGAAGCGCTCCAGCAGCTCGGTACTGCGCCGGCGGGTTTCGGCGCGGTCCAGGTGCAGGAGTTTGCCGGTCAGTCTGAGGTTCTCGGTTCCGGTGAGCACGTCGTCGACGGCGGAGTACTGCCCGGTGAGGCCGATGAGCCGGCGCACGGTGTCGGCCTCGCGCAACAGGTCGTGGCCGAAGACGCGGGCGTCACCGGTGGTGGGTTCGCTGAGCGTGGCGAGGATGCGGACCAGCGTGGTCTTGCCCGCGCCGTTGGGGCCGAGCAGGGAAAAGATCGTTCCGGCGGCGACCTCGAGATCTATGCCGTCGAGCACCACGTGCTCGCCGAAGGACTTGCCGAGCCGGTGGACCGCGAGTGCGGGTGGTGGGTGAGGGGACATCAGGAAGGCTCCGATCCAAAACTGTGTATGCACTAAACCTAGTTTATATGGTAAACAGTTAATGCGCGCAAGGGCGTATCGAGATCGGGGTCCGCATGCGTGGCCCGGTTCTGTGACGTAGAGGATTGGAGGCACGCGCCGGCGGCTCGGCTCCGGTGCGCGTGGGTGCAGGAGAGGAGTGCGGAGTCGATGGCGACACCTGGGGATGCGGCGATACCGAAGTCGCTGGCGCTGTTGTGGGGGCTGGACGCGGCCGGGGAGCGCGGTCCCAAACGCGGGCTCAGCCTCGACCAGATCCTGGACGCCGCAATCGAAATCGGCGACGCGGAGGGTTTGGCGGCGATCTCGATGGGGCGGATCGCCAAGCAACTGGGCTTCACCGCCATGTCGCTGTACCGCTACGTCGACAGCAAGAAGACTCTGTTCGACATGCTGCTGGACCGGGTCATCGGGTTACCCCCCGAGACCGTGCCCGGCGCGCCGTGGCGGGACAGCCTGCGGCGCTGGGCGCTGGCCGAGTACGAGAGCATCGAGAAGCACCCGTGGTGGCTCGACCTCGCGATGAACGACCCGCCGATGGGGCCGAACAACATGGCCTGGCTCGAGGCCGGGCTGGCCGCGCTCGCCGAGACCGAGGTGCCGCCCCCCATCCGCATGCAGCTGGTGATGAACCTGACCTTCTACGTCATGGGCCGGGCCCGGGTGGGGCGCAGCATCAATCCGGATGAGGGAGAAAACGAAGACTTCGACGCGGTGCTCGCGCGCCTGATCGACCCGCAGCGCTTCCCCCATGTGGTCGCGGCCTTCGCCCGGTGGCCCTATGACGACGACGAAATCGACTGGCAGAAACTCGATTTCGACTTCGGTCTGGAGCGGACGCTGGACGGCTACGAAAGCTTCATCCGCTCCTTCGAGACCTAGACCGACAGATCGCGCCGCAGCTTCGCGACATGGCCGGTGGCCCGCACGTTGTACTGCGCGACCTCGACCTTGCCGTTCTCGTCCACCAAGAAGGTGGACCGGATGACACCGACCACGGTCTTGCCGTACATCGTCTTCTCGCCGAACGCGCCGTAGGCCGACAACGCAGTCTTGTCCGGATCCGACAGCAGCGGGAAGGTCAGCTTCTCGGCATCGCGGAACTTGGCGAGCTTGGCCGGCTTGTCGGGGGAGATGCCGAGCACCTCGATGCCCGCGCCCTCGAGCTCGGCGAGGCTGTCGCGGAAGTCGCAGGCCTGCTTGGTGCAGCCCGGGGTGCTCGCGGCCGGGTAGAAGTACACGATCACCTTGCGGCCGCGGTAATCGGCGAGTGAGACCTCGTTGCCGTCGGCGTCGGGCAGCGTGAACGCGGGGGCGGTATCGCCGGGGGAGAGTCGTTTGTCGGTCACGCCGAGCACGGTAACCCAACCTGCCGACAGATACACTCGTCTGCAAATCCGAAGGAGGACACAAGAGTGGCGAAGGATACCGAGCGGATCGAGCGGGAGATCGAGCTGGCCCGCACCCGGCTGGCGAGCACGCTCGACGAGATCGCGGTGCGCGCCGATCCGCAGCGGATCGCCGACGACACCAAGCACATGGTGCTGGCGAAGCTGAACGAACCCAAGGTGAAGTACAGCCTGATCGGCGCGGGCGCGGTGGTGGTCGGCCTGGTGCTGATCAAGGTCTTCCGCCGCTGAGCCGAAACCTCTAGCACGGCAACAAAAAACACCCGGTGTGAAACACCGGGTGTTTTCGTTTGAGCGGTATCAGACCGTCGGGCAGGCGAATCCGTCGCCGTCCGGGTCCAGGTGCGGGCCGTAGCCCTGTTCCCCACGGAAGAGGGGAGCGCGTCCGGCCGCCTTGGCCTCTTCGCAGTTGCGGAAAGCGCCTCCGGCAGAACCGGTCTGGGACAGACCCGCCGAACCGGTCGCGGTGGAGCCGGTATCGATCGCGGAAGAACCGGTGCCCGAGGAACCGGTGGGGTTGGCCATGGCGGCGGGCGCCGCGAGGAGCGTCAGGCCCGCGACGGCGACGTTGACGGTGAGCCGGCGAACGTTCATGTATTCCTCTGTGTCTACTGCGGTTGGGGGGTGGCGCGTGGCGAATATTTCATGACGCCGCCCAACACTGTTGTGACGCACCGCCTTCTTGTCAACCGCGAGCATCGCCGATCATCGGCGACTCAGTCCGCAGTCCACGGTCTGACAGGCGGTTTCACCCACAAGATTTTCTCCTCGGCGCAAGCTCTTCCGGCGGCCGGATGGCCGGGGTTGCGCGCCGCCCAGGCGGCTTTCTCGTCGAGCAGCCGGGCCGCGGCGGACCAGGTTTCGTCGGTGCTGGGCGGGTTGGTGCCGGCGGCGCGGGCGAGTTTCCGGCGGGCCGCCGCGGGCAGTTCGAGTAGTTCGGCACCGCTGATATCGCGATCCCAGAGATAGGTGGCCAAGCGGCGCGCTTTCTCGGCGCGACGGCTGACCGACACATCGGAGTGTGCGTAGTCATCAGCCATCGGGTGAGTCTATGCCGGAGGCCCTGGACCAAAGCAATGGTCGCAGGGCCTCCGGAGCTATGCAGTTGTCGTGCGATGGTGGATCAGTACGCCGAGTTGACGTTGTCCATCGAGCCGTAGCGGTGCGCGGCGTAGTTGCAGGCCGCGACGATGTTGGCGACCGGATCCCAGACATCGTGCGGGGTGCCGGCCACGTGGTACGCCTGGAAGGTCGGGTCGATCGTCTGCAGCAGGCCCTTGGACGGGATGCCCATCGCGGCATTGGAGTCCCACAGGTTGATCGCGGCCGGGTTACCGGCCGATTCCCGGATGATGTTCCGGTAGATGCCCTCGTAGCTGCCCGGGATGTTGTTGGCCTTCATGATGTCGAGCGCCTCGCGGATCCAACCGTCGAGGTTGTCCGGGTAGTCGGCGGCGGCCGGAGCCGGCGCCGGAGCGGCGGCAGCGGCCTTCTCGACGACCGGAGCCTCGGCCTTGGCGGCCGGAGCGGCGGCAGCGACGGCGGTCTGCGCCGGCTTGGCCTCGGAGATCATGGCGACACGCGAGGGAACGCTATCGTCGGCCACCGACACCGCGGACGATGCGGCGACGGCCACGATGCCGGCTGCGGCCACTGCGAAGGTGACGCCTTCGCGGAGGTTCTTACGTCGGATGGAAGAAAGCTTCATTACGTAGTCGGTTCCTTGTTCGGGGACAGGGGTGATCCGGCCGCGCAGCAGCGCGGATCCTTGGCGGGCTACCATCGAGGTGGCTCGCCGCAGAGCTGTGCTGTTGTCAGGTTTGGTTGTGGGGGAACTCCGTCCCCGGACACGACGCAGGTCGGGGGTTGCGGACCCCAGGCTCGCGCTCCTAGGCGCACCCTGGTCCGCAGCGTCGCGCGGATCTCCTCGTCTCACCGGACGGGGAGGTTGACTCGGAATGGGGATCGCGAGCTGGATGCTCGTTCCGCGAACCGCAGCAGGATCTGTATCTCGTCCTAGCCGAAGCGGTCCATTTCCGAATGGGGTCTGTTCTACTCCTCGGTCTTACCAACTTCAGGTCTGTTTGCGACCTCGTTACAGAGTGATCACGAATGTTGAACAGAAGGTGAACGAAAAGTGAACGGAAGGTCGTGTCGATCTTGGAACGACCTGGCCAGAGCGTTTGAAACCCTAGCTGCGCGGGGAGTTTGCCGATTGTGAGCCAGTGTCGCGCGTCACAAAACTTTCTCGAGCAAATGCCTTGCGAATTGGGTATAGCGGCGTGTCCATGTCCGAATTGTGATGCCTGAGCCGTCCAGGTAACGAACTGGTCAACCGTCCAAGAGGCCCAATTTGTCGCAATCGCCCGGTTCGCCGATACCGTTAGCCCTGCTCAGTACCTCTGCTGGACCCATCCTAAGCCTTCAATACCTCGGCGGAGATGCCTGCCCCGAGTGCCGTAACAGCCGCGACGCGCGACCGGATGTGATTGCTGGACAGTCGCCGCAGTTGCTTCACTGGGAGCGGAGAACACTGTGCGATCAATGATCACTTTTGCTATCGAGGAGGAAGCCGGGATGAAGCGCTTTGTACCGACGGCAGTCGCAGCAACGGGTATCGCATTGACCGCGATCTGGACGGCCGGGCCTGCTCAGGCCGCGCCCGAAGGATCGGCCTATTTCAGCTACGGCGGCAAGAATTGCGCCATCACTCCGGACGGAGTCATCGGCTGCGACGGATGGCAGCAGGTCCAGGTATTTTCCGTGCCGATCGGCGGCGGAATCCCGGTGTCGATCCCCGCACCGCAATCCATCCAGGACGCCGGCGGCGTCCATCCGTCCTACGATTTCAGTCAGCCCTTCACCCAGCCCGGCGGTAACCCGGACTTCTTCGCCGTCGCCAACGACAGCGGACCGTTCGGCCCCCGGCTCTCCCACGCCGGCGCGTTCTGCGAAATCAGCTTCCGCGGCTGGTTCCGCTGCGTCGCACGCGGGGCGTGACCCCGGCCTCTCGAGCGCGGTCTCACAGTTGCACCGTGGCGGTGGCCCGGCCGAAGATCTTGCGGCCGTCGTGGATTGCGGTGAGCGCGATGGTCGCGAGGCCGCTGTCGGGGTCGAGGTGTTTGACCCGGCCCTGGTACTCGATTTCACTCGGACGCTCCGCCGTCACGTAGACCGGGCTCGTCATCCGCACGCAATACTGGCGCAGCGCTCCGGGGTCGCCGAGCCAGGTGGTGACGTAGCCGGCGCCCATTCCCATGGTCAGCATGCCGTGGGCGACCGCGCTGTCCAGGCCGAACAGTTCGGCCGCCGCGTCGTGCCAGTGGATCGGGTTGGCGTCTCCGGAAACGCCCGCGTAGTGGACGAGATCGCCCAGCGTGAGTGTGAAGACCTTGCTCGGCAGTGTCTCGCCCGTCGAGACCGAACTCGCGGCGCGTGCCCGGAGTCGCTGGGAAACCGGCGCTGTCGACCCCTCGAGTGGGCTCGGGCCGGCGGTGACTGTGCCGGCCGGGTTGTTCGGCTTGCGGATGATGCTCGCCAAGGAATGCATGACGTCGTCGTTCGCCGCGGCGGGGCCGGAGCGGGCGACCAGGCTCGTCTGGGCGGTGAGAACGATCTCCCCGCGCTGGTTGGTGACGATATTCTCGACGACCAGCAGGTCGCCGCCGAAGGCTTGCCGGAATGAGCGCAGCGAAATATGGCTGGTGAGTTGGTCGCCGGCGATGACCGGTCGCAGGAAATCGAGAACCTGATCGGTCTGCATCGTGCTGGTGAGGTCGTAGCCCACCAGGATTTCGCCGAGTGCGCTGGTCACCGCGTTGGCTAAGAGCGAACCGAACGTCGGGGGAGCCAGCAGGCCGGCATAGCCGTATTCGGCTGCCGCCGATTCGTGTTGGTGGACCGGATGCGGATCCTGAACCGCGAGTGCGTATTCCCGGATCTTTTCGCGCCCCACCTCGTAGTAGTCACCCACCCGATAGCAGTTGCCCACGATCGAATGCGCGTGGGCGACAGCGTCGAACGCGACCGCGTCGCGGGCAGCCATGTGGTCGGTGGTCGTGGTGGTCGGCATAGAGTTCGGCTCCTTCTTTTGACTGATGGTCGTACTGGCCGGCGTAGGCCGAACGCCCGCATCGGAGTGGACGCGGGCGTTCGCGGACCAACGTCTAGCAGTTGCTGGGGGCTGGGGCGCCGGCGAACCGATCGGCCAGGTAGCCGAACGCGCGCGGGGCGCCGGCGGCGATCGCGGTGAGGTGGTCGGTGCCCGGGATCATGTCGAGCATGACCGGGGTGCCTGCCGCGCAGTAGCGGCCCATGACCTCTTTTGCCAGCCACGGGTCGACCTGATCGTTGAGCCCGTGCCATTCGTAGATCGGGATCCGCGGCACCCCGGCGAAGGTTTCCAGGCTGTTTTCGTGCAGGATCCGGATGGTGGTCGGATCGGCGTCTTCCATGGCGCCGTCGAAGACGTCGTTGAAGCCCTTGTTGGCGCCGGCGTTGATGATCTCGTTGGTGCAGGCGTTGGCGATGCGCCCGCGCAGCTCCCAGCCGGCCGGATTCAGGATCCGCTCCATCGGCAGCTGCTCGGGATATTCACGCTCCAAACCGATCGCCGCGGCGAAGCCGAGGCCGAACAGCGGACTCGGCTGCAGGCCGGTATCGCGGGCCAGCTTGCCGATGTTCACCGGGACCCCGCCTTGGGCCGCGCCGACGATCGGCAGTTCCGGCGCGTACTCGGGTGCCAGCGCCGCCGCGAAACCGGTCGCCATACCGCCGCCCGAATAGCCGGCCAAGCCGACCGGGCTGCCGGCGAGATCGGCGGGGGCGAACCGCTTCGCCGCCCGGATGCCATCCAGGGTCAATCGGCCGCCGAGCCGGGCCGCGCCGTAGGCACTGGTCGGGCCGAGATGATCGGGCACAGCGACCGCCCACCCGCGGGCCAGCAGCAGGTTCAACGCGGGCGCTTCCTGCAGACTGCCGTCGAACAGGCTGTGCGACGGAGCGCATTGCAGGCCAAGGGAGTTGACGAAAGGTTGATACGACACCAAGGGCCGATTGAGGCCCCCGCCGAGCGGCAGCAGAACGGTGGTGACCGCGGCAATCGGATCGCCCGCGGAGTTCGACGAACGGTAGAGCAGCTGCCAGGCTGTCGCGCCGGGAAATCCCGAGGCAGGCACGGTCCGGCTTCGTATCACATCGCCCGGCGCGAAGTTTCCTACATCCGGTGGCGCCCAATAGAATCCGTCGGGATCAGCCACCGGATAGATCGGCTGCGCCGCCACGGTCGGTGCGCCCGCCACACCGGCCAGCACAACCGAAAGCGCCGCAATGGCGCGCCGACCAATGGTTTTCCGTGAGCCCAGCACGCGCCGCCGTATCCGGCTCGCACGATTCGCGCTCGAAATTGCCCGTCGTGCCGCCATCTTTCGCTCCCGACCTCAGTGTGTATGGGCATAGGTGGGAACCCCGGCCAAACCTTCCCCGCATTCGTACGCGGCGGCCACACCAAAGTCAACGAACGACACTGTTCATTTAGGGTCGGATTCGTGAACGGGCGGAGTTCGGTTCGTCAGCAGGCGGCTATGTCCCTGCGAGCAGGACCGCGGTGCCGGATTTGCGGTATTGGCCTGGTGCGATGCCATATTCGCGTTTGAAGGCCTTGCCGAACGCGTATTCCGAGCCGTATCCGGTGTGCCCGGACGTCTGGTCTTTCGCGGTTGCCGAAGGAGACGCTGAAGTGTCGGCGAGCCCGCAGGAATTGCTCGCTTTCGCCGGGCATCCTGCCGACGCCACGACCTACCTGGAACAACAGGCGCGTGAGGGCCGGGTGGTCGTCACCCTGCGGGTCGCACGCCTCTACGGCACCGCTCTGGACATCGGGTGAGGCAGGTATGGGCATCAGCCGCCGAACGGCTGGGCACAGTTCATTGCACGAGTACTTCTAGAGCCTCCTCGAGCGAGCCGAGATGCCGCTGCTCGGCAAACTCGGTGCGCCGACTCCAGCCTGGTCCGGCGAGCAGTACGACGGCGGCAAGGGGTTCGGCTGTCTGGATGGGTCGCATCGACGCGGTGGCCGCCGATTGTGACCACAGCACCACGGGGGCGGGGTGGCGACGCCGGACCAGCGCGTCGGCCAAGGCCGCGCTGGGCACCGAAGCGCCGAGCAGCAGTGCGGGGCAACCACGTTCGGCCAGGGCGGCGCGCAACACTTCCAGTGGCAGAACATGTTGTTCACCGTCGGTGCAGGCCAGCACGGCGCCGCGGTGTCTGTCGGCGGGTGTCAGGGTCGGCACGGCGCGGTGCAAGCTCGTCGTCACCGCCCAGGACAGCAGGTGCTCGACCTCGATGTAACCCGCACCGGCGCGCTGCTGCTGCACGATCCGATCGAATGCGGGGCGGCACAGCTGATTCCAGGTGGCGACCACGCCCTCTTGGGTTAGATGTGCGGACAGCAGGCTCGACAGCCGGGCCACGCTCATCGACTCGGCGGCGGCGACCACGGCCTCGACATCGCCCGGCGCCGGGTCGGGCTCGCGCATCGCCTGCGCGGCGCGCGCGGCGCTGGCGGGGCTCGCACCCGATCGGACCAGTTCCAGCATGCGGGTGACCACGGCGATGTCGTGCAGCGTGTAGAGGCGGTGCCGGCCTGGATTCTGCTGCCGGGGACCGATGCCGTAGCGCCGGTTCCAGCTGCGCAGCGTGTCTACCGGAATACCCAGCCGCTGTGCCGCCGCTCCCACGGTGTACTCGGTCAACTGCTGCGGGTCGGCGTCGCCCGGCTCGGTGCTCATCGCCGCGGCGGCGGGTCCGCGAAGGGATCGAGCGCGGCGGCCAGGGGTGTCCGTCGGTGCCGGTGGAGCGGAATCGAGGTCATCGTTTTGTCTCCCGCGGTTCGAAGCGCTCCGGTCGCAGACCTGCCGGACTCGCGAATCCGACGCTAACATGAAAACGATGCATAAATGATTCATGACTCGGACACGATTCCGTACATTTCATCCTGAACAGGCTGGTTGTCGAATCGATCCGAAAGTTGTCGGCTTGGCTTGCATCATTTCTGCACCGTTTGTCGTACGATGGGCTCGGGCGGCACCGGCGCCACCCGATGTCTGGATCGCAAGACTTTGCACGGTCGGCACTCGGCGAGTGGCCAGTGAGGGAACAAGCGCAATGGCTCGATACTTGATCGCGGCGACACCGATTCCCGGGCATGTCACGCCCATGCTGGCGATAGCCGCTGATCTGGTGCGGCGCGGTCACCAGGTGCGGTTCCTGACCGGCGCCGCCTTCGCGGAGGTGGTCCGCGCGCGCGGAGTGCACCACGCGGTGCTGCCGCAAGCGGCGGAAGTATCGCGAATCGGCCTCCCCGACGGACTGCTCCCGGAGTTGCTGCGGCGGTGGCGAACCGGTCGAATCGAGATGCGAACCGGTTTTCTGGACCCACTCGCCGCTCAGTACCACGCTCTGCGCGCCGAGCTGGACCGGACGGAATTCGATGCCGTGCTGGTCGATGTGATGTTCACCGGCGCCATTCCGCTGGTCCTCGACCGGTCCGCGCGTCCTCCGGTGCTGGCCTGCGGGGTGGTTCCGCTGATGCTTTCCAGTGCGGACTGTGCGCCGTTCGGCGTGGGCTGGCAGCCGCGCGCCGACCGCGACTACGCGGCGATGAACCGGTTCGTCGAGCGGGTGCTGTTTCGCCGCGACCAGTCGCGCCTCGACGCGATTCTGTGCGAGTTGGGTGTGGGTCCCGCGCCGTTATACCTGCTCGACTGGCCGGTGCTGGCCGACCGGCTCCTGCAGTTCACGATTCCGGGATTCGAGTATCCGCGCGGTGATCTGCCGGAATCGGTCGTGTTCACCGGCCCGATACCCCTCGGCGGCACCGACGCGGTGTTGCCGGAGTGGTGGAGTGTGCTGCGCAGCGGCCGCAAGGTGGTCCATATGACCCAAGGGACTTGGGACAACAGCGATTTCGATCAGTTGATCCGGCCGGCGCTGCGCGCGTTGGCCGATCGTAGCGACGTGGTGGTCGTCGCGTGCACCGGTGGTGCGCCCGCGGCACTGGGACCGGTTCCGGCCAACGCCTACGTCACCGATTTCGTCCCCTATGAGCAGCTGTTGCCGTTCGTGGACGTGATGATCACCAACGGCGGCTACGGGGGTGTGCAGCAGGCGTTGCGGCACGGGGTGCCGCTGATCGTCGCGGGTGACACCGCGGACAAGCCGGAGATCGGCGCGCGTGTCGCCTATACGGGCACCGGCATCGATCTCGGTACCGCCCGTCCCGGTTCCGCCCGGCTCGCCGCGGCTGTCGACCGGGTCTCGAATTCGCCGCGGTACCGCACCGCGGCGCGGCGGATGGCAGCCGACATGGCCGCGTACGCGCCCTTCGAATCGATCGCCGCGGCGTTGGCCGCGGCATCCTCCCCGCCTGCACCGCACCGAAGCAGACCTGGCAGCACCGCGACGCGAAACGGAGAATCCCTGTGAGCACAGTGCTTTTCGATCCGGTCGAACCACCGCACGCGCCGGTTGATCGGGATGCCGCGGATGGCTTCGCGCACTGGTACGGCGGGCTGCGCGCCCAGGTGCTGGACGAGGTCGCCGAGTTCTTGGCGCGGGCGCGCATCGAGGAACTGGCGGTTGCCGGGGTCGAGGAGGTGTTGCGTCAGTACGCGCTGGGCGGCAAATGCCTGCGCTCCACCTTCATGTATCTGGGCTGGCTGTGCGGCGGCGAGCACGACCCCGCCGCATTGCGGGCGTGCGCCAGTCTGGAACTGCTGCACGCGTTCGCGCTGCTCCAAGACGACGTGATGGACGCGGGCATGCTGCGGCGCGGCGAAACGTCTGCCCACCTGCGGTTGTCGGAGCGGCATCGGGAGAACGGCCGATCCGGGTCGGCGCGCCGATTCGGCGCGTCCGCGGCGACGCTGCTCGGCGACATGTGCCTGGTCTGGGCGGAACAGATGCTGCGGGAAAGCGGGGTCGGCGCCGAGGCGCTGGCGCGGCTGTGGCCGACCTACGACCTGATGCGGATCGAATTGGCGGTGGGGCAGTTCGCGGATCTGTCCAACGACACCCGGGATCTGCCCACGCTGGAAACGGTCCTGGCCATCGCGCGCGCGAAATCGGGCAACTACACGGTGCGGCGTCCCTTGGAAATGGGTGCGGCACTGGCGGATTGCCCCGCGGCGACGATCACGGCGCTGGGCCGCTACGGCAGCCTCGTCGGTGAGGCTTTTCAGTTGCGTGACGACCTGCTCGGGATCTTCGGCTCCGCCACGGTCACCGGAAAACCCGAAGACAGCGATCTGGGTCAGCACAAAGCGACCAGCGTGGTGGTGGCCGCGTTCGAGATGGCCGACACCGCGACTCGAACCCAGCTGACGGAAGTCACGACGCTGCCGGTGCTCGACGCGGCGGCGATCACGCGCAGCCGGGAGCTGATCGCGGCCACCGGTGCGCCGGAGTACATCGAGTCGATGATCGCCGAACGGGTCGCGGAGGCGACCACGGTGCTCGGGACGCACGACCTGAAACCGGATCGGCGCGCGGCACTGGAACATATGGCGCTGCTGTGCACCGCCCGCGAACTATGACGAGGGAGAAGTAATGCGCACCGTTTCCGGTCGTACCGATCATGTCGTGGTGGTCGGCGCGGGACTGGCAGGTTTGTCCGCGGCGCTGCACCTGGCGGGCCGGGGACGCTCGGTCACCGTCGTCGAGCGCGAAGCCTGGCCGGGCGGCCGCATGGGGCGGCTCGACATCGATGGCTACCGCATCGACACCGGCCCGACCGTGCTGACCATGCCCGAAGTGCTCGACGAAGCCTTCGCCGCGGTGGGGGAGCGGACCTCGGATCGAGTCCAGTTGGTCCCGGTCGCACCGGCCTACCACGCGCGTTTCGCCGACGGACGCACCCTCGAGGTGCACAGCGACGCCGCCGAGATGACCCGGCGGATCACCGATTTCGCCGGTGCCGGGCAGGCGGCGGGCTATAACCGGCTGCGCGCCTGGCTGACCCGGCTGTACGCGGCGGAGTTCGATCAATTCATCGGGTCGAATTTCGATTCGCCGGCGTCGATGCTCACGCCCGGATTGGCCCGGCTCGTCGGCCTGGGCGGGTTTCGCGGCTGGGACCGCAAGGTCGCCGAGTTCATCGACGACCCAGACTTGCGTCGCGTCTTCACCTTCCAGTCGTTGTATGCGGGCGTCGCGCCACAGCACGCGCGGGCGGCCTACGCCGTGATCGCCTACATGGACACCATGGCGGGGGTTTTCTTCCCGCGGGGCGGCATGCGTGCGGTGCCCGATGCGCTGGCGGCGGCGGCCGAATCCGCGGGTGTGCGGTTCCGATACGGCGACGCGGTGACGGAATTGGTCAGATCCGGCAACCGTGTGCACGCTGTGCGCACCGAGCAGGGCGCCGACATCGCCTGCGACGCAGTGGTGTTGACCACCGAACTGCACCGCAGTCACGCGCTGCTCGGGCACCGTTCGCGCCGGCCGATGGCGGTGCGCGCCGCGCCCTCGGCGGTGGTCCTGCATCTGGGCTGTGACCGCGGCAGCGAGCTTCCGCACCACAGCCTGCTCTTCGGCGCGGCCTGGCGGTCCGTCTTCCGCGAGATCATCACCGAGGGGCAGGTCATGTCCGATCCGTCGCTGCTGCTCACCAGGCCCACGGCCGCCGATCCGTCGCTCGCGCCGCCGGGGCGCGATCTGCTCTATCTGCTCGCACCCGCGCCGAATCTGGCACGCGGCGATATCGATTGGGACGCAAAGGGTCCCGAGTACGCCGAGCAGATCCTCGACATCGCGCGACGGCGGCTGGGCGGCGACGCGCTGCGCGATGTGCAGGTGCTGCGCGTGGTCACTCCCGCGGACTGGGCGCGACAGGACATGCTCGCCGGTAGCCCCTTCGCGCTGGCGCACACCTTCGCCCAAACCGGGCCGTTCCGGCCGGCCAACATGGTGCGCGGAGTCGAAAACGCGGTGCTGGCAGGCGGATCGACGGTTCCCGGAGTCGGTATACCGCCGGTGCTCATCTCCGGACGTCTCGCCGCCGATCGGATCACCGGCCCGTGGCACGGTGCCCACCCGACCGCCGGAACAGTAGCGGATCGGGGAGCGCGATGACCCACGCCGAACTCGTCGCCGCCGGTATCGAGGACCCCGCCTTGCAGCAGTCCTACCGCGAGTGCCGCGCACTCAACGCCCGCCACGGCAAGACCTTCTTCCTGGCGACGCGGTTGCTCGCGCCCGATCAGCGCCCTGCCGTGCACGCGCTCTACGGTTTCGCGCGCCGCGCCGACGACATCCTCGACGACTTCGACCCGGCGCTCACCGTTGCCGAGCGTGCGGCTCGATTGGCCAGGCTGGCAACGCAATTCGAGTCCGTGGATACCGCGGGAGACGCCGTGCTGGCCGCGGTGCGGCACACCGTCGAGCGCTACCGGATACCGCGGGATCTGTTCGAGGCGTTCTTGATGTCGATGCGCATGGACCTCTCGGTCACCGACTATCCGGACCGGTCCGCGCTGGATCGCTACGTCTACGGTTCGGCGGAGGTGATCGGACTGCAATTGCTGCCGGTACTCGGCACCGCCTCGGCTGCGGCGGAAGCCGCGCCCTACGCGGCCGCGCTCGGAAAAGCCTTCCAGCTCACCAACTTTCTGCGCGATATCGACGAGGACCTGGCCCGCGATCGCGTCTATCTGCCCGCCGACGAACTGGCCGCGCACGGCGTCGACCGGGAACTGCTGTCGTGGTGTAGCGGGCGTGGCAAAGCCGACCCGCGGGTGCGTGCCGCATTGGCCGCACAACACGCCGAGACCCGCGCGATCTACGACTACGCACGCGCCGGTATCGAGACGCTGGCGCCGCGGTCACGGCCCTGCGTGGCCACGGCCGCGGTGCTGTACGCGCGGATCCTCGACCGGATCGAGGACCGGGACTTCGAAGTCTTCGGACATCGCGCCAGGGTCGGCACCGGCGAACGCCTGCGCGTCGGCGGCGCCGGTGTGTTCAAAGCATGGTGGGCCCGCCGGAAAGCGCAGCCGGTCCCGGCGCCCGCGCTGGAGAACCTCCCGACGACTGCCACCGAGGAGTGACCGTGGACCGATGGCACTATCTGCTCGTCCTGATCGCGTGCGTGGTGTTGACGGCGCCGCTGGAATTCCTCGGGCGCGGGGTATATCGCAGGCCGCGCTTGCTGCTGGGCGCCGTGGTGCCGATCGGTGTGTTCGTCATCTGGGATCTGGTGGCGATCGCCGCGGGCGTGTGGAGTTTCAATCCGCGCTATGTGCTCGGTGTACGGCTGCCGGGCGGGCTGCCGCTCGAGGAATTGCTGTTCTTCGTGGTCGTGCCGCTGTGCGGGTTGCTGACCTTCGTCGCGGTCGAGGGCTTGCTGGACAAGGCGCGCCTCGCCGGCCGGAAACGGGCACAACGGTGAACCTGGGCGGAGTGGGTTACACGCTGCCCGCCGTGGTCGCGGTCGTCGTGGTGTGCCTGCTGGAGTGGATGTGGTTGCGCACCGGGCTGTTTCACCGTCCGGCCTACTGGCTGTCGATGCTGATCGTGTTCGGATTTCAGATCCCGGTCGACGGCTGGCTCACCGATCTCGACGCTCCCATCATCGTCTACAACCCGGATCACATTCTCGGCCTTCGTTTTCCGCTGGATATCCCGGTAGAGGACTTCCTGTTCGGGTTCGCGCTGGTGACCGCGGTCCTGCTCGGCTGGGAACGAACACGACAGCGACAGGAGGAAGCTCGCCGATGACCAGCGATGTGCGCGCGATCGGGCACGGCCGAGACGCTCGGCGGGTGCGTTATCCGGCAGCAGTGGGACGGTCCGATGTGGGCCGGGACGGCCGCCGCCCCAGGGCTGTGGTCGTGGGTGCGGGCATCGCCGGTTTGGCCGCCGCGACCGGATTGGCCGAGCGTGGATTCGAGGTCGAGGTCATCGAACGCGAGCGGTATCTGGGCGGGCGGGTCGGCGGCTGGACACACCGGCTCGACGACGGCAGCCCGGTCGCCATGAATCGTGGCTTCCACGCCTTTTTCGCGCAGTACTACAATCTGCGAAAGATGCTGTCGCGCAGTGATCCTCGGCTCGACCGGCTGCATCGGCTGGCGGATTACCCGCTGATCGACGGGCACGGGCGCGTGGACAGTTTCCGCGGGATTCCGCGTACGCCGCCATGGAACGCGATCGCCTTCGCGCTGCGCAGCCCCACCTTCCGCCTGCGCGACCTGATCCAGCTCGACGCCCGGGCCGCCGCGCCGCTGGCCGCGGTGTCGGTGCCGCGCATCTACGAGCAACTCGACCACCTCGACGCGGAAACCTTCCTGCGCGACATCAACTTTCCGGAGGCCGCCCGGCATCTGGCCTTCGAGGTGTTCTCGCGCAGCTTCTTCGTGGCGCCGAAGAACATGTCGGCCGCCGAGCTCGCGGCGATGTTCCACATCTATTTTCTCGGCTCCAGCGAGGGCCTGGTCTTCGATGTGGCCGAAGACAACTTCGATGTGAGCCTGTGGAATCCGCTGGCGGAGTATCTGAGCGGGTCAGGACGGGTCCGTTTCCACACGGGCGTCCGCGTGCAGCGGATCGATACCGCGGGTGACGGTTTCGTCATCGCGGACGACACCGGCGCGACGACACCGGCCGACGCGGTGGTACTGGCCGCCGACATTCCCGGCCTGCGCCGTGTCGTCGCCGCGTCACCGACGCTCGGCACCACCGAATGGCGTTCGCGGATAACCGAATTGGGCACCGCGCCCAGCTTCGCGGTGTTGCGGCTGTGGCTGGATCGGCCGGTGCGCGCGGACCGGCCGAGCTTCCTGGGCACCGGGAACATGGACCCGCTCGACAACATCAGCATCGTGAGCTCCTACGAACGGCAGGCCGCGGAATGGGCGCGCACGCACGGCGGCAGCGTCGTCGAACTGCACGCCTACGCGGCGGCGGACGAGCAACCCGCGCCCGGACCCGCCGCGGAGCTGCGCCGGCGCCTACTGGCGCGGCTGCACGAGATCTATCCCGAGACCGCCGCCGCACGGATCGTGGGGGAAACGACGCTGTGGCGCCAGGACTGCCCGCGATTCGCTCCCGGCGACTTCGCGCGCCGACCCGGTGTGCTCACACCGGTTCCCGGACTCGTGCTCGCCGGTGACGGCATCCGCGTCGACCTACCGGTGGCCTTGATGGAACGCGCCGCGACCACCGGATGGCTCGCGGCCAACGCGCTGCTCGACCGGCACGGCGGTGCCGGCCACGACTTGCAGACAGTCCCGGCCCGCGGGCGCTCGGCGGCGCTGCGGACATTGGCCACCCTCGGAAGGCACGATCGATGAAAAAGTCGCCGCTGCAACGTTTCTCACCGCAGACCTGGTCGCGCCAAGACCCCACCTACGATACCGCCGATCCCGCGCTGATCGCGGCGGCGCTGCGCTGGTCGCAGCGCCGCCCGTCGGGCAATTGGTACGCCATCGCCGCCAGTCGTCAGATCCGTGCCGATCGGCCCTTCGCCACCACAGTCGGCGGCGTGGAGATCGTGGCCTGGCGTGATGGGGGCGGCGGCCTGCATATCGGTCCCGGCGCCTGCCCGCACCTGGGGGCGGATCTGGGGACCGCCGAGGTCGAGGACGCCGCGTTGATCTGCCGGTGGCACGGGATGCGGGTCGGCGCCGGGGGTTCCGCGCGCTGGAGCCCTTACCCCGCCCATGACGATGGCGTGCTGGCGTGGGTGCGCCTGGACAAGCTGGGCGGCGAGGAGCCCACCGCCACACCGATTCTCGGGGCCCGGCCGGTCGATGCCACCGTGCACGCGGTGACCCGTTTGGTCGGCGTATGCGAGCCACGCGACATCATCGCCAACCGCCTCGACCCCTGGCACGGATCCTGGTTCCATCCCTATTCGTTCGCCCGCTTGACCGTGACCCAGGCCCCGCCACGGCACGACATCACCGAAGACAACCACCGATTCCTGCTGAACGTGACCTTCCGGGTGACGCGAAAACTCGGCGTGCCGGTCGAAGCGGAATTCACCTGCCCGGACCCGCGGACCATCATCATGCGCATCACCTCCGGTGAGGGGACGGGCAGCGTGGTCGAAACGCACGCCACCCCGCTGGGGCCCGGCCCGGACGGCCGCGAGCTGACCTCCGTCATCGAAGCCGTTGTCGCACATTCGGACCGGCCGGGATTCCGGCACGCACGGCGGGTGCTGCCGCTGCTGCGCCCCGCCATGCGGTACACGGCGGAACGCCTGTGGCGCGACGATCTCGTCTACGCCGAGCGCCGCTACGCAGTGCGCGTCCGGCAGCGCTGAGGCCCGCCTCGTTGCCGGCCGGCGTCATTTCTCCCTGATCGGATTGGCGAAGTCAGCCCGCTTGAGGTGGCAGCCGGTGGTCGCCGAGATAACCGTAGCCTTCTGGCTGCCGACTTTGATCACGGTGCCGATGTCAGGGTTGGAAAACCAGATGTCGTGATTGCCCGGCGTTCCCGGGACGCTGTTGATGTCCTGCATGACCGCTGGATTGCTGGCCCCGACCTTTGCGACGATCTCATTCACGCGGCCGACGAGGGTTGGCCAGACCTCATCTGGGATCGGAGCGCTGGCGACATAGTTGCGCAGAGTTCGCTTTAATCCGTTGGTCCGATCGAACGGTCGACCGCATCGTGTAGTCGACTCTTCACGATTCCAATAGAAGCGGAGCCCAGGGACCAGTTCAGAGGCGGCAGCCGCGATCTGTTCAACGACTCCGTTGATCTCCGCGGTGGCATCTTCCATGCTGCTTCGCTGCTGCAATTGTTGCGCGGCTGCGGCGGTTTCGTCGTCACTGCTTGGTTCGTACGGATTCTCAGTCATTCGATACAGCCCTATCGCTAGCAGGATCATCATGATCACTCCGGCAACCAACGTGAGGGCGATGATCAATCGCATTCGATTGCGGGTCATCGCTGACTACTCGGATTTGTCGCATTGCCCGGGAGTCCCGCAACGATTGCGGCCAGGTTGTATCCGCTGCGGTGTAGTGGGATGTTCGGGTTGTCGCCATCCGGAGTCCGAGGGTAGCTCGCATGCCCAGAGCCCTGCGGATACTTGTTCTGCCCGTCGGTGATCTCCTCAGTACTCAGTGTGGTGACCCACGGCATATGTGTCGGACCCCGGCCGAAAGCATTCGTGTGTCCGACCAAGTCGTCGTGCTCATTCATGCCGTATACGTGTCCCGGTTCGAGACCCAAGTCTCCGGCCGACTCGACCTCGTCGTTCCAACCGGGGGCTTGCCAAGGCCCTACCGCACCTGGAACGGGGATATCGCCGCCGAGACCGGGAGAGCCGTAGAACACCACATCGTCAACGGCTTTCCCGTTTTCTTGCAGAGCCTGGCTGGTCGCCAGCGACCCATAGGAATGCCCCAACGCTGTGATGTGTGGATCGTTCTTATTGCTCGCGGTTTCCAAACCCTCGTAGAACTGCGCGAGCGGCTTCGCCGCTTCGTTCGCCCGACCCTCCAGTCCGACATTGGGTATGTCCGCAGCATTTTTCTGCGGCGGGTCATAGCCCAGCCAAGCCACTGTCGCTACCGACTCGGTGCCACGCCCTGCCTTCTCCAACTGTCGCTCCGTCTCGGTTTTGAGGGTTTGTGCCTCGTTGGCCATCCCCGCCAGCGAAGCAGCAGTCGTACCCAACCCTGGTGTTGCCACGGAGATATGGTCTGCGTTGTCCGGATCGCCAACGGCGAGAGCGGCCCGCACCTGCCGGCCGGAATTCACATCGAGCGCGAGCAACTTCGGCGACGGGTTCCGCTCAGGATCTTTCACGACCGCGCTGATCTTGTTGACGTCATCGAGGCGGCGCTGCTTCTCCGTTCGCTCCTGCAGTGCTCGACTGTCATCCGGATTCTGGGCGATGTGGGTGTTCAACGCGTCGACATCGCGCCTGAGCCGGGTCTGCTCGGTGTCGAGCACAACGCGATTGGCTTTGTCCCGCACGTCTGCGGGGATCCCATCGAGGCTGCCGATCGACGCCGGCTGGGTTCGCAGTACCTCTTCTTTTTCTTGGGCGGTCAGCGATTCCCAGTACTTCTTGTTCTCCTCCGGGGTCCCGTTCTTCGGTGGCTCCGCAGTGGTTTTCACTGTCGGCGAGTCGTTTCCGAAGGATTCTGCCGAGGGCAGGTTCGCGAACGCCGCTTCGATGCCTTGTTTGGCATGGGTATCTACCTGGGCTGCGTATTCCAAGGCCTGCTTGATCGCCGCGGTCTGGGCGTCGGCGTCGACGATGAGGGCGCTGATGGCGGTGCTGTACCGGTCCGCGTCACCGTTGACTGCCGAATAGATCCGCTGCTTGACCTGCTCGGTGATGGTGCAGGTGCCGTCGTCGCCGACCTGCAGCAGCTTGCTTTCGGCGGTCGTCTTGGTCGACTGCACCTTCGCCTTGGCGGATACGAAGTTCGCTTGCGCGAAAGTGACGGTGGTGCTGCCCTTCTCGAGAGCGTCGATCACTTGTGATGACTTGGTGCGCACCTGCCCGAACCGGTCCCGCATCGCGTCACCGGACTTGCCCTTCCACGTATCGCGGGAATTGTCGACCGCCCGGTACTGGGTGTCCATGCGGGTGCGGAGTTCGTTCGCCTGGCGGGTCCACTCGGTGGCTTGCGTGCTGAGAGTTTCCGGCTTCCACGCCAGGACCTGGGTCACGGTGAGGTTCTTGCTCACTTGATGCCCTCGCCCGCCGCCGCGACAGCCTTCGCGTTGGCCTCGTCTTTGGCTTTCATGGCGATGATCGCCGCGACCGCGGTTCCGCCCATTTCCAGCAGCGCCGTGCCCACCGCGCCCATGGCCTTGTCTGCGGACTTCACGGCGAGCTGGCAGGCCGCCGGTGCGTCAGCGCCGGGAAGACCGTCGAGCACACCATCGGCGAGGGCCCCGCCCTTACCGACAGTCTGGATCTCTTGGCCGGCGGTGCCGAGCCCGTCGGCCAGTGTCCGCGCGGCGTCTTTGTCCAGTACGAGATCGTCGTAATCGCCCACGAAAGGCCCCCTCAGCGCATTTGATGTGCAGCTTCCTGGCCACTATAAGCTGGCAAAGTAGTGAAACATGAGCGGGGACACATACTGACATGTCCGATATAGACCCCCTGAGCAACCGAATCGACGACCTCCAAGCAGCGCTTGGGCAGGGTGGTTCGCGTCATGAAAGCCCGCATCTCAGTGTGGAGATAGCCCCGGATGGGGGCCTCCTGGCGGTCCACCTGACCGACTCCGGCCGTCTACTCACCCCTAACGCCCTCGCCGCGGAGATCGTGCGCGTGCAGTCCGCCGCCGTAGCTGGAGCCCGCAAAGCCGTCGCCGCCGCGATCGCCGCCATTGAGAATGATCCGAGGTTGCAAGCGCTGACCGAGCGTGGCGTCGACGCTCTGAACCAGCCACTACCGACCCAACCCGCCCGTCGACACGAGCCGACGCAGGAGGAGGAAGAAGAGATGGACCGCTACTACCAGCGCAAATCATGGCTGGAGTAAGGAAAAAAGGTGCGCCATCAGGGACTCGAACCCCGAACCCGCTGATTTGGAGCCTCACTTTTCCTCACCTGCCCTTACTGATACCGACGCCCCCGACCATGTTGGAGGCTGTCAAGTAGACCAGATGGTATCGCC